>JBNKVZ010000189.1:0-7513 GCA_050299455.1 Thalassospira sp.
CATCGGGCTTAAGATTTGCCGACAGCAACAGTTTGGGCATTGACCAGGTGATCATGTCCTTTGAGGTTGAATAATAAAGACCATGTTCAAAACTGCCGTCCTTGTGCTTGCGGCGATGTTTATACACTGCAACAAACGTATTGCTGGGTTCATGGCGCACAATGCCCCTGATCGATGTCAGCCCATAGGGGCCAACACGGGCACAATTGGTCTGATAGACTTCCCAGCCGTTATTGGGGGTCAAACGGGCGGCATCGACAAATTTTTTGCCATTCCATAATTGCCAGCCCCTTGGATCATCGACATGCGCACGGGCCAGACAATTGCGCGATGACTTGAAATCCACCCCGCGCCGCCAAAGGATGGTATAAAGATAATCCTTCCAGCGGACGATATTGGTGGCCGTGACATAGCTTGGCGCATGTTTGCGATCATCGCGATAAGCCATGGGCGGCGGAAAAGGCGCATGATGCGGCGGTTTTGCCTGATAGGTAAAATGGCGGCCACCATCGGTAGATTTCAGGGTCACAAGCCCGTTAATCCAGCAATCGGTGCGCTGGGTCGCCCCCTTGCACGGCATATGATGGCGATAGGGCATAAAGCTGGCACTGCCCAGCGCATAAACCGTTTCACCGTCATCGGTGTAAATCGCATGAAGCCAGGTGCGGTCATCCAGCAAGCGCGGGTCGGCCTTGCCTGCGGCCTTAAACCGGCTGTTGCAATCCTTGTGCAGGCTTTCAAGGTTTTGGCCAACAAAGGCACGATTGCGGAAATTGGGCGCAAACAGCACCATGCGCCCTTCCCCATCCCGAAAGGCCCGCGCCGGGGCATCGGGCAAATGGGAATCATCACAGGCATTGACCGCCGTATCAAACAGCACGCTATCCCGCCCGGCAAGTTTAACATCCAGCGCCTGCGCCCTGGGCGATTGAATAACCCAGGCCGCCGTTACGGCCAGAATGGCACTTCCCAAAAATCCGATAATCGCGTTTCTATGCACTTTTCATATCCGCGCTATTGTCGCCAAAAGAAAGGGCCGGAATGTGCAGGGCGTGGAGGGTTCCCCGCACATTCCGTCGTCATGGTCACGCTGCCTTGCTAAGGTTTGGGGTCGGGTTTTTACCAAGGCGGTGTGCCATGCCGTTCTCATCAAGGAATTTGGTTAAATCCTTGAACCGTTCAGCATAGGTCTTTTCAAACAGGTCAAAATCGGCATTGTCCCAGGCTTCCTCGAACGAGAAGCGGTCGATATAGCGCCCGTCGACATATGGAATGCCCAGCGTTTTCACAAATTCGCGGGTCCGGGTATCATAGGTGATGTAAAGGGCCGGCACCTCGTTGGCCAAGGCCAGCAAATTGCCATGCAAGCGGAAACCGGTCACAGCATCCTGGCGGCATTCGGCATCTTCAAAATCACTGACGGTTTCAAAAACGCTAAGCGATGACCGATACAGATCCAGCAACGGATCATTTTCGCCATAAAGCCATTTTTCCTTGATCAGGCTGGCAACCGCCTTTTCCATCACCTGCTTGGGGTTGTTCACCAGGTTGCTACGCGCATAGAAAATGGCTTTTTCTTCCAGCTCGCCCGCGCACAAAATCTCGGTCTGGTACTTTTCCGCCAGGGTGCGCAGCATATAGCGCTGCAACATGGCAAACCCATGCGTTTTACGGCGCAGGGTAAAACCAAGATTTTTAATCTCGCTGGCCGTGATACGCGGCAGGTTGAGTTCCGGCTTGCAATGGCGAAACGCCGTTGGGCAGCCGAAAATACGTACATTTTTAATGCCAATCGAATTTAATGCCTTGCGTGACAGGGCACCACGCACACCAATGGTTTTGGAACGATCGGCAACCAGTTGCAGGAACCGTTTGGTCGACTCATTGACGTAATGATCAGAATTATCGGGCACCTGCACACCAATGCCAAAGGCCATCACCGGCACCTTGGTTTTTTCCAAAACAGCGGTAATTTCATCCCACTGGCCGTTGGTATTGATATAGTTCGAACCACGCAAAAAGATGTAATCAAGGGTGTTGATCTTTTCGATCTGCTCGTCGCTTAGCCCCCCGCTGCTTTGGCCGTAAATCGGATAAAGGTCGGCATAATCAAGGATGCGCAGCGAACTGTCATAAACGAAACAGTCGCCAATATTGGTGAACAGTTCGGTCGCACGCTGCGGTGCGCCAAAGGTATGGGTGACAACACCCTTGCCTTCCACCACCTTGCCCGCAGGCATAAGAACGCCGATCCGGGGCTTGCGGCCCGGTTTGATATTTTCAACCATCTGGAAACTCCTGCTCGGGACCGAAATATGCTGCCTTTGCGGCGCATATTTCGGCAATTTGCTCGTGTGGTTATTTGTTTGTTTTTATCAGGGTGTTTTCACCCCGTTTTTAACCCATCAGGCTGCGCTGGCCTGGCGCTGTTTCAGGCTTTCTTCCCAGGCAAGGGCATGGGTAACGATGGTATCAAGGTCATCATATTTGGGTTCCCAATGCAGCCTTTGGCGAATACGGTCCGCACCGGCAATTAAGGCTGCCGGGTCGCCCGCGCGACGTTCAGCCAGATTGACGGTAAAATCGCGGCCAGAGACGCGTTTGACCGCATCAATCACCTCATAAACCGAAAAACCACGGCCATAACCGCAATTCATCACGTCGCTTTCGCCACCCTTTTCGAGATATTCCAGGGCCAGCACATGGGCATTGGCAAGGTCACTGACATGGATGTAATCGCGCACACAGGTGCCATCATTGGTCGGATAATCATCGCCATAAACATCCAGGTGACTGCGCACGCCGCTGGCGGCCTGACTGGCGATTTTGATCAAATGGGTGGCCTTGCGCGAGGTTTGCCCGGCCCGCCCTTGCGGGTCCGCACCGGCGACATTGAAATAACGCAGGGCAACAAACCGGAAATCATAAGCAACCGAGGCATCCTGTAGCATTTTTTCTGTCATCATTTTTGACGTGCCATAGGGCGAAATCGGTTTGGACGGGAAATCTTCCAAAATCGGGGTTTTGGCCGGTTCACCGTAAACACCCGCTGTCGAGGAAAAGATGAAATGACGGACATTATTATCAACAGCCGCCTGTGCCAGCGCCCGGGAATTAACCGTGTTGTTGTAATAATAATCCAGCGGATAAACGACAGATTCCGGGACAATGATGGAACCGGCAAAATGCATGATCGCCGTTACATCATGTTCGGCAATGATGCGCGATACCAGGTCGATATCGCCGCAATCACCTTCAACAAAGGCCGCGCCGGCGGGCACCGCCCAGCGGTGACCCTGGGTAAGATTATCAAGGATTACAACCTTGCGCCCTGCATCCAAAAGGGCCAAAGCGGCGTGACTGCCAATATAACCTGCGCCACCGGTAACAAGTACTGTCATTTTAGTGCCTCCTTGCAAGGACGGTTCATCTCGGGATCGGGGAATTTTGATGATAAACCGCAAATAATGGGCATTGCCGCCCGCCTATTTGCAGGCGGCAATGCAGAGGTTTTTAAATTCAGGCCACTTTGCGCTGCGGCTGGTTTTGCGACGCCATCACATCGGTCATCTTGTGGTCGATGTTGTTTTCGCTCAGAAAGGTTTGCATTTCGCGATAGGTCTGGAACCAGGCGCGGTTGAATTTGTCAAACAGGGACTGGTCCCAGTAATCTTCCAGCACAAAATCCTTTTGCGAGAACACGTCATAGCTGGGGATTTGATAGGTTTCGGCAAATTCGACGGTGCGGCTGTCATAGGTGAAGTAAATCGACGGAACACCATTGGACAACGCCATCAGATTGCCATGCAGGCGGTAGCCCAAAACGCAATCCTTGGTGCGCACCAAATCTTCGTAATCCGACACCACATCGGAATAGAACAGCTTTTCGCGGTAAAGCTTTTCCATCGTGTCATCCAGATACCAGTTCTTGACCCAGTCATTGTCCTTAAGGGCCTGCATGGCTTCCTGTTTCTGGATATCCGTGCCAAACACCAGCTTCTTTTCTTCCGGTTCGCCCTGGGCCATCAAGGTGACGTCAAACCGGTTTGCCAGTTCCTTGACCAGGTCACGATGGAAGGTCAGATACCGTTTGATATCCTGCGCATAAGCTGGCGAGACTTCACGGCGCAGCGTCACGCCAACATTGTGAACACTTTCCAGGTCCGGCAATTGAATGCGCATATTCGGGTTATTGGCGCGAAACGCCGTGGGGCAACCGACAATGCGCACATTGGTAATGCCCAAATCCCACAATACCTGTGCGGTATAAGCCCCGCGCACACCAATCGAGGTCGTTGAATCCGCCATCATGCGCAGCACGGTTTTGGTCTGTTCGGAAAGCTCCAGCTTGCCCTTGACCGGGGCCTGCGCCCCAATACCAAAACCAAGAACCGGCAATTTCAGGCGTTTCAGCACGGCAATGGTATTGCGCCAGTCCATGTGGGAATGGATATAGTTTGAACCGCGCAAAAAGACGTAATCATATTCTTCGCGCAGGCGGTCGATATCTTCCATTTTCGGATCGGCAATGGGCAGAACACCCAGTTTGTCGAAATTCATCAATTTCAGCGACGAATCAAACACAAAGGCATCACCAATATTATGGTAGTGGTTAATGCTTTTCTGAACGTCTTGATAATTGTACCAGCGGACACAATCATGGTCGTAGACTTCGCCCGAGGGAATCATTACGAGGACGCGCGCCATGATATTTCTCCTTGCAGTTGATGAGTGAGAGCTGTTTTTCCGTTCGCCATCACTCGTTCGCGCTATGGCGTGGTTTAACGTTCCGGTTGCTTCAAGATGTGACAGTCAATACCGTCACGCCCCGACCACGGATTGTTGTGGCGTCGCAGCGGGTGCGACGACGGCCGGGCGGTTTTCAAGAACCCCCCGATATTGCGCAAGATGTTGTTCTGCGCATTCGATATAGGTCGGTGCGCGACGAATTCCGTCATGCATCCGGTCCCACAAAGTTTTGTCTGTCAGGCATTCGATCAAACGGTCGGCAAGGTCTTCGGCACTGCCAACACGGAAATGCAGGCCATTCACCCCGTCTTCGATTTTTTCAGCCATGCCGCCAATATTGCTGGCGATCATGGGGCGCCCGTGAAAGAACGCCTCCTGAATGACGATGGGGGAATTTTCCCACCAGATGGAGGGAATAATGGTCCAGTCGGCCATTTCCATCAGGCGCGGCATTTCGGTATTTTGATAGGCACCATAAAACCGCACCCGCTCGCCCGCCTTATCGATCAGGTCTTTGACTTTTTCCTGATAATCAAGGGGTTGGCGGTCAAGGTTGCCCCCAAAAATCATCAAACGGGCATCATCCCCCCAAATGGATTCCGGCACGCGCCCGACGGCATCAAGCAGCACATCCGCGCCCTTGAACATGGTTAACTGACCAAAATACGCAAAACGTGCCCGGCGCGGTTGTGCCTTGGTCAGCGGGCGAATGGCAGCACGTTTGTCGATATCCAGGCCATTTTCAATGACCGACATTTTGTCGGCATCCAGGCCCCAATCGATGAAACGGTCCGCCAGGAATTGGCTGGGTGAGACGTAATGATCCGCCAGATCCAACATGGATTTGATAAAGCGTTCACGCCGCAGGAATGCCGCCGGCGAAATATTGGCAAAACAGCCATTACATTCAATCGGGCTGGCCCGGTTACACAGCTTATGCCCGCCGCTTTTAACCATCTGGCCGTGATTGTGGCACATGGTCAGAAATTCATGGAAGGTAAAGAAGATGGCGGCATCCGGCAAGGCTTCGCGCACGGCATAGATGGTTTCCATGCCCAGCCCCAGCACATGATGAAAATGCACCACGTCGGGGTTGTAATCCTTTACGAACCGCAAAAGGTCACGGTCAATTTCGCCGGTGCTGCGGTTTGACAACAGGAAATGATCATAATTTTCCGCATGATACAGAATTTCATTGTCTTTCTGGCGCAGGCTCATCAGGGCGGATGCCCCGTGACGCGGCACCGGATGCCCAACACGGGCCAGATAAAAGCTCTCGACACCGTCGAGTTTGTTCAATCCCTTGTGCAGATTATAAGACCCGACCTCGGCCCCGCCCAGCGACAGGCTGGGATGACCGTGGGAGATAACCAGCACACGCAAATCAGTCGACGGCATGATTGTGGCTCCGCAAATTTGAAACGACCAAAGACCAGCGGCGATCAAACGCCCAGCGGTCCAAACGATGCGAGAGTTCCTCCCAGGCGGGCGTGGATGTTATCGATTGTTCACTGCCCAACAGTTCGACTTCCGGCAGCCAGTAGGATGGCGTCCCGGCCATGCGCAATTTCAGTGCAATATCCAGCCCCTTTTCCGACGGGCCGATATAGCCCCGGGTAAAGCCCTTCACATCCAGAAAGGCGGCGCGTGGCAGGATGCAACATTCCACCGTACCCGCACTGACCTCGCAGGGTTCGGCATCGGTCAGAACCGCACGCGGATAACCCACATAGCGATCCGCCAGATACTTGCCGTTGGCACCTTCCTCGATCCAGGTGCCGGCCCAGCGCACGGAATCATCTTCAAACAAAATGGTCGGGCACACCGCACCCTTGCTGCCGCGTTTGCGATAAGCTGCGAAAAGCGGGCCAAACCAGCCCTTTTCACGCGGCAAAACATGCACCGACATCAGGCATACCGCCTCGGATTTGGTGGCTTTCACCCCCACTTCCAGCGCGTCACAAAAATCCTCGACCCCTTCGGCAAAGACAAATCGCACATTCAGTTTGTAAAAGGCTGCAAGGCGCAGCATGTCGCTGCCCACCTGATCAAAACTTTCGGCAGGCCCGGCAATAACAATGGGCAATTTGCGGGTTTCCGGGTCCAGGCCCAAAAGCGCAATCGTCACACCCATATCGCCAATGGTGTCATCGGCGCCGACAATCAGGGTAACGGGGGCGTTTTCGTCGAAAGTGCCGATATCATGCACATCAATGGCAACCGGGCTTTGCGCCGTCATATTTTGCAACATGGGGCCAAACTGGCGTTCAATGCTGCTAGATGCCGTAACCGATCGCGGGTCCAACGAGGGCAGAACCCGTGACAGGGCCTGTCGTGCCGATGCCCGGCTGGGATTAAGCGGGCAATAAGCCGGAAAACTATCGGTAATATCAAATTCCAGATAAATCGGCTGATCCGAGGCCGGGGTATCGGTTAGCGGGCAAAACACCAAAAAACCGTGGCTGTTGCGCGCCGAATTCATCCCGGCAAACATCGGATCATTAATAAAGGCTTCGGTCACATCCGGGCGGGTTTGCCGGGTCCAGCTATCATCAATGCGAATGCTGTCCTGCCCCACACGCAGGTTGATTTCTTTCACCCCGCGATCCGGGTCCAGCATCCAGCCGGAAACCAGAATGCCACTACCTTCAATCACCAGGGCAAAATCGATGCCAACACGAATGGGACGGTCCAGGTCGGACACCGTATCGCGGCCATCAAAGCGATGGGCGGCAAGCTGCATCTGTTCCAGGATATGATCCGG
>JBNKVZ010000190.1:0-7477 GCA_050299455.1 Thalassospira sp.
ATTTGTCAGGGCGAGTTTCAGGCTGCCATCGGCCTGTTTTTCAATCGCGTTGACATTGGTTTCAACCTTCAGGTCGATGCCCTTTTTGATGATTTCAGCGGCCAGATGGTCGCGAATATCGCGGTCAAAGCCGCGCAGGATTTGATCCCCGCGATAAAGCAGTGACACATCCGACCCCAGCCCGGCAAAAATACCGGCAAATTCAACCGCAATATAGCCCCCGCCGACAATGGCAATGCGCTTGGGCTGTTCTTCCAGATGGAAGGCTTCGTTTGAGGTAATCGCATGTTCGATACCGGGAATGTCGGGCACCGTCGGGTGGCCGCCCACCGCAATCAGGATGCGTTCGGCGGTAACGGTTTTATCACCAACCTGAAGGGTATGGGCATCCTTGAAAACCGCACGGTCCTCGAACAGGGCCACATCGGACCCGGCCAGCAATTTGTGATAAATGCCGTTCAGCCGGTCAATTTCCTTGTCTTTGTTGGCAATCAGGGTTTGCCAGCTAAAGGTCGGCTCGCCCGGCAGGGTCCAGCCATAGGCAGAGGCATCCTCGAAATCCTCGGCGAAATGGGCACCGTAAACCAGCAGTTTTTTCGGCACGCAGCCCCGAATAACGCAGGTGCCCCCGACCCGGCTTTCTTCGGCAATCGCAACCTTTGCCCCGTAACCCGAGGCAACGCGCGCCGCGCGCACCCCACCCGATCCGGCACCGATCACAAACAGATCATAATCATAGTCTGACATTTATATTCATCCTTGCGTTGGATAGTCCCCGCTACATGGGGGCAAATGTAGCGATGTCTGCGCCAGTGTCTAGGGGACTAAAGGCAAAAGGACTTTCAATTGTCGAAAACAGGTTTGTGATGCGCAACCAGCAATAGCGTTTTTGTCAGATTGTCCTATATAATCACCCGACGAAAACGAACGCCCCAAACAGGATAAAAAACCAATGACCGACGCCCGTTTTTCCGAAGATGCGAGCAATCAGACAGGCTCACAGGCACAGGCTTATGCCGAAGAACGCGGCGGCAATACCGCCCTTGTATGCTATGGGCTCATGATCGCAACGCTGTTTACCGCCCTTGCCACCGGGCTGATTGCCCTGATCGTGGCCTATGTCGCACGCGAAGATGACGGGCACTGGACCAACAGCCACTACACCTTTATCATTCGCACCTTCTGGATCAGCATTCTTTACGCCGTCCTTACCGGGCTTGTGACCTTCTTTGTCTGGTGGATTCCGCTGATCGGCTGGGCCGTGATGAGCCTGATGGGGCTTTATACCGCCGCCTGGTTTATTGGCCGCAATGTTGTTGGCCTGTTGCGCGCACTCGAAGGCAAACCGATCAACGACCCGGAAAGCTGGTTTTTCGGCTGATCCCCAGCCCCGCCCTCGCACGCACGACACAGCATAGTGGCGCGTGATCAAACCTCTCGGACCTCTCCGGCCTTTCGGACCTTTCGGACCGCGCGGGCAGAACAGCCCTGACATGCCGGTTACATGCGGCAAAATTATAAAGAGGCGGCAGGATGATTGCACCTGTCGCCCGGCCCCGCTAAAGTCGCGGCTGCGGGAAATTGTGAACAGGGACTGGCAGCTTAATGAGCATACAGGCAGGCGAGATCATGCGTTGGGAAGATTTGCTATCGGCCCACAGGCTTGCTGTACGGAACGGCGACGTCGACTTTCCCGAGGGCCCCGCCCGCCCTGCCGCCGATGGCAGAAGCCCGTTTCAGATCGATGTTGACCGGATAATTTTTTCATCCTCCTTTCGGCGTTTGCAAAATAAAACCCAGGTTCACCCGCTTTCCGATAATGACCATGTTCACACCCGCCTGACCCACACCATCGAGGTCGGGTCGGTCGGGCAGTCGCTGGGGTTGATGGCCGGGGCACATATCGTCAAACAGCTGGGTGATACCAGCCCCGTCACCATTGCCGATATTGGCTATATGGTGCAGGCGGCCTGTTTGGCACATGATATTGGCAACCCGCCCTTTGGGCATTCCGGCGAGGATGCGATCAATGAATGGTTCAAAACATCGCGCCTGGCCAAGGAAGAACTAACCTCGCGCCTGTCTGGCCCGGAACTGGAAGATTTGCGCAATTTTGAGGGCAACGCCCAGGGCCTGCGCATTATCAGCCAGCTTGAAATGATGCGCTTTGAAGGCGGGCTGAACCTGACCTATGGCACGCTGGGCACCTTTATCAAATATCCCCGCGCCACCAGCCTGCCCGAGGCGCGAAAGGGCGACTATACCGGCCTTAAAAAACCCGGCTATTATCAGGCTGAACGCCATATTGCCCAGGCGATTGCAAAAATTTGCGGCCTTTTGCCCCATGACGGGCTGGATGGCGCCTGGCGCCGCCACCCGCTGGTTTATCTGGTCGAGGCAGCGGATGACATTTGTTATTCGGTGGTGGACCTGGAAGATGGCTGGGAATTGGGCTGTGTGACATTCGAGGAAGTCGAGCGCGCCCTGGCCCCGATTGCGCGCCATCCGGATAAATATGAGGGCGATGCCGACCAGCGTTGGCAAACCCTGCGCGGCGAAGACTGGTATCAACAAAAATCCGAAAATGACCGCATCGGCTTTTTGCGCGGCAAGGCGATTGGCAATCTGGTCAAGGCGGCGGTTGATGCCTTTATCGCCAATGAAGATGCCTTGCTCACCGGCAGCCTTAAGGGCGACCTTCTGGCAAATACGCCTTTGGGCACCGATGCCAAATATTGCAAAAAGCTGGCGGTGCAAAAAATTTACAATGCCCAGCATGTCCTGCCGATTGAAATTGCCGGGTTCGAGGTGATTCACGGCCTGCTCGACAGCTTTGTCCGCGCGGCCATTGATATTGAAGAACATAAAAACCACGGCAAACGCCTGCCGCCGCAGGCCGACCGCATCGACAAGCTGCTATCGGGCAAGCTCAAGGACGCCAACGACCTGTATGGCCGCCTGATGCGAGTGATGGATTATATCTCCGGCATGACAGACCGTTACGCCGTTACCCTGTTTCGCAAATTGCAGGGCATTACCATCTAACCTGAACCGCAAGCACCCCCATATTCGTATAGACAGAAAAGCAGTCTGAAACGGATTATGTCATGGGGACTTTGCGCATTATTCTGGGGGATCAGCTTTCCCAAACCATCAGTTGCCTTGCGGGATGCGACCCCTCCCGCGATGTGATTTTGATGTGCGAGGTCTGGGACGAGGCCACCTATGTCGCCCATCACAAAAAGAAAATCGCCTTCCTGTTTTCCGCCATGCGCCATTTCGCCCATGACCTGCAACAGGCCAGCTATAAGGTTGATTACATCAAACTTGATGATGCGGAAAATAGTGGCTCCTTTCACGGCGAGGTCAAACGCGCCCTCACCCGGCACAGCGCAGATCGCATCATCCTCACCCATCCCGGCGAATATCGCGTATTGCAGGATCTTCAAGGTTGGCAAGAAGCCTTCAATCTGCCGGTTGAAATCCGCGAAGATGACCGTTTTTTGTGCGGATTGGATGAATTTCGCGACTGGGCCAAAGGCCGCAAACAATTGCGCATGGAATATTTCTATCGCGAGATGCGCAAAAAACATGGCATTCTGATGGAAGACGGCAAACCTGCCGGCGGACAATGGAATTATGATGCCGACAACCGCAAACCGCCCAAAGACGGGCTTGATATCCCCGCCCCGAATCAATCCCGGCCCGATGACATCACCAGCACGGTGCTGGAACTGGTTGAAAAACGGTTTGAAAGCCATTTTGGCGACCTTCACCCCTTTCATTTCGCCGTTACCCGCCAGCAGGCGCTTCATGCGCTTGATCAGTTTATCACCCAGCGTCTGTCGCAATTTGGCGATTATCAGGATGCCATGATCCAGGATCAGCCCTGGATGTTTCATTCCCATCTGGCGTTTTATTTAAATTGCGGGCTGTTGTTGCCGCTGGAATGTATTTGTGCTGCTGAAAATGCCTGGCACCGGGGTGACGCCCCCTTAAACGCGGTGGAGGGTTTTATCCGCCAGATTTTGGGCTGGCGCGAATATGTGCGTGGTGTTTACTGGCTGAAAATGCCGGACTATGCCGATGAAAACTTCTTTGAGGCCACGGCTCCACTGCCGGAATTTTACTGGTCCGCCAACACAAAAATGAACTGCCTGCGCCAATGCGTGCTTGAAACCCGTAAAAACGCCTATGCCCATCATATCCAGCGCCTGATGGTACTGGGCAATTTCGCCCTGCTGGCGGGCCTTTCGCCAGCAGCAGTCAATGAATGGTTCCTCATCGTTTATGCCGATGCCTTTGAATGGGTGGAAATGCCCAATGTGACAGGCATGGTCCTGTTTGCCGATGGTGGCTTTCTTGCCAGCAAGCCCTATGCGGCGGGGGGTGGCTATATCAACAAAATGTCAAACTATTGCGAAAACTGTTCCTATCAGGTCAGCAAAAAGAACGGCCCCAAGGCCTGCCCGTTTAATTACCTCTATTGGGATTTTCTGGCCCGCAACCGCGAAAAACTGGCTGATAACCATCGTATGGGCATGATGTATAAAACCTATGACCGGATGGGAGAGGATAAAAAACAGGCCATCACGGATGACGCCAACCGCTTTCTTAAAAGCCTGTCATGAAGAAAAAATCCGACCTGCCGACCAAAACCTGCCCCGTCTGCCAACGCAGCTTCACCTGGCGCAAAAAATGGAAGATTGCTGGCAAGACGTCAAATATTGCTCCGAACGGTGCCGAAGGAGTCGTCAGTCTGCACACGATATGTCGGTGCCGAACGGTCATGCCAGCACACGACCTTCAACAAAACCCAAATGCAATCACTAAAGACGAGCCTGTATGTCTGCTTTTTAAAGCCCCTGCTGATCGGCGGGCGTAGCGCGCTGGCCCCGTGATACATCAAGCTTTATGCCTGATACAAAAATGTATCACCATGTTGTGTCGCGATAATCGCAATAGCACAGCAAAAAAGATGCCCTGTCCGGAAAACCGGGCAGGGCAAGTTGCGGTTGATAACGGGGAATCAGGGAAAACGGGTGACTTAGATAATGTAATGAATACCGCATTCGGTTTTGTCCTGCCCGGCCCAGCGGCCCGCACGGACATCCGAGACCGTTGGGTCAACCCGGTCAGTACAGGGCATGCACCCGATTGACATATAGCCTTCAGCTTCAAGCGGGTGGCGCGGCAGGGCGCGGTTTTCAAAGATATCTTCGATATCCTGGCGGTCATAGCCGGCCAGCGGGTTAATCTTGATGCGGGTTCCGGCCGTTTCAATCACCGGCAAGGCACCGCGTTCACCGCCATGAAAGCGTTTGCGCCCGGTCAGCCAGGCATCATAACCCTGCAAAGCACGCTGCAACGGTTCCACCTTGCGGATGAAGCAGCAACGGTTGCCATCCTTGGCAAACAGCATGCCTTCCGGGTCTTCGGCTTTCAGCTTTTCTTCATCCGGGCGCATGATGCGGATATTGGTCAGGCCCAACTGGTCCACCAGTTGTTCGCGATACCGGTGCGTTTCGCCAAACAATTTGCGGGTATCAAGAAAAATCACCGGCAGGTTCGGGTCCACTTCGGCGACCAGCGCCAGAAGGGCGGCGGCCTCGGTCCCGAAGGATGAGGTCATGGTGATTTTACCGGCAAATTCCTCATGCACCATCGGCTCGATCAGGGAAATGCCCTGCAAATGGCCATAACGGTCCAGCAGATTGCGCGCACGTTCGGTGGTTTCATCGACCGTCATGCTGCCGCCGGTGATAATGTCGTCCTCTCTCATCGCACGCATTACAACCACCCCCGCCGGTCAATATAATCATCGGTCAGGCGGACAAGCTGTTTCATATCGGCACCGGACTTGCGCCATTTGGCGCGCTGGTTTGCCAGTTCCCCCAGCCGGTCGCCCCAGTGCGGCGACAGCCAGTTTTCAATCGCCCGGCGAATACGCCCCGCCAAACGTGGGCTGTGGCCATTGGTCGACACCGTGATGACCAGATCGCCGCGCTGAACCCGGGCCGGGTTAAAAAAATCGCAGTAATCCTTCACATCCTCGACATTGACAATCGTGCCAACGGCGCGGGCGGTGGTTGCCAGGTCGGCAGCTTTGGCCTCGGGCAGATCCACCACAAACAGGACGGCAACGGCATTAATATCGGCTGAATTGGGCAGATAGCGGTGCAGGCGGTCACCGGCCTGTTCGGCCAGGTCGGGGATTGGGTCTTCGCTGTAAACGGTGACAAATTTGGCCCCATCACCGTCAAGCTGGCGCAAACGGTTCAGCGTGGCTTCACCGTTGCCCACCAGTGCCACCGACAGGCGGCCCAGGTCCAGATTGATGGGAAACATCGTCGATCCTCTGAATACGGTTTTCTATTTGTTCATTGCACTATGGAGGTGTGGTTTATTCAATTCAATACATTTTTTATGTGTTTTATTTATATTAAACAAAATTATAGTGTTTATTATGTTATGTTGTTGAAAAATGATGCTTTCTAAAAGCCGGTCCACAATGACGATTTTGTGATCAAGGACGCAAAGCCATCCGATGCGGCTTTTCGTACAAAAACCGAACTTTTAAGCCTATAGTGCCGGTCAAATTTGCCTTGCCAAGCCAGAGGATTCGATGTCGCGCAGTGCTTCCCCCACCCTTCAGCCCACCTCCGGCCTGGCCGGCAACACCAGCTTGCAGCCCAACCGGGCCGTTGCCCTGTGGCTGTTTTTTTGTGCCTTTATGGTGTTTGTCATGGTGGTGATTGGCGGCTTGACCCGGTTGACCGAGTCCGGCCTGTCGATTGTGGAATGGCATCCTTTTACCGGCATTATCCCGCCCCTTAACGAGGCCGACTGGCAACGCCTGTACGAGGAATATCGCCAATATCCCGAGTTCCAGAAGATCAATGCCTGGATGTCGGTAAGTGATTTCAAATCGATTTTCTGGCTGGAATTTATCCATCGCCTGTGGGGCCGGCTGATTGGCGTGGTCTTTTTCATCCCCTTTGTGTGGTTTCTGGTCAAACGCAGCATTGACGGCACCACCAAATGGAAACTGGCCGGGCTGTTTGTGCTGGGCGGCCTGCAGGGATTGATGGGCTGGTACATGGTGAAAAGCGGCCTAGTCGACCGCCCCGATGTTAGCCAATATCGCTTAACCGCACATTTCGGCCTCGCCCTTGTCATTTTTATTGCCCTGTTATGGGTCGGCTTGCAGCAATATGCCCCGCGCCCGATAGCAACCGCCAAATCAAAACGCATTTTGGGCGTTTTGGCACTGGTGGTTTTCACCGCCCTGTCTGGCGGTTTTGTCGCCGGGACCAATGCCGGGTTTATTTACAATACCTTCCCGCTGATGAACGGCTATGTCGTCCCGCCTGACTACGCCTTTGCCGAGCCCTTCTGGGTCAACATATTCGAGAACCCGGCAGCGGTGCAGTTCAATCACCGGCTCGTCGCGCTCCTCACTTTCGCGGTGATCGTC
>JBNKVZ010000191.1:0-7400 GCA_050299455.1 Thalassospira sp.
CGTAAGGGGTTTGACGCCGAGTTTTTCAAGCGCGCCGGTCACATTCATCGACTGAAAAATCACCCCGATGGAGCCGGTAATTGTACCACGATGGGCGAAAATATGGTCCGCTGCAATCGCCGTCATATAGCCGCCAGACGCCGCAACCGTACCCATTTCAGCAACAATCGGCCGGGTTTTGCCAATCCGGCGCAGCGATTCAAAAAGTTCCTCGCCGCCCACCATCGTGCCGCCGGGACTATCGATATGGACAATCACACCCACGGCATTGTCATCTTTTTCCAGCCGGTCGAGCGCCTGCAAAAACAGCGGATCGCTGGCAATAACCCCTTCGACATTGACTTCGGCGATATAGGGGCCAACCGCACTGCTAAAGACGCCGCTGCGCGCCAGGCCGACAATAATGGCAATCACCACCGCGACCCCGGCCAGCACCCGCCAGCGCAATATCGACCTTTTCAAACGGCGACGATCAAGAATGAAATCGGCATCAAGAGCCATAGGGTTACGAATACCTGACTAAAAGAGAATAAAAACTGTGCCTTTTCAAATGGTTTGTCCGCCCGCACTTGGCAAGGGAAAAATACATTCTAACGCGATATATCACCGCAAAATGACGAAAAAAGGGGCGCATCACGACGCGCGCCCCCAATTCAGGCATCCATTAATTAAGGCTCATATTCAGGCCGTCAGGTAAAAAACCCGCAATCTGTGCCCATCGGGGTCCGCGCCCACAAATGTATAACCAAAATCCATATCGACCGGATTTTGCAAAATCGTCAGCCCTTTCTCCTGCCAACGGGCATGCACCGCGTCCACCTCATGGCGGGCGTTAACCGCAAATCCAACTTCCCCGCATCCAGGCTGCCCATCGGGGGCAGGCTCTACCCCGTTTGATCCCCACAAGCCAAATTTCAGGCCCTGGGACGTGATGAAAAGCGCAAATGTTGCCGAGGATTCCACCGGCTCGCATTGCAAAATATCACGATAAAAAGCCGCACTTTGCGGCGCACTGGCGACATAAAGCATCATAAAAGAAGGCTGAAGCATTTGATTTTCCTTACCTATTCTACAAGGGCGCATATCAGAAGCCATTCTGATCGCTTGCAAGGAAAGCCTAACCCCGCCTGCTGCCAATTTATGGCAGCATCAAACGCCCGGCCGTCATAAAACACTGCCCAGCCTGTCATTTGCTCAGAAATCAAAAGCGATTATTAAAGCCATTATTTCTGTGTAATCCCCTCTTGCTGCCGCCATTTTTGCAGCAAAGACCGGCGCGATTGCGGATAACGGGCATCCTGCACCTCAACCGAAACAATCCGGTCGGTCCGAAAGTGCCGAAATGCCAATCGGGTTTCGCACCAGGCGGCCACAACACGGGCCTGTTCAAAAAAACCAATCGCCACCGGCCAGATCATCCTTGTGGTTTCAGCCCCCTTCTCGTCACGATAAAGGATCGAGGTTTTTTGCTCCTGCCGGATGGCATCGCGAATCTGTGACATATCAATCTTGCTATCGTTAGGGGACCGACTGCCCACAAACAAAGGGGCGGTTTCCAGCCGGTCCTGTAAATCCGATGGCAGAACCGCCGCAATTTTTGCAATCAAGTCATCCGCCGCCGATGCCAGGTCTTGATCGGCGTGGCGCGTGACCCAGCGCGTGCCTAAAATCAGCGCCTCTATTTCCTCTTCGGAAAACATCAAGGGGGGCAGCATAAAACCAGGGCGCAGGACATAGCCAATGCCAGGTTCGCCTTCAATAATCGCCCCCTGGGCCTGCAAGGTGGCAATATCGCGATAAAGCGTGCGTAAACTAATGCCCAGCTCGCCTGCCAGCACCCGCCCGCTCACCGGCAAGCGATAGCGCCGCAAAACCTGCATCAATTCCAAAAGCCGTTCTGCACGCGACATAATGGATCCCCCCGCAAATTCTATTCCTGATCCTGATTCCCGCACCTTTTGATCAAACCTGCAAACCTGCAAACCTGTCCCCGGCAGCACCGCAACGGCAGCACCGCACCAGTGGCCCCCTCGGTCAATCAACGGATGCCATCATCTTTACCCGATATGTCCCACCTGTCCTATATGGTCGCCGTTTGCCAGCGCATAAGGCAAACAAAAACGGGCCGTGCAATGCACGACCCGTTCGCATCCCCGAAGGGAAAATCAGACAGCGAGAAAGGCTTATTCAGCGTCCTGCTGTTTTCTACGCAGTGCTTCACCCAGAATATCACCGAGCGATGCGCCGCTGTCAGCCGAACCGTAATCTGCCATTGCTTTCTTCTCGTCAGCGACTTCCAGAGCCTTGACCGAGAGAGAAACCTTACGCGAGTTACGATCAACCGAGATAACACGGGCGTCGATTTTTTCGCCAACAGCGAAACGTTCCGGACGCTGGTCTGCACGATCACGTGCGAGTTCAGCCTTACGGATGAAGCCCTTCAGATCGCCTTCGCCAACGGAAACTTCGATGCCGCCGTCATTGGTTTCGGTGATTTCACAGGTAACGGTGTCACCACGTTTGATACCCGAAGCAGCTTCTTTGAACGGATCTTCGTTGAGCTGTTTGATGCCCAGCGAGATGCGTTCTTTTTCAACGTCAACGTCAAGAACCTTGGCTTTGACGACGTCGCCCTTCTTGTATTCCTTGATGACTTCTTCGCCCGGACGATCCCAGGAGAGATCGGACAGGTGAGCCATACCGTCGATACCGCCGAGCAGGCCAATGAACAGACCGAATTCGGTGATGTTCTTGACTTCGCCTTCGATTTCCGAGCCGACCGGATGGGCAGCGAGGAAAGCATCCCACGGATTGGAAGTACACTGCTTGAGGCCAAGCGAAATGCGGCGCTTCTGGCTGTCAACATCCAGGACCATGACTTCGACTTCCTGCGAGGTCGAAACGATCTTGCCCGGGTGGATGTTTTTCTTGGTCCAGGACATTTCAGAAACGTGGACCAGGCCTTCAACACCGGCTTCGAGCTCAACGAATGCGCCGTAATCGGTGATGTTGGTAACGCGGCCTTCAAACTTGGAACCGACCGGGTATTTGGCTTCGACACCTTCCCACGGATCAGCTTCAAGCTGTTTCATGCCAAGCGAGATACGCTGGGTTTCGCTGTTGAAGCGGATAACCTGAACCTTGACGGTCTGACCGATCTGAAGAGCTTCAGACGGGTGGTTGATACGCTTCCAGGCAATGTCGGTAACGTGCAGCAGGCCGTCAACGCCGCCGAGATCGACGAATGCGCCGTAATCGGTGATGTTTTTGACCACACCGTCAAGAACCTGACCTTCCTGGAGGTTCTGGATCAGTTCGGCACGCTGTTCAGCACGGGTTTCTTCAAGAACGGCACGACGCGAAACCACGATGTTACCGCGCGAACGATCCATTTTCAGGATCTGGAACGGCTGCGGGTTGTTCATCAGCGGGGTAACGTCACGGACCGGACGGATGTCAACCTGGCTGCCCGGCAGGAATGCCACGGCGCCTGACAGATCAACAGTGAAACCACCCTTGACGCGACCGAAAATGGTGCCATCGACGCGCTTGCCATCGTTGAACTGCTTTTCAAGTTCAACCCAGGCTTCTTCACGACGGGCTTTTTCACGCGACAGGACGATCAGACCGTCCTTGTTTTCATAGCGGTCAACGTAAACGTCAACGGTATCACCGATGCTGACTTCACCAGCACCAAATTCTTTCAGCGGCACGCGGCCTTCAGATTTCAAACCAACGTCAACGATGGCATCGTCGTCGGTTTTCTTGACGACCGTACCGGTCATCACGCGGCCAACAAATCCCTCGTCTTCCGAGCCAAGGGTTTCGGCCAGCAGGTCGGCGAAGTTTTCGCCGGTTGTAAATTGTGCTTCTTCAGCGGTTGCCATTAAGCAGACTTCCTTTCGAGTATCGACACTATTCCGGCCAATCGGTTGTATCCGATGGTCTTGCCATAAAATTACGGCGGGTTTTGCCAATTGATGTAACAGGCAGGCGCAAGTCAAATCCACAGGACTTCACATGCACGAAAAGGCGAACGACAGTGTCGTTCACCTTGCAGCCCGGCTCTATCGCCTGACGGTTTGAAACGTCCCCCGGTCAGTCATCCTCACCCATATGGGTGCGGATATGCGCCATAACGGCGTTAAACACGGCATCGGCATTCAAACGGTCCGTATCAATATGGATCGCATGGTCTGCCATTTTCAGCGGTGCAACGTCGCGGGCACTGTCGCGGGCGTCCCGTTCTTCAAGCTCGTTGAGAACGCGCTCGTATATAGCAGCGGGATTTTTTTCCTGCAACTGTTTGAACCGTCGGTTTGCCCGTTCGGCAACACTTGCGGTCAAAAAAAACTTGATCGGGGCATCAGGACACACCACCGTCCCAATGTCACGGCCATCTAAAACCGCCCCGTGCTTGCCACCCGGCGGGTTCTTGGCAAGCTGGCGCTGAAAGTCCAGCAACACCGCACGAACCTGCGGAATTGCCGCCACGCGCGAGGCCGCACTTCCCACATCTTCGCTGCGCAAATTTTCGTTTTCCAGGTCCTCGGGCTGCAGTTTTTCTGCCGCTGCCACCGCGATATCGGCATCATTGGGGTCACCACCCGACGCCAGCACCTTTGCACCGGTCGCCCGGTATAAAAGCCCGGTATCGAGATAGGCATAGTCCAAAGCGGCAGCGACTCGGCGGGCCAAAGTACCCTTGCCCGATGCGGCCGGCCCATCAATGGCGATAATCATAGACGTCCCCAATCATGCTTGTGATTAAACCTGTATTCCGTCTTCTCCCCTTCAGGCAGGATGGATTGTGCCAATCCCGCCCGAAGGCACCTTAACGATCCGTCTTAGCGATTGGCCGGGGCAAAATGCGTACCCAGACCGGCCATCATTTCCTCGAATACCGGGAAACTTGTGGCAATTGGTGCTGCATCATCGACCTGGACCGGCTTTTCCGCCCCAATGCCCAGCACCAGAAACGACATGGCAATTCGATGGTCCAAATGGGTTTCCACACGACCACCGCCGGGCACAACACCCCCGGTGACAATCAGATCATCCCCTTCGATGCGATGAATAACGCCATTGGCCTCAAGCCCGGCAGCCACCGCAGCCAAACGGTCCGATTCTTTGACCCGCAATTCCGCAAGGTCACACATGCGGGTTTCGCCCTCGGCATAGGCCGCAGCCACCGCCAGCACCGGATATTCATCAATCATCGACGGGGCCCGTTCCGCCGGCACGGTAATGCCCTGCAAACGGTTTTTGCCCGTCACCACCAGATCGCCAATGGTTTCACCGGCTTCTTCGCGTTCATTGGTAATGGTAATGTCACCGCCCATTTCGATCAGGGTGGTGATCAGCCCGGTGCGCAGCGGGTTCAGGCACACATCGCGAATCGTCACATTCGATTCCGGGTTGATCAAGGCTGCCACCAGCGGAAACGCCGCCGAGGACGGATCGGTCGGCACCACAATATCGGCCGCCGTCATCTGGCAGGGGCCGGTCAGGCTGATGGTGCGCCCGCCATCGTCATTGACCTGCACATCCACGGTCACACCAAAATGGCGCAACATGCGTTCGGTATGGTCGCGGGTCGGTTTGGGTTCAATGACGGTGGTGGTTCCGGCGGTATTCAACCCCGCCAGCAACACAGCCGATTTCACCTGGGCCGATGCCATTGGCAATGTATAGCTCACCGGCAGGGCTTCATCGGTGCCAATCACCGCCATGGGCGGGCGGCCCTGGTCACGGGTGACAAATTTTGCCCCGAATTCCGCCAGCGGGTCGGCAACGCGGCCCATCGGGCGTTTGCACAGTGACGCATCGCCGGTAAAAAAGGTGGTAATCGGATGGGTCGCCACAATACCGGCCAACAGGCGAATCCCGGTGCCGGCATTGCCCATGTCAATCACGGAATCGGGCTCGCGCAATGCGCCAACCCCCACACCTTTAACATGCCAAGTGCCGTCTTCATCCCGGGTGACATGCGCGCCCAGCTTGCGCATGGCATCGGCAGTTGCCAGCACATCTTCGCCTTCCAAAAGGCCGGTAATGCGGGTTTCCCCTTCGGCCAGGCCCCCAAACATCAGCGAACGGTGTGAAATCGATTTATCACCAGGGACCCGCACATCGCCGACAAGGGCGCCACATTTGGCTGACTGCAAGGGACGTTTGCTTTGCGCTGAACTCATTTGAACTGCCTGTCTTTTAGGGCGAACCGGCCTGTCGCTTTCCGATCCGCAGAATCATGAAACACCTGCAGGGCAATATGCACGAAAATGGCGCGACGAAAACCGGGTAAAATCAAAAGGCCTCATCTTGTTGCCCGGAATTACCCAGAACAGGTCCTTAAGGCGGGAAAATTCCGCTTTTCGATCAGCGCTCTAAGCCCCCCTCTCCCCGCATCTTCCGCCTTTCCATTCGCACGTCCAAACGCGCGCCCAAACGCAGGTCCAAACGCCATCCAAATTGCACGTCTCCCCGCCGGTTCTATCCTGAGGCGCGCTGTCGCGCCCAGCACGCGGCGTTTGGCCAAAACCGGCCAGCCTGGCAAGGATTTTTAAGGGGGCAAAACGGCATCGTCCCTCTGGTCATACATGGTGCAAATCACCATTGTTAAAACAGGTGCAATTTCCTTTTGACAAGCTTGTAACAAGATGGCAATTGGGCCTCTCAGCATGAAGGGCGGTAGTCCTTCGTCCCGCTTTTGTAGAAAATGGTATTAAAGAGGGTCTACCGTAATGTCAGCTCGCGGTAAGAAACGGCATTGCCTCGCATGCGGCACCAAATATTACGATCTGAATCGGACACCGGTCATCTGCCCGAAATGCGGCACACCGGATGGCATGGCCAAGCCGAAACGGGTTGCGGCAGCCAAGCCGAAAAAACAGGATGACGACATCGATGATGTTTCGGATCTCGACGATGATGTCGATGGCGATATCGACGACGATCTCCTCGAAGATGCCTCGGATCTGGGTGAAGATGATGATGATCTCGGCGAGGTTCTGGAACATGTCGAAAATGATGACGAAGACCGCTAAATTTTTTTGAAATTAGGTCTTGCCAAGCATCAAAGAACCTTCTAAATATCCCCGCGCTGCAACGGACAAACACTGAAAATTGCAGCGCGGACGATCTTCCCAAAGGTCGTTTCCATAATGGGGCCGTAGCTCAGTTGGGAGAGCGCTACAATGGCATTGTAGAGGTCAGGGGTTCGATTCCCCTCGGCTCCACCAATCAAAACCCGTTGCCTAAAGCGACGGGTTTTGTTGTTTCTGGCCGGCCTGTCCCCCCTTCCCTGCCACCATCCTTTTCAGTTGCATCGCGGCGCGAATACCCTATTTTTTCCGGTTCGGGCACGGGTCCGGAATCCGGGTAAAACGGCTTTTTGTGTC
>JBNKVZ010000192.1:0-7399 GCA_050299455.1 Thalassospira sp.
GCCATCACCAGGGTCTGCATGCCAATGGTGTTTTCTTCCATCACATAGGAAATGCAGGGATTCGAGTTAATGACGATTTCATAGGCCAATCCCTGATAGCCTTTGCGATACATCGCATCATCGCGCACAAACCGTTTCCCGAATGACCAGTGATGATACATCAGGGGCATCCCGATGGAGGAATAGGCATCGAGCATTTGCTCGGATGTGATCACCTCGATCTGGTTGGGGTAAACCTCCAGTCCCATTTCATTGACGGCGATGTCTTCAATCGCATCATAGGTGGCTTTCAGGCTGTCAAAGTCCCAGTCGGCCCCGTCAAACAGCAGGCCGGATTTTGCTTTGCGGGCTGTCATATCCGTGCCTCCGCCTTGTTTTTGGCAAACAGTTCGCGAAATACCGGGAAAATATCCGCTGCCTTGGTCACACGCTTCAGGGCAAAGCGGCCATTTTGGCTATGCGCCAGCGGGGCATAGGCTTTCCAAAGGGCGGTTTCGCCTTCGGCCGATGAAAAAATCTCGGCTTCGCGTTCATCAGTGATTTCGATATAGGCGTAATACTGGCATTTCGGCAAAAGGTCCTCGGCCAGAAGGGCGGTGCATTTTGCCCCGTCATTGGAATAATTATCGCCATCCGATGCCTGGGCCGCATAGATGTTCCACTGATCCACCGGGTAACGATCGGCAAGGATGCGTTTCATTTCCTCTAACGCGGTCGAAACGATGGTGCCGCCGGTTTCGCGTGAATAGAAAAAGGTTTCTTCATCCACTTCCGATGCCCGCGATGTGTGGCGAATAAAAACCACCTCGACATGTTCATAACGACGATGCAGGAACATGTGCAACAGCATGAAAAACCGCTTTGCCAGTTCCTTCATTTGTTCCGACATCGACCCGGAAACATCCATCAGGCAAAACATCACCGCCTGGGTATTGGGATCGGGAATTTGCCGGAACTGGTTATAGCGGGTGTCAATCGGGTCAATAAAGGCAATGGCCTTGCTGCGCCGTTTGGCTTCGTCCAGTTCTGCCTGCAACAGTTTTAAGGTTGCTTCATTGGCCTGCTTTTGTGCTGCGGGGATGTCGCTGGCATTTTCCGCGATCAGGCTGGCGATTTTTTCTTCCAGCTCGCGAATTTCGCTGGATTTGGGGCGGCGCAGGCCAATGCGCCGGGCCAGCGAATTGCGCATGGTGCGCACCAAATTCAGGTTGGCGGGGCTGCCTTCCACCGAATAACCCGCCCGTGCGGTGCGAAAGGCCGTGGTTTGTTTCAGGCTTTTTTTCAAAAGGTCCGGCAGCTCCAGATCCTCGAAAAAAATGTCGAGAAATTCATCGCGCGTCAGCACAAACTGGAATTCATCCTCGCCTTCGCCATCCGGGCTGGCTTGTGATCCGCCCGCGCCACCATCGCCGCCATTGGGGCGTGCTATTCTGTCGCCGGGAACAAATTTTTTATTGCCGGGCAATACATAATTGCGATCACCGCCGCGACCGGCATGGTGAAACCCCGGTTCGCGCAGGGTTTTGCCAGGAATGGTGATCTGGTCGCCATTGTCGATATCGGTAATGCCGCGTGTCTTGATGGTGTCTTCGACTGCCTTTTTGATCTGTGCCTTGGCACGGCGCATGAAACGCTGGCGGTTGCCAATGCTTTTGCCTTTTGGATTTTTGCGGCGATCGATGATGTGAAACATGGGCAGTCTATCCTTGCAACGCAGGGGCGGGGGTGATGGGGCTGCACCCGAAACCCGGTGCCGGGCAGCGAAAGGGGAAAATCGCTACCCGGCGGCCGGCTGGGGCGTATCAGCCCGCCTTGTTGACGCGCATATACCATTCCACCAGACGGCGGGTTTGGCGTTCGGTATAGCCACGGTCGATCATGCGTTTGACGAATTCGTTATGCTTCTTTTCGGTCTCGCCGTCTTTTTTCGATCCGAAAGAAATCACCGGCAGCAGGTCTTCGACCTGGCTGAACATGCGCTTTTCAATCACGTCGCGCAGTTTTTCATAGGATGTCCAGGACGGGTTTTTGCCCTTGTTATTGGCGCGTGCGCGCAGGGCAAATTTGACAACCTCGTTACGGAAATCCTTGGGATTGGCGATACCCGCCGGTTTTTCGACCTTCGAAAGCTCCTGGTCGATAATCTTGCGATCCAGAAGCTGGCCGGTGTCCGGGTCTTTGAAATCCTGGTCTTCAATCCAGGCATCGGCATAGGCGACATAACGGTCAAACAGGTTCTGACCATAATCGGAATAGCTTTCAAGATAGGCCTTCTGGATTTCCGCACCAATGAACTCGGCATAGCGCGGGGCCAGTTCGGCCTTGATGAACTCCATATATTCCTTTTCGCGTTCTTCCGGGTATTGTTCGCGGCGAATCGCCTGTTCCAGCACATACATCAGATGTACCGGGTCGGCGGCGACCTCGTGGGTATCGTGGTTGAAGGTTTCAGACAGAACCTTGAAGGCAAAGCGGGTGGAAATGCCGTCCATGCCTTCATCAACGCTGGCCGAATCGCGATATTCCTGCATCGATTTGGCTTTGGGATCGACATCCTTCAAGGTTTCGCCGTCATAAACCCGCATTTTGGAATACAGATTGGAATTTTCATGTTCCTGCAGGCGCGACAGAATCGAAAACTGTGAAAGCATTTTAAGCGTACCGGGCGCGCATGACCCCTGTTCCAGTTCCGATCCTTGCAACAATTTGTCGTAAATGCTGGTTTCTTCGGTAACGCGCAGGCAATAGGGCACCTTGATCACGCTGATGCGGTCAATAAAGGCTTCGTTGTTTTTATTGGCCTTGAAACTTTGCCATTCCGCCTCGTTGGAATGGGCCAGGATCATGCCCTGGAAGGGGATGGCACCAAGATTTTCCGTGCCGATATAGTTGCTTTCCTGCGTTGCCGTCAGCAAAGGATGGAGCATTTTGATCGGGGCCTTGAACATTTCAACAAATTCAAGCATGCCCTGATTGGCGCGGTTGAGGCCACCGGAATAGGAATAGGCGTCGGGGTCGTTCTGGCTGTAATATTCCAGCTTGCGGATATCGACCTTGCCGACCAGCGATGAAATATCCTGGTTGTTTTCATCCCCGGGCTCGGTTTTGGCAATGGCGATTTGCCGCAGGCGCGATGGCAACAGCTTCACCACCGAAAACCTGGTTAAATCGCCTTCAAATTCATCCAGGCGTTTGACCGCCCAGGGCGACATCAGGCCGGTAAGGCGGCGTTTGGGAATGCCATATTTATCCTGGATGGCATCGCCCATTTTGGCGGGGTTAAACAGGCCCAGCGGGCTTTCAAAAACCGGGCTTATGTCATTGCCAGCCTTCAAAACATAAATGGGTTCCTGCTCCATCAGTTCTTTAAGGCGTTCCGCAAGCGAGCTTTTCCCCCCACCCACCGGACCAAGCAGATAAAGAACCTGTTTGCGTTCCTCCAGCCCCTGGGCGGCATATTTGAAGAAACCGACAATCCGTTCGATGGTTTCTTCCATGCCAAAAAAGTCGCTAAAGGCCGGATACCGCTTGATCGTGCGGTTTAGAAAGATTCGGCCAAGACGGGAATCGGTCGAGGTATCAATCAGTTCGGGTTCCCCGATGGCCTTGATCATGCGTTCGGCAGCAGAAGAATAGGCCGATTGATCATCGCGACACAGGTTGAGATAGTCACGAATGGTCAGTTCGGTTTCACGTTTTCCGTCATAACCTTCCGCATATAGCTCGAAGATATCCTGGTCTTCAGCCATGGCGCGGTCTCCTTTCCAAAATTATCGCACGTCTTTTAAAGCGTTGTGATCCGGTCTTGATGCAATTCTCCCGGGAGTGTCTTGCGGGCACGGCTTTAGGCGCGCACCAAGTGTTTTTGGTTCAGGCGGGGATGTCGGGCGAACAGGTCCCCGGAACATTTTATGAAAAAAGCGACAGTTCGACTGTCAAAGCACGGCTAAAGGCGAAAAATGGCGTCGATCAGACCCGGAAAACAGGCTGCAAGAGTGCCCGCCTGTTGGCGTTTTCATCCGGTATGTCCGCGGTCGGCTTGCCGGGCGACGGAACAAAATGTTTCCGTTAAATAACGTGCCCCTGTGCAAGGCAGGGCGACAGGATGAAATATAACGCGACTACTATAGAACGTGGTTACTGCATTGCGACTACGCAATATGTTCTCTAAAAATTTCAGTGAGTTCCAGCCGGTTTTATTCTTGTAACCGTTCACAAATTAGTGACGGGATGCCTACATGTTGATACGACATCGTCAATGATCTCTCACTACCAGACAGTGTGCCTGATACGCGCAGGTCATGAAAGGAAACAATGTCAGAAAATTCTGTATATTTTATTGACAGTGACGCCCTGAACCGGATTTTGCAGGAGAAAACAGCGCTGCTGGTTGATGTTCGCCAGCCTGATGAATTTTCCGCAGGCACCGTGCCCGGTGCAGTGAATATCCCGCTGGGGGATCTTGATATGTCCTCCCTGATCGATCAGACCGACGATATGGAATGCGATATCGTTTTTATCTGTGCGGTGGGGCAACGCTCGTTCGGGGCGGCCACTGCGGCATTGCCGCATCTTGATTGCAAGGTGATGACGCTTAAGGGCGGTGTGCAATCCTGGGCGCGCGATGGCTTTAAAGTTCAGAAATAATTTCGTTTATGCGCGCCTCCCTGTAATGATTTGAATTCGTCAAAATCATTCCCGTCTGATAGGCATTTTTGGCCGTTCTATCGCTTCTGTGAAGGGGCACGGTTGACCGTGGTATGGCGTATTACGCCTGTCACGCTGTGTTGTTTTGGTCTTTGCTGGCCCGGCAATGATTGTGGCCCGATTCTTCGCCTATTCCCCCCCCCCCTCCCTGATTTTGCCGGACCATGACCATGCAATATGTTCCCTATCTGTTGACCGCCTATGCCATTTTCATACTGGCGGTATTATCCCCCGGCCCCAATTTTCTGGCGGTGACCGGCACGGCAATGACGGTTTCGCGCCGGGCAGGGCTGGGGCTGGCCCTTGGTGTTGGCAGTGGGACCTTTTGCTGGTCCAGCATGACGATGTTGGGGTTAACAGCGGTTCTGGCCGCTTCGGCGGATGTCGCATTGATTTTGCGCTGGGCCGGTGGGGCGTATCTGATGTTTCTGGGCTATAAATCCCTGCGGGCGGCATTGCGCCGCAATCGCCCGGTTTCTGATACACCGGCAAATCTGATTGGCAATCCGGATCGGCCGTTTTGGCGTTATATCCGCCGCGGTCTTTTGGTTCAGGCCGGGAATCCCAAGGCCGCACTGTTCTGGTTGTCTGTGATGTCGCTTGTTTTGCGCCCCGATGCACCGGCTTGGGTGGCTTTTGCCATTGTGGCGGGCACGACGGCCATTTCATTTTGCTGGCATTTGACCTTGGCCTGGTTTTTCTCCACGCCAACGGTGATGCGGTTTTATCGCCGCGCGCAACGCACCATTGAAGGGGTGCTGGGGGCGGCATTTTTCATTCTGGGCGGTAAATTGCTGGCAGGGTGACAATGCGCACGGCGCAACAAAAACAGCCCGAACGATTCGCATCGGAAAAAAACAAAATCCCCGCAGAACCATAAGGTCTGCGGGGTTTTTGTGGTGCCGGCAGAGAGACTCGAACTCCCAACCTTCGGATTACAAATCCGCTGCTCTACCAATTAAAGCTATGCCGGCGCGAGCGGCGAGAACATAGTCCGGCTTGATCAGGATTGCAAGCCCCTGATTCATCCGGTTTTTCGCCGCCGGTTATTTTGCGATAAATCCTTTGCTTTCAAGCGATTCGCGCAGGGTTAAAACCTGTTTTATCCCTGGCTGCGAAACAGCTCATAAAGGGCAACGGCCGCCGCATTGGACACATTCAGGCTTTCGATGCGGTCGGTCATCGGCAGTTTGACCAGAAAATCGCAATTATCGCGGGTTAAACGGCGCAGGCCATCCCCTTCCGATCCCATAACAATGCCGACTTTGCCGGTCAGTTTGGCTTCGGCAAGGGTTTGTTGGGCCGTACCATCCATGCCCGCCAGCCAGAAATTCGCCCCCTTCAGGGCTTCAAGCGCACGGGCAAGGTTGCCTGCATGGATATAGGGCACAACTTCCAGTGCGCCGCTGGCCGATTTGGCCAGAACACCCGATTCCATCGGGGCGTGACGGTCCGGTACGATGACCGCACTGGCGCCAAAAGCCGCGGCACTGCGCAGAATCGCCCCCACATTATGCGGGTCCGTGACCTGGTCAAGGATCAGAACCGTTGCCGAATCCTGATCGCGAAATTCAGCAACCAGATCCTCGACACCGGGCTGGGGCAGGGGGGCGCAATGCATGGCAATGCCCTGATGCACCGATCCGGGCGGTAACATCTGGTCAATATCGACGCGCCCGGCATTATCCACCAGCACATCGGTGCGCTCGGCTTCCTGCAGGGCATAATTAACTTCATCGCGGGCATTTTCGGTGGCCCATATGCGATGAATCGTGCGTTGCGGGTTTGCAATGGCCATCATGACCGGGTGGCGACCAAAAAGAATCAGACGCGAAGAATCACGTCCGGCACCTGAATCCCGGCCGCGTCCGCGACCTCGACGGGAATTACTGTCATTGTTTTCCGCCTCTTGCGAGGGCAGGGCCCCATCCGGGGAAGCGGCGGGACGAGAAAACGAACGGTTTTTGCTGCGGCGCGCCATTGTGGCGGAAACCTCCAACTCATAAGAACTTGAATGCACTTTGTTTCGACCGGTTTACCGGCAGAAATGAGCATATAGGAAAGGAAATGCGAATTCGTGCTTTTTTTGCTGTTGACAAGAAGGGCACCAGCAACGTATTCCCTCCCTCGCCGAAACGAGGCGGGCAACACAGCCTACAACGTTTCAGCCCCGTGGAGGGGTGGCAGAGCGGTCAAATGCAGCGGACTGTAAATCCGCCGACTTAGTCTACGCAGGTTCGAATCCTGCCCCCTCCACCAATCTCTCGCCCTCGCGAGAGCTCGCAATATAAATATGCGGGTGTAGCTCAATGGTAGAGCAGAAGCCTTCCAAGCTTACGACGAGGGTTCGATTCCCTTCACCCGCTCCAGAATTTTAGTTACCCGTCGGCTAGTGCGGTGGGTTCTTACGTGTTTTTTTGGTTCGGATTAGGATCTGAGGGCAATGGCCAAGGAAAAATTCGCGCGTACAAAGCCGCACGTTAACGTTGGCACCGTCGGCCACGTTGACCACGGCAAAACCACGCTGACCGCAGCGATCACCAAAGTTCTCGCAGAGGGCGGCGGGGCATCGTTCCAGGACTACAGCATGATCGACAAAGCCCCGGAAGAGAAAGCTCGTGGTATCACGATCTCGACCGCGCACGTCGAATATGAAACCGCCAATCGCCACTATGCACACGTCGATTGCCCG
>JBNKVZ010000193.1:0-7347 GCA_050299455.1 Thalassospira sp.
GTCCATGATAACGATGTCGCCGGGCGAGAGAGACGGCGCCAGCACTTGTTTTACATAGGCCAGGAAAGCGGGGCCATTCATTGCGCCATCTAGGACCATAGGTGCGGTCATGCCCTCCAGCCGGAGAGCACCGACGAAGGTCGTTGTTTTCCAATGGCCATGTGGGATCGGAGCCCGGCAACGCTCGCCCCTCGGTGCGCGGCCCTGGAGGCGAGCCATCTTGGTGTTGGCTCCGGTTTCGTCAATGAACACCAAACGTTTCGGCTCAAGCTCCGGTTGGAGATCAAACCAAGCATGCCGACGCAGAAGAACGTCAGGACGCTGCTGCTCGCTTGCGTGCGCCGTTTTTTTAAATGTCATCCCGTGACGATCCAGAAGACGCCAGATCGTGCTCTGAGAAACACGGAGCCCATGGACATCCTCCAGGTGTCTGGAAATCTCGCCCAGGGTGATGTCCGGCGTGCCCTCAATCATATCCAGGATTTCAACTGCGTGGGCCTCTATGCGATGAGAGCGGTTGTCTCCTCCTTGGGACGCTGGAGTGACATGCCCTTCTCGGAACCACTGATTGACCCATCTGATCGCGGTCGATGGAGAAACCCCAAACCGTTTAGCCGCGGATCGGCGCGTCATCCCTTCTTCAACAGCAAAAACCAAACGCTCACGGAGATCATTCGAAAAGGCTTGTGTCATAAGGGCTGGCCTCCTTCTCCAGCCCCTATTTTGAATCAGATTTCACGCACGATGGGAATCCCATTTCGATTCAGTAAGGTCGGAAAATGCTCTAGTCACGGGTTGGAACGATTGCGCAAGATTGTTGGCGACCCACTGTTTGTGCGCGCGGGACGCGGCATTATTCCCACCGCCCATGCCCGTGAAATGGCCCCGCGCATCCGCCAGATGATGGAGGAAATGCGCAGTCTGACACGGTTGAATGCCTTTGATCCGCATAACCCGGAACACAGTCTGCACTGCGTGATCGGGGCGAATGATTATGATGTGACGGTTGTTTTGTCGGTTCTTTTTCGGCGTTTGCAGCTTTATCGGGCGAATGTGTCGCTTGGCATTCGTCCGGTGCGCAGTTATCAGGAACAGGTCGCCAAATTGCGTGATGGATCGTTTGATCTGACCATTGCCGCAGATTATCGCGGTGATGCGGGCGACATCATCCAGCGGGCCTTATTCGATGAAGATATAAAATGTTATTATGATCCGGCTTTTTATCCGCTGCCGCCAGACACGCTGGATCGTTATTGCGCCGCCTCGCATGCACGGATTGTTTTTGGCGATGATGAAAGTGCCCCGATTGACGCGGCATTGACGCAAATGGGACGCACGCGGCGCACGGTTTTACAGGTTTCGTCTTTTCACATGATCCCGCGTCTGATTGCGGGGACCGCCGTTATGGCAACCTTGCCCTCGCGGCTGGCCGATACGGTAATGGCCGGTTTTGCCTCCTGCCCCTGTCCGTTGGACCTGCCATCGGTACAGTTTTATCAAAGCTGGCATGTGCGCAATGCTGCATCGTCGGGGCATCGGTGGCTGCGTGACCAAATCTTTCAGATTGCGCGTTCCCTTGCCAACGAGACGACGGATGGAAAATAGGGGGCTTATTGCCAAGCCCCGGTGTTTATCCCAGGGCTGCTGTTCGCACTGCGTGTTCTGACGGGGAGGAGAGGGGACGGGACGGCAGATTGCGCACACATAGCGGGGCTGGCGCGATTATTCAGGTCGCCAGCTTAACCCGCATACTCTTGGATGGTCATAGGTGTCAGACGAGGGCCTTGCGCGCCACATCCCAATGCGGGCATTTGCCATCGGCGGTGATTTTAACGCCGCCCACCCAGCGGGTGCCGCAATAGATATCAAAAAAGCGTTTATTGCCCTTCATGATGGCACGGCCGGTTTCGGTCAGCGTCAGGGTGCGTTCCGGCCAGGGCAGGGTGGCATCATCAATGTCAAACAAGCCTTCCGTGCCAGCGGGCAGGGTCGTCATGTCTTCCAGGACGTGCCAGAACATGATGTCGCCCAGGAACGGCAGGGGTTCTTTGTCGCGCATCAGGCGGCCAAAAACCCGGCCGGCGGATAACGCCCCGGCCTCATCCAAAATTTCAAGGGTCAGTTGCTGGGTCATGGACAGGTCATTGTCGCTGCCCGGCAGTTCGGCAAGGTGGCGTTGCAGGGCCTTTGCCATCAGGCCGATGGGGCGCGTGGCCGAGGCGGATTTGGCAAATACGGCCAATTCGGCCGGGTTGGAGGCCCGCACCGCTTTCCAGACCTTGCGGCCAAGGTCATAATACGAATCCCCCACCAGCGTGCGGGTATTCTCCCAGGCCCAGCGCAACTGGTCCGGGCTGAGTTGGCCAAGGCCGGTAAATTTCTCGACGTCGGGCACGGAATTAATGCAAATCAGTTCGACCCTGGCCGGCAGGCGCAGGGCACCGAAAAAATCCAGCAGGAAGGCGAGAATAAGCTGGTCGTAGCTGTCATGCTCGAACCACAAAACGATATGGCGATAATCCCCCGCGGCCATCAGGGCGCTATATTCGGCATGCTGGCGTGCCTGGGTTTCTTCCACATCAAGATCATAGGCGTTGGCGATAAAATCAGCCCGGCTTTGCATCAGAACAGGCAAGGGTGCTTCCGGGACGGGACCCTGGCAAAACGGATCGGAAAATTCCTGGAAATGGCCGCGAAAACCGGCAAGCTCCAGGGTGTTGCGAATGTCCGAACCACAGCGGATATGCAAGGTGTCCGGCGTATCGGGCTGTGTCATCCAGCCCGTCGCAATTTGCTGTTCGGTCAGCACCATCTGATCGATATGGGTTTTCATTTCCGGCCAGCTGATAAAACCGTTTTCCCGGGCCAGAATTTGCTGGGCGTCGGAAACCTTGAATTCTTCGGGTTTGCGATGCGCTCCTTTGGGATGGTGCTCCAGCAGGCGCTTGCGGGCATCGGCTTCGTCGGCGCGCAACGATTTCAGCAGCGTTCGGGACTGCTTTTTTAGCACATCGATATTCAGGACACCCCGGGCAATGTTTTCATTTACCGTTTTCGTGCCAGTCATTTCGTTGCGATCCTATTGTTGCGCGTTATCACCATTGATCTGCCGTCAGGCCGGGCCTGAATGCCCCGTTTTTCCCGGTAAATCAAATTGTGATTACTCCCATATCAGGTTGCATCAACAATTTCTATTTTACTGTCGCATTCCATTAATTTTGCCAGTTTGGCCAGGCGTTGATCGACGACTTCGCCGTCAAGATCACCAACAGACCGGTCCAGGCGCAGGATCAGGGTATTGGCGTCATGGACCAGTTCGCAATGCGGCAGGATGCCCTCGACCCCGCCCGAAAGGGTATGGCCAAGGCGAATGGCATGGCCAAACAGCCGGCCGGTTTTGCGGGTGTCTTCGTCAAGCAGGCGGTCGCAGGCAGCGTCGCCGCGGAAGTTGCCTGTATAGCGTGAACCGATGGTATAGGCGAGAAACACGCGGTCAAGATGGCTGAGATCCAGGTAGGGATGTCGTACGATGCGATTGTAACTTTGTTCGGCCCGGTAATCGGGGTGGTCGTTCCAGCCGATATCGCCAATAATGCAGGCCGCCAGGCGCAGGCGGCGCAAATTGGCGGGTTGATCTCGGAAGATCGGGTCGGTCCAGCGATACAGTTCTTCGCCATGCTGGTGGAAACGTTCGCTATCCTCGGCAAAGCTCAGGCAGGTTTCCAGCAGCGGGTCGCGGTCACGAACTTCTTCGGGCAGGGCTTCAAACATCCAGCCTTCGCGCAGGCCATGCCCCGAGAAAACAACGTTCTTCGCCTTCATCCGGTTGATCAGATGGTGCATGACCAGGGCGGCATGGGGCAGGCTGTCGGTCCGGCGTTTGGAAACCCCGCCGATTTTTTCCAGCGACGCCCGGCTTTGTTGTGAGATGATGCGTGTTAAATCGGAAATGTCCCCAAATGGCATCGTCATATTATGGACCACGGAAATGGGGTAGTTTTCCTGCGCGATATAAAGCTTGGCAATTGATCGCCACGATCCACCAACGGCAAAAAGCGGCAGCTTCTGGTGTTCGGTCAGCCAGGGAACGCTATCAAGATGGCGGTTGACCTCGTTTTCCAGGGCGCTGCGTTTGCTGCCAAACACGGTATGCAGGCGCATGGCACCCAGCGGCAGGCTGACACGTTCCTGGATGTGCCCCTGATCCAGCAAAACCAGTTCCAGCGAGCCCCCGCCAATATCGCCCATAATGCCGGTGGCATGCGGATCGCCCGATATGATGCCCAGGCCGGAAAGGCGGGCTTCTTCCAGGCCATCAATGATCTTGATGGTCAGGCCGGTTTCATCGAAAACGCGACGGCAGAAATAATCGCCATCGCTTGCGGCACGAACGGCAGCGGTTGCCAGAACATCGACGCGGGAAATTTTCATTGCCCGTAACAGGGTGGCAAAACGGCGCAGGGCACCGATGGCCATTTCAACCCCTTCGGGATTGAGTTTCCCCGATCCATCCGGGTCACGGCCAAGGCCGCACATGACCTTTTCGTTGAAAATCGGGGCAGGTGCGCGCGTTTGACCATCAAAGACGACAAGTCGAACAGAGTTTGACCCGACATCGATGATGGCAATGCGCTTTGAGACCCGGTGATCGGTAAGCATATGGCTGAAAATACCTGGTTATTTATTCGTCGAGGACCAGCACCGGCACAGACGACATATTGTCTTCGTCAAGGGCGCTGCCCCGGCCGGAAAGGGACGGGTTGGTCATGAAATAGTTATGTGCCGAAAACGCATCCTTTTCTGCCTCGCAGCGTTCATAAGACCCGTCCGGCTGTAGATACCAGCTTTGGGCGGTGTCTTTGAAGTTCGCAATCATGATTTGTTCGATGATTTGGCGATGGCAAGTGGGGTTCTCGATGGGAACAAGACATTCCACACGGCGATTGAGGTTACGCGGCATCCAGTCCGCCGAGGAAATGAACGCCTTTGCCTTGCGCGAGGGCAGTTTTGCGCCATTGGCAAAAACCACAATACGCGAATGTTCCAGAAAACGCCCGACAATGGACTTCACACGAATATTTTCCGACAGGCCCGGAACACCCGGACGCAAACAGCAAATACCGCGCACAACCAGATCAACCGGCACACCAGCCTGGGAGGCACGATACAGCGCATCAATGACAACCGGGTCCACCAGGCTGTTCATTTTTGCCCACACACCGCAGGGTTTGCCCGCTTCGGCGTTTTCAATTTCCTTTTCGATATTGGCCACCAGGCTGGGTCGCATGGTGTGCGGCGCAATGGCGATTTTTTCAAGCGAGCGCGGTGTGGCATAGCCGGTCATGAAATTAAAAATGCTGCCGGCATCGCGGCCCAGGGCCGGGTCACACGAAAAGAAGGAAATGTCGGTATAGAATTTGGCCGTGATCGGGTGATAGTTGCCGGTACCAAAATGGCAATAGGTCCGCAGGCCGTGGGTTTCACGCCGTACCACCAGTGAAATTTTGGCATGGGTCTTCCATTCCAGGAAGCCATAAACCACCTGGCACCCCGCACGTTCCAGGTCGGCGGCCCAGCGCAGATTGGCTTCTTCGTCAAAGCGGGCTTTAAGCTCGACCATCGCCGTAACCGATTTTCCGGCTTCGGCGGCGGCAATCAGCGCCTTGACGATCGGGCTGTTTTCCGAGGTGCGATAGAGTGTTTGTTTGATCGCAACCACTTCGGGGTCGCGGGCGGCCTGCAACAGGAACTGCACCACCACGTCGAAATCTTCAAACGGGTGATGAACCACCAGGTCCTTTTTGCTGATAGCGGCAAAACAGTCACCGCCAAAGTCGCGTACCCGCTCGGGGTAGCGCGCGGCATAGGGCGGGAACAGCAGGTCGTGATGCAGGTCAGAATCGATCAGCTGTTTGACATCAACCACCCCAAGAAGGCCATCAACCTTCACCACCTGTTCGGGCGCGACGCTTAATTCGTCGATGACGAAGTTCAACAGGTCTTCCGGGATCGAGGCATTGACCTTCAGCCGGATGATGCTGCCACGACGGCGGCGTTTCAGGGCGGTTTTGAACACGCGCACCAGGTCTTCGGCTTCTTCCTCGATTTCGACATCCGAATCGCGAATGACACGAAACAGGCCATGTTCGATCAGGTCAAAGCCGGGGAACAGCTTATCAAGATACATCAATACCGCATGTTCCAGCGGCAAATACCGTTCGGTGCGGCCGGGCAGGCGCAGGAAACGGCCTATTTTCGGCGGCATCGGGATCAGCCCGCGCATATTGTGCCCATCTGACGGGTCAAACAACTGCATGACAATGGCAAATCCCAGATTGGGAATGAACGGGAAGGGGTGGGACGGGTCAATGGCAAGCGGGGTAAGGGTGGGGAAAATTTCCCGCATGAAATAGCCATCCAGCCATTTGCGGTCAGTCTGGGTCAAATCGTCCGGCGCGATGACGGAAATGCCCTTATGTTGCATATCGCCGCGCAATTGCTGCCAAATGCGTTGCTGATCTTGCAATAATTGGTTGGCATCATAGGTGATGGCGCGTAGCTGCTCGGACGGGCTTAGGCCATCCTGGCTGATATTGGTCATGCCGGCGCGCACCTGACCCACCAGGCCCGCGACACGCACCATGTAAAATTCGTCAAGATTGCTGGCCGAAATGGACAGAAAACGCAGTCGTTCAAGCAGCGGGTGGTTTTGATTCTGGGCTTCTTCAAGCACGCGACCATTAAAGGCAAGCCAGGAAAGTTCGCGATTGATAAAGCGTTTTTCCGAATCAATAGTGATTGCACTTGATTGAATTGCCGCAGCGTGTTTCACGCAAAGCCTCCTGCCATGAGCCATATGGTATTGGAATTAAAACGCCACCATCTATCTTGCCAGCGAGTATACGATAACTGTTTGTTAAACTGCAATTTGTAACCCAGAAAAAGCAAATGTACCAATGATGGTCTGATAGATTCGACGCGGCAGAATAGTCAATAAACCGTCCCTGTAATCCTACAATTATATGTCAGTTTTTTACGTGGTGCCGAAGCTCACCTTATGGCATGTCTGTGCCATAAAACATTGATCCATCATAAACCGGCCAAATGTTCATGAAGACTTTGTTGTTGTTGCGTCATGCCAAATCAAGCTGGGCCGATCCGGCCCGGGCGGACCATGACCGCGAACTGAACCAGCGCGGCGCGCAGGCGGCCCCTGTTATGGGCCGTTTTTTGCTGCGCGAAGGCCTGATGCCCGACCTGATATGGTGTTCAACGGCGGCGCGTGCGGTGCAAACAGTGGGGTTGTTAGGCCGGCAATTTGCCGAAACCGACCGGGTGATTTACGCC
>JBNKVZ010000194.1:0-7322 GCA_050299455.1 Thalassospira sp.
AGCCTTTGCCGAAACCATGCACGAAAAGGTCCGTCGCGAATTGTGGGGCTATGCCAGCGATGAAAACCTGTCCAATGATGACCTGATTGCCGAAAAGTATCAGGGTATTCGCCCGGCACCGGGTTATCCGGCCTGCCCGGACCATACCGAAAAGGGCACTTTGTGGCAGTTGCTGGAGGCGGAAAAAAATACGGGCGTGTCACTGACCGAAAGCTTTGCCATGACACCAACGGCATCGGTGAGTGGCTTTTATTTTGCCAACCCGGATGCCAAATATTTCGGCCTTGGCAAAATCGAACGCGACCAGGTCGAGGATTACGCCAAACGCAAAGGCATGGATTTCGCCATTGCCGAACGTTGGCTTGCCCCGAACCTGAATTACGATCCGCGTTAAAAAGCACAAAAGCCGGAGCCCTTTCACCAGGTCTCCGGCTTTTTTGTATCATTTTCGGAACTTTATTCAGCCTCTCAATGCGTTGGCCGAAACAGGCGGCCTTTTTCCGTGATCAGCACAATGATCAGGCAGACGACACCCAGGGCCAGGTAGCCGGTGACAAGCGGAATAACCGTGCCATTGAAGTTTTGCCCAACAATGGCACCGCATAGAACGCCGATCAGGGTGGTATAAAAACCGATCAGCGAAGATGCCGTGCCGGCAATGGCGCCAAGCGGTTCCATCGCCAGGGAATTGAAGTTCGGCATGGTCAGCATGAAGGCAAAATGCGCAATCGTCAGGCCAAGGCCAAACATCCAAAGTGGCGGTACGCCGTCAAAGGCCAGGGCAATTGCCAGATTGATCGCCCCCATGACGATAAAAACGCACAGGCCAAAATGCGATAATTTGTGCATCCCGATTTTGCGCACCAGCCGCGCATTGAGCAAGGAAGAGACACTCATGGCGGCGGCAATCAGGCCAAAGACCAGCGGAAACCAGTCGCCCAGCTTGTAAATCGAGGAATCAAAAATTTGTTCGGCGGACCCGATATAGGACATCAGGCAGCCAAAACACAAACCCACGGCCGTGCCATATCCCAGTGTCTGGCGGGTGGTTGCAGTAAAGCGGAAGTCCCGCATGATCCGGCGGAACGAAAGTTTGTGCCGGTATTCGGGATGCAGGGTTTCTGGCATGCGTAATTTGTACCAGACCACCAAAACCACAACCAACAGCAGCATGAACCCGAAAATCAGATGCCAGCTGCCAAAGGACAGGATCAGTCCGCCGCTGGCCGGGGCAAAGACCGGAACAATAATAAACACCATGATCACCAGCGACATGACGCGCGCCATCTCGCGCCCCTCGAAGCAGTCGCGAATGATGGTCAGCGTCAGAATGCGCGGGGCCGCAGCCCCGAGGCCCTGCACGAAGCGGGCGATCAGCAAATGGTCGAAGGTGTCGGCAAAAAACGACATCAAAGTGCCGATGGTATAAATGAACAGCCCCAGCATCAGCGTTATTTTGCGGCCATACACGTCGGCCAGCGGGCCATAGACAATTTGCATCAGCGAAAAGCCGATCATGAAAATGAAAACCAGAAGCTGGATTTCATTGGCATCTGACAGGGCATAATCCTGTGCGATGGGGCCAAAGGCCGGTAACAGATTGTCAATGGAAAGCGCAACCATGCCCATTGTCAAAGCCATCAAGGCGACAAATTCGGCAAAAGGCGGTATGGGGCGGGACAAGGATTTGCCCGTCGATTGACTGCTGGTCATTAAATGAAAGTCCTGAAACAAAGTTGTGGTGCATCTAATATGCACCTGATTTGATTGTAAGAATGGGACATTGAACAGCTAAAGATCAATGACGTTTTTTAAGGCTGTCATCCCGATGTTGCACAGATGGGCGTCATTTTGGTGAAAAATGGCCCAATCTGGCCTGTCGTTAAAAACTCTGCTGACAGATAAATTGACGGTAGTAGAGGGGCAATGCGATATACTCGTAACGGGTGTGAAACATCACAATAGCTGCATTTTGGGGGCAGGGGGTATTTTGGCCAAAAAATCGCTGCGAAATCTGCATGTTTTTGCGGGCTTGCGTCGCCTGATGAAGGGCGAGCAACTTGTCCTGTCCATTTTGGCGCTGGTGGTGGGCACCCTGGTCGGGGCAATGGCGATTGTCTTTCGCGAAGGGCTTTTGCTGATTCAAAAGCTGGGCTATGGCTCGTCTGACGAAGCGGTGCATTATTTCCTGGAAACCCTGCCGTCCTGGCATTTGATCCTGGTGCCCACATTGGGCGGGCTTCTGATTGGCCTTTTTGTTTATTATTTTATGCCCGAACGCCGCTCTCTCGGGGTGGCGGATGTCATTGATGCGGCGGCTTTTCATGACGGGCGCATGTCGGCGCGAAGCGGCCTCAAGGCCGCCCTTGTCAATGTTGCCTCGCTGGGATGCGGGGCATCGTTGGGCCGTGAAGGGCCGGTTGTGCATATGGGGGCCACCATCGGGTCGTGGCTGACACGGGTTTTGCATTTGCGCCGAAGTGCTGCACGCACCCTTTTGGGCTGTGGTGTGGCGTCCGCAGTGGCGGCATCCTTTAATGCGCCGTTGGCAGGGGCCCTTTTTGCCCATGAAGTCGCCCTTGGGCATTATGCCCTGACGGCCTTTGCCCCCATCGTGCTGGCATCGGTCAGCGGCACCATTTTAACCCGGTTATATTTCGGGCACGATGTTGCCTTTCTGATACCAGCCCATGAAATTGCATCTTTTCTGGAATTTCCCGCCTTTGCCCTGTTGGGGATTTGTGCCGGGGTGTTGAGTGTGCTGGTTGTGCGCTCTGTCGGGTTTACCCAGCAATTTGTTCGTGCCGCGCGCATTCCGGTTTGGGGGCGTCCGGCATTGGCGGGCCTGGCTGTTGGTGTGATGGCGGTGGGCTATCCGCAGGTGGTTGGCGTGGGCTATGGCGCAATGAATGACGCCCTCTACGAGGTTTATTCCTGGTCCTTGTTAAGCCAGCTTCTGGTGGTCAAATCGGTCTTGGTTGTTTTGTGCCTGGCCTTTGGTTTTGGCGGTGGCGTGTTCAGCCCGGCCCTGTTTTTAGGGGCGATGCTGGGCGGGGCCTTTGGCCTGACGGCCACGGCATTATTGCCGCATTTATCCTCCGGTCACGGGGCTTATACGCTGGTGGGCATGGGGGCGATGGCCGCGGCCATGCTGGGCGCGCCAATTTCGACAACGCTGATCGTGTTTGAACTGACCGGCGATTACGAACTGACGATTGCGGTGATGGTGGCATCGGTCATTGCCTCCATGATTGCCGATCATGCCCAGGGTGGGTCGTTTTTTGGCTGGCAGTTGCGCCAGCGCGGGTTAAGCCATCGCGGGGGGCGCGAAGTCCATCTGTTGCGCAGCCTAAAGGTTGGCGAGGTGATGTCGCGGCAATTTGTAACTGTCCGGCCGGATGAGCCGATAAGCCGCCTGCGCGAAAAGCTGATCAATGCGCCCTATAGCGAATTGTTTGTGCTTGATGATGCGGGCAAACTTTTGGGTACCATTACGCTGGCTGATTTGCGCCATGCGGCCTTTGACCCCAATATTGGCGATGATGTTACCGCCATCAAGCTTGCCCGGGCCAAACCGCCGGCCCTGTGCCGCGAAGACAGCATTGAACATGCCATTCGCCAGATGGAACAAACCGGCGAGGAACATTTGCCGGTGGTTTCTAATACCGAAGACCGGTTGATGATTGGCTTTGTCCATGAAAAGGACGCCATGATGGCTTAAAATCGCGCCTTGCTGGAGCTTCACGGCGAAGAACGCGGCGATGCGCCGCCAAAATTGTTTTAGCTTTGCCATGTCCGAAAAAAAACGACCGGGGCTGAAGGCTCTATCGGGTTTGGGGGCATGAAACCTTTATTTGAAGTTCCTGTTTTGTTGCACATTGGCAAAAGCCATACTGGCCCTGTCTGTTTCGCGTGTTATATATGCAGCCATGACTGATGATCCCTTTGAAATCGACGAATACAGCTCTGCCCCGGATATGCGCCTTGAAGACGCCCCAACGCCGGGATACCTGACCACGCTGAATGCGGAACAGCGCGATGCCGTTGCCACACTGGACGGGCCGTTATTGGTGCTGGCCGGGGCGGGAACGGGCAAAACGCGCGTTTTGACCACCCGTCTTGCGTATTTGCTGGAAACCAAGAGTGGTGCGCCGGAATATCTGCACCCCCAGCAGATTTTAACCGTGACCTTTACCAACCGCGCTGCCCGTGAAATGCAGGAACGTGTGGCGGCCACGCTGGGCCGCCCGGTTGAAGGCTGGTGGCTGGGCACCTTCCATTCGCTTGCGGCCCGTTTGTTGCGTCGCCATGCGGAATTGGTCGGTCTGAAATCGAATTTCACGATTTTGGATACCGATGACCAGATCCGCCTGCTAAAGCAGATCATGGAAGCCGAGCAGATCGACGTGAAGAAATGGCCCGCCAAGCAATTGATGGGGATCATTCAACGGTGGAAAGATAAAGGCCTGACGCCGGATCGTGCGACCGAGGGGTTGGAATTTGCCAATGGGCTGGCCCAGAAGCTTTATCGCATTTATCAGGAACGTTTGACGGTTCTTAATGCCGCCGATTTTGGCGACTTGCTGCTGCATTGCCTGACGATTTTTCAAAAACACCCCGAAGTGCTGCGCCAGTATCAGCAAACCTTCCGCTATATTCTGGTGGATGAATATCAGGATACCAACGTGGCGCAATATTTGTGGCTGCGCGCGATGGCGATGGTTCATCGTAATATTTGCTGCGTTGGCGATGATGACCAGGCGATTTACAGCTGGCGCGGGGCCGAGGTCGGCAACATCCTGCGTTTTGAAACCGATTTTCCCGGCGCCCATGTGGTGCGCCTGGAACAGAATTATCGCTCCACCCCGCATATTCTGGCCGCGGCATCGCAATTGATTGCCCATAATTCCGGCCGTTTGGGCAAGGAGCTTTGGACCGAAATTGATACCGGCGACAAGGTGCAGGTCAAAGGCGTGTGGGATGGGGAATCCGAAGCGCGTCTGGTGGGCGAGGATATTGAAACCCTGCAAGGCAAGGGGATCGGGGCCTCGCAAATTGCCATTCTGGTGCGGGCCGGTTTTCAAACCCGTGAATTTGAAGAACGCTTGATCACGCTGGGTGTGCCTTATCGCGTTGTGGGCGGAGCACGGTTTTATGAACGCCAGGAAATTCGCGATGCCCTGGCTTATATCCGCCTGATCGCCCAGCCAGATGACAGCCTGGCCTTTGAACGCATTGTAAATGTGCCCAAACGCGGGGTCGGCAAGGTGGCCTTGCAAACCCTGCATCAATATTCGCGCGATCAATCGGTTTCGCTGCCCCGTGCGACCCGTGAACTGATTGATACCGAAGAATTAAAGCCGAAATTGCGCAAGGATTTGTCGATTTTCCTGGCCGATTTTGACCGCTGGCGCGCCATGCTGGCGGAAAAAAGCCATGTCGAGGTTCTGGAAATCGTGCTTGATGAAAGCGGATATACGGATATGTGGCGGGCATCGAAGGAAATTGATGCACCGGGCCGCCTGGAAAACCTTAAGGAACTTGTTTCCGCAATTGGCGAATTTGAAAATCTGACGACGTTTCTGGAACATGTTTCGCTGGTGATGGAAAATGACCAGTCTGACGAGCGGGAAAAGGTCACGATCATGACTCTGCATGCCGCCAAGGGGCTGGAATTTGATTATGTCTTTTTGCCCGGCTGGGAAGAAGGCGTATTTCCCCATCAGCGTGCGATGGATGAAAGCGGGGTTAAGGGCCTGGAGGAAGAACGCCGCCTGGCCTATGTGGGAATCACACGGGCGCGGAAGCGCGCGACGGTTTCCTATGCTGCCAATCGCCGCATTTATAACCAGTGGCAAAGTGCGCTGCCGTCGCGCTTTGTCGATGAATTGCCGTCGGACCATATCGAACGTCTGAGCGATACCGGCCTGTCACAGGGCAAGGGCAATGTTTCCCCCGGGGCCTGGGGGGCGGATGACTGGATGAAACCGCCAAGCTGGGGCGGCGATGGCGACCATAATGGGGGGTATAAATCCCAGAAAAGCACGTTTTCGGACCGGAAATTTGCCAGTTCCGGCTGGCAGGACCGGGTGCGTAAAAACGTGATCGATGTTGCCCCGGACGGCGAGGCGGTTTTCACCTCGCGCGCCGGATCGTCCAAATACAAGGTTGGCGATAAAGTGCGGCATCGCAAGTTTGGCGCCGGTATTGTGCGCTCGGTCGATGGCAACAAGCTGGAAATCCACTTTGACGATGTCGGGACCAAAAAGGTGGTCGACAGTTTTATTCTGCCGGGTTAAGCCGGGGGAAATTTTAATCAGGCGCGCAGCGGCGCGACTTTCAAACCGGTTGCACATCAGGGCAACTGCGACAAACGAGATGCAAAATGACCGAAACTGTGCGTTGCTATAATTTCTCCTTTACGGCCAAAGGGCCCCATGTTGACGCCTTTGCCGAGGCCCTGTCAGATTATTGCGATGCCCTGTCGCATTCCGAACTGACAAGCGAGCCCGATACCGACTGGCGGGTTGAAGGTTTTTCCGGCACCGAAATTGACAAACCTGCCGTTGAAACCGCCGTGTCGCTGATGGCATCGGCCCTGGGGGCGGAAACGCCGGAGGTCGAATTTGGCAGTTACGAACCCAAAGACTGGGTGAGTGACAATCTGCGCAGCTTCAAACCGATTTCGGTGGGGCGCTTTTATGTGCATGGGTCGCATTGGGAAGGCGATTTGCCGGTTTCCAAAATCGCCCTTCAGGTCGATGCCGGGCTGGCTTTTGGCTCGGGCGAGCATCAAACCACCAAGGGCTGCCTGGCGGCAATTGACTGGCTGGCAAAATATGGCCCGCGCCGCAATGCGCTGGATATGGGCTGTGGTTCGGGCATTTTGGGCATGGCGTGCGCCAAAATCTGGAACTGCCCGGTGATGATGGCCGATATCGATGCGCCCTCGGTGCGCGTCGCGCGGGAAAACGCCAAAATCAACAAGGTGGGCGGTCTGGTTACGGCCCTGCATTCCAATGGTTTCGCCGATGTCCGTATTCGCGATGCCGGCTATTACGACATTGTTTGTGCCAATATTTTGGCCCGCCCGCTGCGCAAAATGGCCTATGAGCTGGCAAATACCCTGTCAGATGACGGTGTTGTGGTTCTGTCCGGCCTGCTGGCCCATCAGGAACAGTTTGTTCTCTCGGCATACCGCGAAGTGGGCCTGACGCTGCTGAATCGGTTTAAGGTCGAAAACTGGACCACGCTGGTGGTGGGGTAAGCCCCGAACCTGATTGCGCTTAAATATGCGCCCTGCCATTTGCATTCGTGAATGG
>JBNKVZ010000195.1:0-7207 GCA_050299455.1 Thalassospira sp.
CTGCTGCTGTTTTATTGCGTGCTGACCTATCTGCTGTCGGTTTTGATCAATCTGTGGCACCGGCATTTAAACCGTTTCATGCGGGGGGCTGAATAATGCGCAATCACGGCTTTAACTGGCATGATCCGATATTGTGGGCGCAGGGGCTGGGCGTTTCGCTGGGTGTTTTTGCCGCCTCGATGATTTTGGGCACCGTCATTGGTATTGCCATTGCGCTGGTGCGGGTTTACCGGGTGCCTGTGGCCGCCCCCCTGTTGCTGACCATTAGCGAGTTTTTGAAAAACTCGCCGGTGCTGGTGCAGCTGTTTTTGGTGTTTTTTGGTGTGCCGGTTTTATTGCAGGTTAACATCACCCCCGCCGAAGCCGCCATTTTTACCCTGACCGGCAATACAGCCGCCTTTATTGCCGTCATCGCCATTTCGGCGATTGATGCCATTGATCGCGGGCAGCTGGATGCCGCGCGCAGCTATGGTCATTCCGAACGCAGCATTTTGCGCAAAATCATCGCCCCGCAGGCGCTGGTGGTGGCGATGCCCGCCCTGATCGGGCTGGCGGTAAACCAGTTGCAGGTGACATCGCTGATTTCGGCGATTGGCGTGATTGATCTGACCAAGGTCGGCCAGATTTTGAACCAGCGCACCTGGCAGCCCTTTATCGTCTGGACCATCATTGGCGTGACCTATTTCATCCTGTCGCGCCTGCTGGCGGCTGCCGGTGGTCGCCTTGAAACCCGTTTGCGCCGCCACATGGACTGGGCCGGATTATAAGGAATGCGTTTATCGTGATTGAAATAGACAATCTGCACAAAAAATTCGGCGATACCGAAGTTCTGAAAGGCGTGTGCCTGACCATTGCGCCGGGCGAAGTGGTGTCGATCCTGGGGGCTAGCGGGTCGGGCAAAAGCACGCTGATGCGCTGCATGAATGGGTTGGCCGGGCTGAATGGCGGGTCGCTTTTGATTGACGGGCTGGATGTGTCAAAGCCCCGCGAATTGCGTGAAATTCGCAAGCGGTGCGCCACCGTGTTTCAGCATTTCAACCTTTATCCGCATTTATCGGTGCTGGACAATATCACCCTGGCACCGATGGATGTGCTGGGCCGCAAAAAGGCCGAGATAGAAGCCGAAGCCTATGCGCTGCTAAAACAGGTGGGCCTGGCCGACCGCGCGGATGCCTATCCCGGTCAGCTTTCAGGCGGGCAAAAACAGCGCATTGGCATTTGCCGGGCCCTTGCCATGCAGCCGCGTTATTTGCTGCTAGACGAGGTGACATCGGCCCTGGACCCGGAAATGACGGGGGAAGTGCTTGATGTGCTGGCGGCACTTGCACGTTCGGGTACGACCATGATTTTCGTCACCCACGAAATTGCCTTTGCCCGTGAAATTTCATCGCGCATCATTTTCCTTGATGAGGGTGTGGTGCGCGCAGATATGCCGACCGACCGTTTCTTTGCCGAAGATGGCGGCTATCGCGATGAACGCATTGCCCGCTTCCTTGCCAAGATGCGCAACAAATAACAAAAAGAACAGAAGGACACGCCCCCATGATCATCGTTGCCAATTCCGAGGCCGGTGCCGGCATTCACGAAGCCGTCGAAATTTTGCAAGCCGGACGCCACGGGCTCGATGCCCTGGAAACCGCGCTTAACCGGGTGGAAGAAGACCCCAAAGTGCGCAGCGTTGGCTATGGCGGCTGGCCCAACCTGATTGGCGAAATGGAATTTGATGCCGGTGTCATGGATGGCACGACACGCCGGACCGGATCGGTCGGGGCGTTGCGCGGGGTGGTGCATGCCGTATCGGTGGCCCGCCGGGTGATGAGCGACCTCAACCATGAAATGCTGGTTGGCGAGGGCGCTTGCAGGTTCGCTAGTGAAAGCGGTTTCACCCCACAGCCCACGCTATTTCCCGATTCCAAAAAGGTATGGTGGGAAAAACTGCAAGGCATGTTAAGCGCTGAGGAGCAGGCCAAATTCCCCGACCTGCCGCTGGCCCCGCTAAACAGTGCCATCACTGACCCGGAAAAGGTACGTGATACCAGCGTTTTCCTGACAATTGACAGCCACAAGGGCATTCATGCCGCCACCAGCACATCGGGCTGGGCCTGGAACTATCCTGGCCGGTTGTGCGATAGCCCGATTGTCGGGGCCGGTTTTTATGCCGATAGCCGTTATGGTGCGGCGGCCTGCACTCATACCGGGGAAATGACCATACGCGCGGGGACATCGCGCACCATCGTTCTGGCGATGAAGCTGGGTTATTCCCTGGAGGAGGCTGTTAAAATCGCGGTTGATGAATTGCGCGACCTTGAAACCGGCTATCTCGACGGGGTGGTTATTCATGCGCTCGATGCCAGCGGAAACCACAAGGTTGTCAATTTCCGCAACCGGGAAACCATACGCTACTGGTACTGGGATGACACCCTTGCCAGCCCCGAACAACGAGAAGCGGAAACGCTCGCGGACTGACAGACCACAATTTACGGATCAAACAGGAGGCTTCAAAATGCGGTTAAAAGGATTAATGCTGGCCGGGCTTTTGGCCCTGGGCGCGATTGGTGGGACGGTGTCCCATGCCTATGCCGGCAAGCTCGAAGACATTAAGGATCGCGGTGTGATCCGCATTGGTGTTTCACTGGGCGGCGAGCCGATTGGCTTTCGCGACGCCGAGAACAACCCGGCGGGTTATGATGTTGATCTGGCAAAGCGCCTGGCCGACAAGCTGGGTGTGAAGGTTGAATATACCGATGTCAGCGGGGATGCCCGGGTCTCGATGCTGCTGTCGGACCAGCTTGATGTGGTGATTGGCAACCTGTCGGCGACGCTGGAACGGGCGAAATCGATCGATTTCACCATCCCCTATAACCGGGCGGGCCTGCGTGTTGTGGTGCAAAAGGATTCCGGCATCAAAAGCCTGGATGATCTTGCCGGGCATAAAATTGTCGTTGGCCGCGGATCAACCGGCGAAGCCTTTATCAAGCGTCGTGTTCCCGGTGCCGAAATGGTCTATACTGACAATTTCGCGCCCGATGGCGTGTTGCTGTTAAAACAGCGCCGGGTTGATGCCGGGATCGAGGATAGCTCCCTGGTCGATTATCTGGCCGCACAGGAAGATAATCTGGTCACCATGAAGGGCCTGTTCTCCAACGATCCGATTGCGATTGGCGTTCGCAAGGGCGACCCGGAATTCCTGCGCTGGATGGATATGTTTGTTTCGGAATATATTTCGTCGGGTGATTACGAAACCAGCTACAAAAAATGGTGGGGCGAAGACGCCAACCCACCAAAACTTAACGCCCCTTGGTAATGCTTATGCGCCGCCCTTCGGGGCGGCGTTTTGCCTTGTTAAGCACCTGTCAGCCGGTATGGCGGGCGAAAAAGCGTGTCGGCACACCAAGATGGCCTTGCCCCTTGCGTGCCCGGCCCTGATCCACCAGCAGCGATACCACCTGTTCCACGTAATCGCCCTTGTCAAAGCCGATGGATGAAATGGGATAGCTGTGCAGTTCGGTCAGTGACAGATTGTCAAACCCGTACAGGCGGATGCGATCCGGAATGATGCCGGCTTCGCGGTCACGCAACACATCCAGCACCCCCATCGCCATCGCGTCCGATGTGCAGAAAATGGCATCGGGATAGGGATGCGGGCCAATTTTTTGCGCGGCGGCCACACCGGCGGCATAGGAATAATCCCCCTGCATCTGTTCATGGACGACAATGCCGTGTTTGGCCAGTGCAGTGCGGTAAAGGGCGATGCGTTTTTGCTCCAGTTCAGAGCTTTCGCGCCCGGTAACCAGCGTTGCCGTTTTAACCTGATGGCGGGCGGCATTTTCAACCGCCTGGTGAATGCCCGGGGCGTCATCGGGCTGAACCGAAAGGCTTTGGCTGTCCTGTCTGCCATTTAACATGATGACATGATTGGTACGAAAAAAATCTCGGGCTTGCCTTGGACCAATAAAATCGGAAAAGATAAGGGCGGCGTCGACATGATAGCTGATGCTGCCCCGCAAAAAGTCCCTCGCACTGCTTACCGATCCCAACCGCACAATTGATGCCTGCTTGCCGACATCCTGTAATCGGCCAATCAGGATATCAAACAAATCCAGGTCACTAAGATCGCCGATATGATTGACAATAATACTGACCAGCCCGGTTTGCCGGGTGGACAACCCCTGAGCCAGCGGGTTGGCGCTGTAGCCCAGTTCGCTGGCTGCGGCGAGCACGCGTTCGCGTTTTTCGGCGGCCACCGGCTTTTGATCGCGCGACAGGGCACGCGATGCCGCCGACAGCGACACACCGGCACGGTTGGCAACATCCTGCAAGGTGGGCAGGCGGTTTTTGCGAAGGCGGGCGGTATTTTGGTCAGACAGGGTCTGCTCCCCCGGATAAGGCATAGTGTGAAGGGCGAAATTATGGGATCGCAAGGCAAGGTTCAATGAAATACGCATTTGATATTGGCGGCACGAAAATAGAATTTGGCGTTTTTGACTCCGCAGGCGCGATTTTGCACCGGCAAAAGGTGGCCACCCCGCTGGAAGATCGCGACAGTTTTATTGCCGCGATCCGCGATCTGGTTATTTATGCCGATCAGGCCTTTGCCGATAAGGGCGATGCGGCTCCGCCCCCTGTGGGCATCAGCTTTGCCGGGGGGCTGGACCCGGAAACGGGGGCAGTGATTTCGGCCAATGTGCCGCCGATCAAGGGCTGGCCGATCGGGCCGGGGTTAAGCGACGTTTTACAGCGCCCGGTACGGGTGGAAAATGATGCCGATTGTTTCGCTCTGGCCGAGGCCCGTATGGGCGCGGGGCAGGGCTGCCGCACGGTATTTGCGATTATTCTGGGAACCGGGGTGGGCGGTGGCATTGTTGTGGATGGCCGCTTTATTGGCGGGCGCAGCGGCATACGCGGCGAATGGGGGCATGGTAACGATATTTCCGGCCCCTTGATGCGCCACGGCATCAAGGCGCGCCAGTGCGGCTGTGGCGGGGCTTCCTGCCTGGACCCGTGGGGGGCCGCGCGTGGGTTGGAACGCCTGCATAGCGCCCTGCATGGCAAGGATTTATCCAGCCAGGAAATTACCAATGCCTGGCGGGCGGGCAATGGCAAGGCGCTGAAAACCATTGATGTTTTTGTCGATCTGGTGGCCGGGCAATTGCGCCTGATGGTGAATGTGCTGGACCCGGATATCATCCCGGTGGGGGGCGGGCTTGCTGCCGAGCATGGCCTGATTGCGCGTCTTGATGCGGCGGTCCGGGCCAGTGTTTTGGGCCGTTATGACCATGCCCTGGTGGTGCCGGGGCAGTTTTTTGCGGATGGCGGCCTGCATGGGGCCGCCCTGTTACATGATTTATGATTTGCCTGCCTGAGCGAAAAAGTGGAGATTCCTGTGACCCGTATCAGTCATATGACACTGGAAGTCTGTGTTGAAAGTTTTGAAGATGCGTTGATTGCCGCCGAAAACGGCGCTGACCGGATTGAATATTGTGCGGCCCTGGCCGTGGGGGGACTAACGCCAAGCCCGGGCGCATTGGCGCGGATACACGATATTCCGGTGCCGTGTTTTGCCATGATCCGCCCGCGACCGGGCAATTTCGTTTATAGCCCCACCGAACTGGAAACCATGACCCGCGAAATCGCCCTTGCCCGCGATGCCGGGGCGCAAGGGGTGGTTTTTGGCGCCTGCAAACCCGATGGCAGTCTGGATGAAGGCGCCCTTAAATTGCTGTGCGATGCGGCAGGGGGGCTGGCAAAAACGCTGCATCGCGCCTTTGATATCACCCCAGATGCCTTTGCCGCGCTGGAAACTGCCGTTGAGCTGGGCTTTGACCGTATTTTGACATCGGGCCAGCAAAATACCGCCGAACAAGGCTGCACCCTGATTGCCGATTTGATCGCCCGTGCCGCGGGCCGCATCATCATCCTGCCCGGAAGCGGCGTTACCGCCACCAATGCCCGCACCTTGCGTGCCAAAACCGGGGCATCACAATTGCATGCCTCGTGCAAGCACCCCGCTGCACCTGGCGAGGAAGGCCGCGTTGCCACCGATGCCAAAGCCGTGCGCGACCTGCGCCGGGCGATGGATCATTAAGGCGCGGTTGTTTGACAATCGGGGCCTTGTTCAGGCCCCAAACCGTCCGCTGCTCCCCCTTGTTGATCGTGGCATGTATCGGGCAAGGCATTTGGCAGCGGGCGGAAGCGGCATGGCGTGATGCCCGTTTAAATTGTGTCAGATGGCGGGGCAAGGATTGCGTATGACTGCTGCGTCATTGACAAACACCTGCGCTTGCAAGACAAGAACATAGTTTTTGGGGAAATAAGTATAGTATTTGGGGTTGAAATGACATTTCGCGGATTGCGAAAATTTATCGTGCCGTCTGTTCTTGTTTTAAGTTCACTGGCACTGTCCTCTCAGGGCTTTGCCCAGGAAAGCAAACCTGCCGTTGCGGGGCTGAATGGCAAAATGGACATTCAGGGCGGTTCTGTCGGGCGCGAGGGGGTCGGGGCCGTTGGCGGCACGGTGAGCATTCCTGTCGCACATGCCTTTGGTGCGCAGATTGATACCGGGTTCAGCAATTCTTCATCCGCCCATAGCGGCGGCCTTGCCGGGCATTTCTTTACCCGTGACCCGGATGCCTATTTGGCGGGTTTGGCGAGCATGTGGGTCCGTGTTGATGGCCGCGATTTGTGGCGCAATGGCGCAGAGACCGAGCTTTATCTGAATGATTATACCGTTTCCGCGTCGTTGGGCGTGCAAAACGGTTTCTCGCGCTCTACGGGCTATGGCAGCCTGGAGCTTGGCTATTACCTCAATGACGACCTGCTTTTGAATGGCGGCGTTTCGGGCTATAGCGATTATCGCGCGATGTATGCCGGGGCCGAATGGCGCCCAATGGATGACAGTCCCCTGTCGCTGTTTGGCAATGTCGGGGCGGGCAATGAAAATGGCGGTTTCGCCACGGTTGGCCTGCGCTTTAGCTTTGGTGCCAAGAACAGCACCCTTAAAAAGCAGCACCGCGAATATGATCCGCCCAATATCGTCACCGGTTTTACCTCTGGTGCCACGGGCGGTGGACAAGTGGTGAACGACATTGTCAATAAACTCGAGAAAAAACCCGCACCCGCACCTGCGCCGCAACCGGTCGATAATGTAACCTAATTTCAGGGTGCCTGCGTCGGTTTTGCCGGATTTAATCATCGCGGCAACAATAGT
>JBNKVZ010000196.1:0-7047 GCA_050299455.1 Thalassospira sp.
GCCGCAGCACACACCCGCGCGGCGAGTTGCACGACGGTGCCAAACAGGTCGTTTTCCTCGGTAATGGCTTCGCCGGCATTAATGCCAATGCGAATATGAAATTCCCCATCGCCACGGGCATTGTGATGTGCCATTTGCCGCTGAATTTCCAGTGCGCCTTCCACCGCCGTATTGGAGGATGGAAACACCGCCATGATGCCGTCGCCCAGATGTTTGACTTCTTTGCCGTAATTATTCAGCAAGGCGGTCCGTACAATCCCGTTATGGGTATGAATGATCTCCTGGGCGCCAACATCGCCCAATTCCTGGGTTAACTGGGTGGAATTGACGATGTCGGTAAACATCAGGGCATGGATTTTTTTGCCGCCCTTGGCCGGTTCTGATCCCGGTTTTTCCGACCAGATATCCAGGGCGCGGGCGATAGAGCGGGCAAGGCTTTTGTCGTCCTTGATGTAATCCCGCATCGAGTCCCGACCGGCGCCATACATGTCGTTATATTTGGGTTCCAGCAAATACTGGTCCAGGCTGGCACAAAAGGTGTCGGACATTTTGCCCTTTGCGCCCAGGGCGGAAACACAGTCTTTCAGGATGTTGCGGCCTTGCTCACGCGGCAGTTTGTTGCGCTCGGCACAGGCATCACACGCCCCCGCAACATACAGATTAACGCCAAATTTGTGATAGGCGTCCAGTTTTGGCAGCGCCTTGCCAATGGCAACAACCGATCCTGCCATAAAATCCCGCATGATCTGGCGGGTTGCTTGCAGGGCCGGGGTTTGTGCCACGGGTTCCGGGGCAGCGTCGTTATCTGTATGCCCCTCATCGTTCTCTTCGCTGTGGGCAGAGGCATCGTCGCCCGGCGTTTCATCCAGAAGCGATCGGTTCTCTTCCAGGCTGCGGCGTAAGGCTGCAGCACGGGCCTGGCGCATTTGTTCTTCACTGGGGCCGTTGGGAATGGGCTGCTGCGCGGCGGCCGTATCGTTGTCGTCTTTGGGTTTTTTTCTGTCCTTGCTGCGAAAATTGCGCGTCAAGGCCATCATCATCGGGGTCACAGAGGCGACAAACCCCAAAATGAAAGCAAAGAAGTTTGCCTTTTCAAAAACCCCCTGGCTGAGATGAACCCCCATGCCCGGCAGATATTCCAGCAACCGCGCCGTACCAAGCATCACCGCTAGGCCAATGGCAATGGCGCCGCAAAAGGCCAGCATCAACTTCAGGATCAGGCCAACAAGGCCGACATCCTTTTTCTTGCGTTTTTGGGAGCTTTTCTGTTTGGGGGCTGAAGGGGCCTTGTCGCGGGAGGGGGCGGGCTTGTCAACATTTTCAATGGCATTTGCTGCGCGGGCGGCGGCTATTTTTTCCCGGCTTTCCGCGTCGCGCGTTTGATAGACGACATATTCGTCTGCGCTGTTGGTTTCGCTGTTATAAACTTCGCGGATCAGCTTGACGGCCATGACATGGGCTTCGCGCTCAAGCTGATAGGTTTCTTCTTCGGCGGTCTGTTTTTGCCCGCCGCTATAATGGGCGTGAATCACCCACTTCCCGGACCGGTCCTTGATATAGATTTCATAGTTGATCTGCTTGCGCGTGATCACCTGGTTCATCCCTCGCGCCCCCGCGAAAACCGCATGGAATTCATGTCGGCCGCTTTGATCATTCTGTCCCCGGTATGATTATGGCAAGAAAAGGTTGCTCATACCATATCCTGATTAAGTCATATGAGGGATGAACATTTATATATAAAGGGCAAATACACAGAAAAACGCCCGCTGCATCGTTCTGATGCGGCGGGCGATAATCCCAAAAATCGCAGAATTGCGATTTGTGTTCTTAGTTGTTACCGATATTGAAACCAGCGAAACGCTTTTTGAACTTGGCAAGCTGCCCACCGCTGTCAAGAAGACGATGAACACCAGTCCAAGCCGGATGGCTCTTCGGATCGATGTCAAGCTTCATGACGTCGCCCGGTTTACCCCAGGTCGACTTGGTGGTGTAGGTGCTGCCGTCCGTCATCTGAACGGTGATTTCATGGTAATCGGGATGGATGTCTTGTTTCATCGCCTATCACTCCGGAATTTGAAGCGCGGTGTATAAGGGAAAAAATCGGCTTGCGCAACCCCTGTGACCGGAAATATCTCAGATATGGCAAAACGAATATTTTCCCGCCCCTGTTTGATGAAGGTTACTTGCGTGACTGCCCTTATATAGTATGGTGCGCCAGCAGACCGAAACGATCACGGGTAGCGCACAGAGCCCACCCGCATGACAGACGGAGTTTGATTGTGGCCCTTGAAGAAACCTTTTTCCATCGCCTTGCAGACGAGACCATCGAGAATATCTCTGACGTGATTGACGATGCCGTTGGCGACAAGATTGACGTTGACCTCGAAGCCGGTATTCTGACCATCGAACTCGATTCGGGCGAACAGTTCATTATTAACAAACATGCCCTTAATCGTCAGATCTGGATGTCATCCCCTGTGAGTGGTGCCAGCCATTATGATTATGACGAGGATACCGAAAGCTGGCGCTCCACCCGGGGGGCCACAACATTGCACGAACAGCTTGCTACCGATCTTGCCGTCAAGACCGGTCACAAGATCGCGCTGGACTAAATCCTTGGTCTGGCGTTTTCCTGTCGATATTACAGAACTGGAATATTGCCGTGGCGACCTCTCCGCGAAAGTCTCCCCGCCTCGAAGATCGAGATCGGAGCCGCGATCTCTCTTCTTTGCGGGCTATCCTGCCTTTTATCAAACCCTATAAATTACAGATCGCCGGTGCCTGCCTTGCCCTTGTTGTGGCATCGGGCACTGTGCTTGCGTTGGGGAACGGTTTGCGTTTCCTGGTTGATAAGGGCTTTGCCGATGGAAATGGCGGCCTGCTTGACCAGGCGCTGTTTGTCTTGTTCGGCTTTACCATCCTGATGGCGCTTGCCAGCTATTCACGGTATTATCTGGTTTCCTGGATTGGCGAGCGCGTTGTAGCAGATATTCGCCGCGCGGTTTATGCTCACATCATCCGTCTGGACCCCGGCTTCTTTGAAGTCACCCGCACCGGCGAGGTGTTGTCTCGCCTGACGACCGACACTTCTCTGTTGCAGGTGGTGATCGGGTCCAGTGTATCGATTGCGCTGCGCAATATCCTGATGTTTGTCGGCGGCTTGGCGATGCTGGCCATTACCAGCCCCAAACTGACAGCCCTTGTCCTGCTGGTGGTGCCGCTTGTGGTGGTGCCGATCATATTTTACGGGCGCAAGGTGCGTCGTCTGTCGCGCGACTCCCAGGATCGGATCGCCGATGTCAGTGCTTTTTCCGAAGAATCGATCAATGCGCTGCGCACGGTTCAGGCCTACACGCATGAAGAAATCGAAACCGGCCGTTTTGCGACCCATGTGGAAGGGGCGTTTAAAACTTCGGTTTCACGTATTTCAGCGCGCGCCCTGTTAACCGCCATCGTCATTATCATGGTGTTTGGTGCCGTGGGTGTCATCCTCTGGATTGGCGGGCACGATGTTCTCAGCGGTGCGATCTCAGCAGGCGAACTTTCGGCTTTTGTCTTTTATGCCGTTGTTGTGGCCGGCTCTGTCGGGGCGATCAGCGAGGTGGTTGGCGACTTGCAGCGCGCAGCTGGTGCCGCTGAACGCCTGATTGCCTTGCTCAATACCCGCCCGGCAATTGCCGCGCCTGCCAATGCAACCACGATGCCTGTCCGGCATCAGGGCAATGTGTCGTTCGAAAATATCACCTTCCATTATCCGGCCCGGCCGGACCGTTCCGCTCTGACCGGCTTCTCGCTGGATGTGAAGGCGGGTGAAACGGTGGCACTGGTTGGGCCGTCGGGTGCTGGTAAAACCACGGTTTTTCAGTTGCTGTTGCGCTTTTACGATCCTGCCTCGGGCACCATTTCGGTGGATGGGGTCGATATTCGCAAGGCTAATCCGATTGCCGTGCGCGAACGCTTGGGTCTTGTTGCCCAGGACCCGGTGATTTTCGCCGCCAATGCCTGGGATAATATCCGCTATGGCCGCCCCGATGCCAGCGACGAGGATGTGCGTGCCGCCGCCGATGCCGCCCATGCCAGTGAGTTTCTCGACCGTCTGCCCGATGGCTTTGATACCTTCCTGGGGGAAAAGGGTGTGCGCCTGTCCGGCGGGCAGCGCCAGCGTATTGCCATTGCCCGGGCGATCTTGCGCAATCCGTCAATCCTGTTGCTGGACGAGGCGACAAGCGCGCTTGATGCTGAAAGCGAACAGGTGGTGCAAAAGGCGCTGGAAACCATCATGAAGTCCCGCACGACCCTGGTGATCGCGCACCGGCTGTCAACCGTCCTTCATGCGGACCGGATTGCCGTGGTCGAAGATGGTCAATTGGTTGCCATTGGCTCTCATCAGGAATTGCTTGAGACCAGCCCGCTTTATGCCCGTCTGGCAAAGCTGCAGTTCGAGCGTGATGCCGCCTGACCCTTCTTCGTGATAAAATAGCGCGCCTATCAACGCGGCCGGGTTCCATACCCGGCCGTTTTTTATGGGATGATGGTTTGTCGCATGTCTTGGGGAGTGCTGACATCTGCATGTATCGGTCAAAAAGAAACCCTGCCAGCTGGGCTGACAGGGTGGGGGAGTGCGGACAATAATTGGCAAGAGATGCCTAGTCGGCGCTGGCAACCTTTGCGCCGTCAATGGCAAGCTGCGCATATTGCTTTTGCAGCTGTTCGGATGTGTTGTGAAAACGATCCAGTTCCTTGCCCGCCAAGGTGCGGCCGCTGGGCATTTTCACACTGATCGGATTAACCTGGTGTGCCGCCTTAAGGATTTCAAAATGCAGGTGCGGGCCGGTGGCTGTGCCGCTCATGCCGACATAACCAATCACGTCGCCCTGCTTCACGCGCGACCCGGTATGCAGGCCCTTGGCAAAACGCGACATATGCCCATAAGCGGTCTCATAGGTGCTGTTATGGCGCAGGCGGATATAATTGCCATAGCCCCCGACTTTGCCAATGCGTTCGACGGTACCATTCCCGGCGGCAAAAATGGGGGTGCCGGTCGGCGCTGCGAAATCAACACCTTTATGCATGCGGCTATATCCCAAAATGGGATGCTTGCGCATGCCAAAGCCCGATGACAAGCGCGCGCCGTTAATCGGGGTGCGCATCAGCGCCCGGCGGAAGGATTCCCCTTTTTCATTATAGAAATCCTGGTTGCCCTTGCTGTCGGTATAGGAATACAGGTTATATTTCTTCCCGCGGATGGTCATGCTGGCATAGGTAATGTTGCCATGACGCACCAACTCGCCTTTGTCGTTTTTCATGTCATCATACATGACTTCAAAACTGTCGCCCGGCTGGATGTCACGTTGGAAATCGACGTCATAGCTATAAAGCTTGATCATTTCCATCAGCACCGAAATCGGCATGCCATTCTTTTCCGCGGCCAAAAACAGGCTTTGGTCAATGGTGCCGCTAGCAACATTGGGGCTGCTGCTCAGTTCAAGCTTGTCGGTCGAGGCGCTAAATCCATCTTGGGTGCGTGATACGGAAACAATGGTTTCGGCATCGGGCTGAAAACGCAGGCTGTCGAGAAGATCGCCGGTTTCGCCATTGGCTTCGCTGGCATAAACCAGGTCAAATTCCTGGCCCGCGCGCAATTTGCGCGGATTATAAACATCGCGCAGGGCTTCAACGGCATTATAGGCGACCGAACGTTCAAGGCCAGCCCCGGTCAGAACCGCCATCAGGTTCGATCCCTTCTTCAGAACCACTGTATCCTGCCGCGATGAAATTTCTGAATTTTTATTGGAACCTTCAAGGTCCGGTGTCGTTTCTGGTACCGATGCGATTTCGTCAGAGACGTCCGAAACCTGCGAAACTTTCTGTTTCGGTGACATGACCGGTTTGGGCATGGTCTCGGTTTCTGCGGCATGGGCAGAAAGCGGGCTTTCATGACCCGGTTGAGAATCAGAAAGAATGTAGCCGGTCGTTCCGCCAAGAATGGCCGCAAGCGCAGCAAACGATATAAATTGTCTTCCGGCCATTGCCGCAGATCTCCCCTGTCCTCAAAAAATGCAGTGTACCCAACGAGTTGCTCTTATTGGCAACATCGGCGGAAATCTTATACAAAATGGCTAGCGGTTTTTAAACCCAAATTCCCAAAACGCTATGCCTAGTTGCTAAAGTCAGTGTGCCAGCAGGATGGTTTAAGAAGTGTTGAAAACCCGGCGAAAAGCTTCCTGCGTGGCGGGTGGGCTTTGCCCCGGGACCGTGGCAGGAAAAAGGCGCGGGCTTAACCCTCTGAATTCCGCATCTTTTATGTCAGCTTCATTCAAACATCCTTATTCTTGGTTACACGGGGCTGCATGTCACAGGGCCAACTTCTCATCGCTCGATTCCGCACGACAAATCTATATGTGACATCGCGGTTTTCAGGATCAAGGCGCGGTGCGTCTCTGCTGCGTGCTATCTCGAAGGATTACCTCTTTGTGTTGAGCGGCAAAAGCATATGAGATGCAGGTTTTTCAGCTTTATCAGAAGGCATTATAATAAAGGTGCCTTGGGGGCGTCTTTTATCCAGGTCAAAAACCGGACGATTTAGGGGGCCGCCTCGATCGTGCAGTCAGGTGAACACCATCTTGGCCAATATTGAGTACCCTTATCTCTTCTCTATGCAGTCCAGCCGGACAGCATGGCTAAAAGCGTGCGATATCCGTGAAGATCTCATCGCACCTGATCTGGCATCCCGATAGCGCAAAGGTCACAAGGGCGCGCCGGATATTATCGAACTGACTTTCTTCGAACGCGCGCTCGAAAGGGGGGGCAAAGGCTTTGCGAGAACATTTCTCTAACATTTCTCTGCGGATTTTACCGGTTTTGACAGCCTGTTTCTCTTTTGGCGCTAACTACTTGCAAGGCAATTAGTCTTTTGATCTGCAAAGGAGGGGGTAAATGTGAAAAATACCAAAAAACGTCATTTTTCATGAAAAAAGGTGTTTACAGGTTGCCGATAGGCCCCTATAACCCGCCTCCACCGACGGGGTGCGGCGCTGACAACTAGGG
>JBNKVZ010000197.1:0-7043 GCA_050299455.1 Thalassospira sp.
GGAAGCGCGTCTTCGAGATGTTGGCATCCTCGGCTACCGCCTTGGCTGCCTGCAGTTCGGCCATGGCGCGCTCCAGTTCGGCCGTGCGATCGGCGACGCGTTGTTCCAGCATCTGCTTGGCATCGCGGACCTGCACCGCCGCCAGGTCGCGCGCCAGTTTTTCCCGGGCAGAATCCAAAATCAGCAATACCTGCCCGGTTTTTACCCTATCCCCGGCATGGAACAGCACATCCTTTACCTCGCCCGCAACCGGCGGGAAAAGCGTCACCCCAATCGCCGAGCGCCCGGTACCAACGGCTTCAACCACCGTGTCATCCGGGGTTAAAACGGCGCGTTCGGCAATCACCGGCAAGGGTGGGGCGGCGGGCATGGCCCCCTTTTTCACTGCCGGGGCTGCCCCGTTATGTTGCACAATAATCGGCCCGTCAGCAGACAGGAACGGCAATTTCCCGGCACGATAGGCCAGCAGCCCCCCCATAATGGCAAGCGCAACCACACAAATTACAACCAGCCTTACCATTCGTGACATTGACGGCCCCGTCCCCTTAAATCCACGCACGCCCCTTAACAGAGATGAAAGTATCCAAAGCCATCATCCGGTTTTAGAACCTCTCTCGCACGTACAGTGCCACCAGCCCGGCATTTGTACGAGTGCAAAATTGTACGTCATTGTATCAAAACGTACGGGATATGATGAAAACCGGACTTGTCCCCAAAAGTATAGCCGCAACACCCCTGATTATCGGCCTGCCCCCTTGCCAATTCTTTATGCTTCGCCATAAAAAACCGGGCAACGCAAGGCGTTACCCGGCAAAATCCGTTTTGCAATCAATAATAAACGAACCGGCAGGCGACAGACTTATCCGGCAATTTGTTGCGGTTCGACCAAATAGTCATTGGCGGCCTCCGCCCGCAGGCGATTTTCATCGTGATCATGGATCACATGACTTTCCGCCAGGTGTTTTTGCCACATGCGGGCGACAAACATCACCAGGTCACCACGCTGTTCCAGCGGGTCGGTAAATTTCAGGCGCATTTTCGGGGACTCAAGGCCACGGCGGCTCATGACCTCGACATTATATGTACCGCGCAGCCCGTCAATTTCCACCACCATCTTGCGTCCGCGTTCCCAGTCTTGCGACGGTGTTACCGAAAGCCCGCCAATCGACAAATCAAACAGGCTGGTTTCAATGCGCGATCCCTGATCATTAAACATCACCCGAATGTCGCGGCCTGCGGTCACAATCGGATCGTTGTTTTTATGGCTGTCTTTTTCCGCCGCATCGCGCACCGCCCGATTAAGCGACAGGGTCAATTCACTTACATGGGCGGTTACATCATCGGCATGGCCGGTCAAATCCACACTCAGATTACGGGTATGGTCAATATCACGCGACACTTCGACAATCGCCTCGCCGGCATTTTTGGCGGCATCACTGGCGGCCTGAATGGCCAGGGTAATTTCCTCGGTTGCGCGGCGTTGCTCAATAACGTCACCCGCCACTTCGTCGGAAATCACCATCATATCATGAACGGTACTGCCCACATTTTCCATCGCCGACACACAACGGTCCGTCACACTGCCCATCGCGCCAACATGGCTGGTAATCTGTTCGGTGGCTTCGGCCGTTTGCCCGGCCAGGTTTTTCACCTCGGCGGCCACCACGGCAAAACCGCGCCCGGCTTCACCGGCACGGGCGGCCTCTATGGTGGCATTTAAGGCCAGCATATTGGTTTGCGAAGCAATGCCGCGAATAAGGTCCACCATCTGCTCAATGCCGCTGGCGACTTCGCGCAAATCATCAACCGCGGCGGCAGACTGGCGGGTGCTCTCGACGGCGGACTGGGCAATCGTGCGCTGGCGTTCCACCCGCCCGGCGATGGTGCCAATCGCCCCGGACAGGCGGCTGGCGGTATCGTTGATTGACTGGGCATGGTTGCGACTTTGCTCGGCGGCAAGGGTGGCGGCTTCGGTTTGGCCGTTCACCCGGTCCGCAGCGGCGGCAACTTCGCCCACCGCATCGCGCATCCGGTTCACCTGGCGTGAAACCGATTCCACCAGCCCCGATGTCTCACCTTCAATCGTTTCCGCCATCCCGCCCAGGGATGCGCGGCGTTTTTCCTCTTCCTGGCGTTGAAGTTCGATGCGTTCTTCGGCCATCGTTTCAATTTTCAGGGCATTATCGCGGAAAATAGACACCGTGCGCGCCATTGCGCCAAATTCATCACGGCGGCCAATATCGGCAAGGTCAATATCGGTGTCATTGCTGGCAAGGCGCACCATATCGCCATTGACCCGGCGCAGCGGGCGCAAAATGCTGGTTGCTGTGCCTGTCGCCAGGACAATGGCAATCAGCGCACCCACCACCGCAACAATCATATTGGTGATGGCAGAACTTTGGGATTTGCCATGCACCACATCAACCAGTTCGTTCTGCCCGGCAATCGCTTCGGTTCGGATTTGCCCGGTAATCTTCTGCACTTCACGCACGGCGGCCTTAAAATCGTTCATCGACTGGCTAAAACCGCTAAACGATCCTTCAAGCTGGTTTGTCCCCTGCTTTAACAGGTCATTATCGCGTGTGGCATAGGAAAACAGCTTTTTATCGGCCCGCTTTAACTTGCCCATCGCCGATTTGATTTCTTCGTGCAAATCGGTCAACGCCGCCGTGGCATTGCGCGCGGTCTCCAGGGCGGCGGGCGTATGGACAATCGCATATTCCAGATTTGCCACAATGGCGGTCAAATTCGCTTTCGACAGGGGATCGCCATATTTTTCAGCAATTTCCGGGTCACGTTTATTGATAAACGATACCAGGGCTGCCGACGACCCGCCCATCTGGTTCGCACCCAGCAAAATGGTATCGGCCGATGCCGTCATATTTTCCGCCCGCAGGACTAAAGGCTCCAGGGTGGCGATATATTTTTCCGCCAAGACCTTCAAATCCTGTGCCTTGCCATCATCGCCAATCGCCATTAACGCATCGGCCAGCGACTTGCGGCTGGCAATGGCATTGTCCTGAATGGTGGCAATTTCACTGCGAACTTCCGGGTCCACGGTTTGCGCATAAAGCAGCACCTGATTGGACAGACGCTCCAGCTTTAGCGCGTAATCATTGGCAAGACCGACAAGCTCCGTTCGTTTGGCGATATGGTCCGCGTCACTGGAAAATCCCAACAAATACCAGGATGACAGCGCACTTAACCCCAAGAGCATCGCCACCAAAATCAAAAACCCGGCGTAAATGCGATGGCCAATGCGAATTCGGTCAAACAACATGACGGCTCCGAAAGTTCGGGAATAAAGCGTTCATGTTGCTGCCTTAGCGCGAAATCATCTTCGCGAATGTAACACTTCCATTAAGATCCTGTTTCAACGGGTTTTTCACCAAAAACATCACATCAAAAGCATCAAACGAACATTTTTGGCACCACATAACGCATCAAATGAACCCATCCTTAAGATCAGGAACTTTGCGCAGCGATCCTAAATGTAAAAAGCGGGCACGATTCGCCAATGCCCCACCCCGCCCACATTGCAAATCCGGATTGTATGGCATCAATATTGTACAAGATGACATCGGTTTTCCGCGTTATAGTGCCATCATGAATATGTTGTCCCATCCCTCCCGGGCGAAACAGCGCCCCCGCGAACATGCCCGTCACTGGCGCGCGGCAGAGGGTATTGACCTGTTTGAAGCGGATTATAAACGCTTCACCTTTCCCAAACACAGCCATGACTATTACGCCTTTGGCAATGTGTTAAACGGGGCGGAAAAATTTACCACACGCGGCACCAGCCACATTGCCGGGCGCGGCCAGCTGATTGCCATGAACCCCATGCAGGTCCATGATGGGGGCCCCGCCTGCGAGGACGGCTATCACTATCAGGTGCTGTTCATTAATCCGAAAATCTTTGCCGATCTGGTGGCCGAAATTTCCCCCAACAGCAAAGGCCTGCCCAGCTTTAGCCAGCATGTGATCCATGATCCCGAATTGCATTTGCTGCTGCAAAAACTTCATCGCATGTTTGCCCCCGAAGCCCGCCCCCTGACCAGCGACCTGGAACGCGACACCCAGCTTTTTTATAGCGCGGCCCGCCTCGCCCTGCGCCATGCCGATGCCGCCCCCTATAACTTTACCCCTGGTGCCGAAGACCGCCGCATACGCCAAGTCATCGACTATATGCACAGCCACCAGGATGAAAATATTTCGCTGGAAGACCTGGCAGCCTTAACCGGGTTAAGCCGGTTTCACCTGCTGCGCGTATTTCGCGCCGCCACCGGCCTGCCGCCCCACACATACCTGAACCATATGCGCCTGCGCCGGGCCAAACGGATGCTGTTTGACGGCTGCAGCATTGCCGATACGGCGGCGGCCACCGGCTTTGCCGATCAAAGCCATTTAAACCGGCATTTCAAGGCCATGTGGGGGGTCAGCCCCAGCGCCTTTATTACCCACACCCGCTAACAGCAATATCGTTCAAGATCAGAACCCCTCAAAAGTGGCATAAAGAATCCAATCATAAATGCCACCAGGAACCGTTCGGAAACGACCATGCCCAGCACACCACATTTCACGACCGATGCCATCCGGCGCGGGGCGATTGCCTGCCTGCCGCTGCTGCCCAGCACCTTTATTTTCGGGGCAGTTCTGGGTGTGCTTGCCACCCAGCGCGGGCTTGGCCTCGGTGAATTGCTGTTCATGAGCCTGACGGTCTTTGCCGGTTCCGCCCAGTTTGTTTCGGTCGATCTATGGCGCGAAACCATTCCGGCCCTCACCATCATCATCGCCACCTTTGTCATCAATCTGCGTTATGTGCTGATCGGGGCTTCATTGCGCCCGGTTTTTCGCGGGCGGCCTTTATGGGTCAAAATCTGTGCCATGCACATGGTGGCGGATGAAAACTGGGCCATGACAATGGCGCAAAAGGAAACGCCGATACCGGGCTTTTTGCTTGGCGGTGGGCTTTTCCTTGCCGTGATCTGGGGATCGGGCAACACCATTGGCTATATGCTTGCGGGGGGTATTCCCGACCCCAAGGTCTATGCGCTTGATTTTGCCTTTACCGCAATTTTTGCCGCGCTAACGATTGGCATGTGGAAAAGCCGGGCCGACCTGCTGCCCTGGATCGCGGCGGCCATTGGCTCCATCATCGGCCATTATCTGTTACCCGGCACCTGGTCCATCCTGGCCGGGGCCAGTGCGGGTGTTGTGGTTTCGGCCCTGACATGGAAGGGCGATAACACGACATCCCCCCAGCCTGAAACCATCACGCCATCACCCACAAACATGTCCGCCACAGGCATCTCGGGCGAGGATTACACACCCAATCCCAATGATCGCCGCCTGTCGCGCCTTTCACCCCGTGCCGGAGAATAAACCATGCCCGATTTCACAACTTTCACCCCCGAGGCCATCCTGACCATTCTGGGCATGGCGGTTGTCACCTATGGCATGCGTCTGGGCGGGCTGTTAATGGCGGACCGCCTGCCGCAAACCGGCCGCTGGGCCCATGTGCTGGAGCGTTTACCGGGTGCTGTTTTGATTTCCGTCTGGGTGCCCAGCGCCCTTTCTGCCGGACTGATCGGCCTTATTGGGGCTGGCGTCACCCTGCTTGCCATGATCATCACCCGCAACCTGTTTGTCGCCATGATCGCCGGTATGGGGCTGGTTGCCGCAGGGCGTTGTTTTTTCGGGGCCTGATGCTCAGCCCATCACGATACAAGAAAAAAAAGGCCGCCCAGTATTTTAATGGCGGCCTTTTGTCATCCTAGTGGCACCTCGCATCAGTCGATAACCAAGCTATTCACAAACGGTTAGCGCTGCGCTGCCATTCAAAATTGTACCCCAAACAATCCACCACCTGGTTGATCAGATAACCGGGTTTTAAGAAGAAAATCGTCTAACTCGAAATCATCTGAAAAGTCTGCATCCAGTTCAGCTTTGACCTTCTGCAAATCATCCGAATTAATTGCCACTATATACTGTACGCCAAGTTCGTCACATTTCTGTTTTGCCAATCTTAATGCCAATGCAATTTGACGAGCATCCACGCCATCAAAGATATGACTGTCATGAATCAGAAACCCCGGAAAACGATCCTGCTTTTTAGCCATTTCAACTAGCAACCAATCAAAGCAAAAAATTTGCATGTGACTTTTACCGCCGCTCTTTTTGCCTGCAATATCTGTTGCTATTGAAAGACCGGAAATGCCTCGCGATCGTCCAATGATAAGCTGGCCGGCGTCATCGTAGAGGGCTTGTGATGTCTCTGCAAAAATCTGCACTGCCGCTTTACGAGGTGCGGAGCGCTCCATTACATCTTGCTCTATTAAGTCAACAAGATCATCAATTTCACGTTTCAAACGCTTCTGATCTTTAGAAACATTCTGAAATTTCGGGATTTGTTGTTGTAAATCAGCATGCTCAACCTCAAGTACATTAAGTTCCGATTGAAGAAGACTTAATCTCTCAATCGCCACGCCAGAACGCAAAAGCGCTAGTTTTTCTGAAAGGGCAAGTTGCAAACGAGCAATTTCAGACCTGCGTAGTTCAATACGGTTCCGAGCATTTTCCAATTCCTTTTTCAAATGGGTTTGCCGATTCTTTGAAACCTGTCGATGAAACTGCTCGACTTGCTCAAACCGCTTTTGAACCTGACTAGGAAAGAAAATGCCAACCTGTTCGTAAAGAGAACGCACATCATTGACGTTCGAATCTTCTACTTCTGCCAACGCAAGCTGAATGTCTTCACACAAATCCATATCTTCAAGATTGGCTTCATTCATATCACGAATTTGGGATGTCAGTTCGTTCGCCGATATCTCATGACTACGGTATCCATCAATCACAGTAGCCGACGCGACATCTTTGCGTTTAACTTGAATCTCAGAATCTAGCAAATCTGCGCGAGCCTGCATTTTCTTAAGGTCCAGCTCCCCATCTGGTGAGATAACCGCTTTTAATCATACTGCTGAGGACATCGGCATTTTTCTTTTCATCTTTTTTTAGTTGAAGTTTTTGCGGCAAATGCCAATCAA
>JBNKVZ010000198.1:0-6997 GCA_050299455.1 Thalassospira sp.
AAGCGATAAAATCCCGAACCATATTTTAAGGTCCTCGGCCCCCATGCCATAGGCGGCGGTGGCGGCGGTGGCAAAATCACCACCATTGATATTCACCAGTGCGGGCCAAAAAAACGGGATCACCACCACAATCATGGACAGGCTTTCCATAAAGCAGCCCAAAACCACCAGGGCCAGCAACATCAAAACCATGATCAGCCACGGGTCGAGGCCACTATGCGCCGCAGCATCGGCCATAAAGGCTGGCAGGCCCGCCCGGCTAAAAAAGCCTTTCAGCACCTCGGCTCCCAGCAGGATGAAGAAAATCATCGAACTGGTCACAGATGTATCGCGCAGCGCCTGCTTGATCCCGCGCAGATCCAGCCCGTCTTTCCCGCGCCAGTGCATGACCATCCCATAGGCCAGAATGGCAAATACCCCCACACCGGCGGCCGGGGTCGGGGTAAACAGGCCTGCCCCCAGCCCCAAAATGATGGCCCCAAAAATCGCCATAACCGGGATCAGTCGCAACAGCGCCTGTTTGCGCTCATGCGGGGCCATGGGTTCGGGGATGGGGGCCAATTCGGGTTTCAGGCGTACCTGAATGGCGATGACCAGCATAAAAAAGACAACCGCGATCAGGCCGGGAATAAGGGCTGCCTGAAACATTTGAATGATCGAGGCTTCGACCGTGACGGCATAAATTACCAGGGCAACCGATGGCGGAATAAGAATGCCAAGGGTGCCGCCGGCCGCCAGCGTGCCGGTGGCCAGGCGCGGCGCATAATTCAAACGGCGCAATTCGGGCAGGGCCACACGCCCCATTGTCGATGCGGTGGCAAGGGACGACCCGCAGACAGCGCCAAATCCGGCGCAGGCGCCAATCGCGGCCATCGCAACACCACCGCGAAAGCGGCCTAAAATCGCATTCACGCCCTGAAACAGATCGCGCGACAGATTGGCCTGGCTGGCAAGATAGCCCATCAGCACAAAAAGCGGCACGACCGACAGTTCGTAATTGGAAACAATGCCCCACAGCAAGGATTTGAATTGTTGTAAATAGGGTTCAAAACGCAAAAACGGGAAAAAGATGCTCAGAACAAAGTTCCCGCCAATGCCCACGCCAACCATTGCCAAGCCCACGGGAATGCGCAAGGCCAACAGAAAAAACAGAACACCCAGCCCGCCAATGCCAATTAATTCGCGTTCAGACATGGGCATTTCTTTCAAAAATCTGGGTCATGCACACAAGCGCCCACAGGAACATGGAAATAATACCGGGCACGTAAAACGGCCAAAGCTGCCAACCCAAAATGGCCGACATGGCGTTGTCGCTGCGAACTTCAAGCAAGCCGTGGATCATCATGTAGCCCAGGAACAGGGCAAGGGCCGTCATCAGGGTGGCCGAGACAACATCAACCACCCGGCCAAACCAGGCCGGAAACAAATTCATGAACACATCGACGGCAACATGGCCGTATCGTGTCTGGCAATAGGGGAACATCATCAAGGCTGCCGAACTGACAACCAGACTGACAAAATCCTCATATCCTAGAATGGCGGGGAAATTGCCACCAAACAGGCGGGCGATTTTATCAATGGCAAAACCGCCGACATTGACGATGGTGACAATGGCGATTAGCAGCGCCAGAATACCACCCAATACGGCCAGGATTGATGCAGCTTGAAAAAGCAGGCGTTTCATCGTGCAGGTTAACCTTGCGACAAGAAAAACGGAACCATTCAGGATCTCTGTCGTGCAGGGCTGAATGGTTCCTGGTGTCTTTTATTCGTCGGTATGTTTCAGAACGGCAGCCTTGGCTTCTTCTACCAGTTCTGCGGCATTATCGATGCCCGCTTCATTGGCTTCCTGAACCCAGCGGTCAATGACGCCGGAAGACGCATCATCGAAGGTCTTTTTCTGTTCCGGGGTCAGTTCAATAATTTGCCCTTTGCCATCCCGGATCAGCTGTTTGCCAGCTTCTTCGACATTGTTCCAGACATCCCCCGCATGGGCGTAAAAGTCGCGGCCGGTATTGTCATCCAGGATCTTTTTCAAATCATCGGGCAGGCTTTCATAGCGATCCTTGTTCATCGCCAGCAGGAAAACACTGGTGCCAAACCGGGAATTTTTGCCGGCCCCTTCAATGGAATAGGAAACCAGTTCATCAAGCTTTAGCGGCCCGACAACCTCAAACGGGACCAGCCCCCCATCCACAACACCCAGCGACATCGCCTGTGTCAGTGCGGGGACCGGCATGCCGACCGGTTCGGCACCCCAGCTTTCAATCACCCAGCTACCTGTGCGGGTGGGGGTGCGCAGTTTAAGGCCCTTCACATCGGCAACGGTGTGAACTTCTTTTTGTGTGGTGTGAATGGCCTGTCCGGCATGGACATGGACCAGCAAAGGATGAATATCTTTCAGGTCCGGGGCCAGTTCGTCCATCATGTCATAGATGGCAAGGTTGGTTGCCTTGGCATCACCCAAATGCACACCGGGCAGCTCGAACACTTCGGTATGCGGGAAAACGCCCGGCGTATAACCTGGCAATGTCCAGACAATGTCGGCAAGGCCGTCACGGACCTGGCGATACAGCTCTGGCGGTTTACCGCCCATCGACATGGATGGAAAAATCTCGAACTTGATCCGCCCACCAGATTCTTTTTCGATTTTCTGGGTCCAGGGTTCCAGCAAGTCCTTTTGGATCGGTGCTTTTGGACCCAGAAAATGATGAATGGTCAGCGTGACTTCTTGTGCCTGCGCCCCGAACGAGGCCAGGGTTGCAATCGCTGCCCCCGCAAACAGTTTTGTAACGTAATTCATGTTTCCTCCTGATATCTCCGCAAGGCTCGTTTGTCAGGCTTTGCGTGCATGTTCATTCATGGGGAAAGGGATGAACGTTTTTTATGTGTTAGCGCCTTATAATGGCCTGTTATCCCCAAGATTTATTCAACTGTAGTTTCATGGTAACGGTTATGTATAATGATATTGAGGCTGTTATCCATAACCATATGTTTATGGATTAACGGGTGTGGGTGGCGAGATGCCGGGTCGTTTCCTCGCGGATAACATTGATCAGCATTTCCACCGGCGGCGAGGAGGGGGCATCAACCCGTGTGGTCAGCCCAACCGGGCCAAATGTGTCGCTGGTATCAAAAGGCAGTTCCACCAGCACCCCTTCGGCCAGATCGGTTGCAATGACACCATTTGAGATAATCCATACCGCATCACTTTCACGGGTAAAGGCCCGCCCGAACGTGGTCGAGACGGTTTCAATACGATCAGGAAGCGCGCCGATGCCATGTGCAATCAGCAGCCGGTCAACAGCGGATCGAATAATGGCCGTGGGGGTGGGGACCAGCACCGTATAATCGCGAATTTTTGTTAAATCGGGGCTTTTATCGTCCAGCAAAGGGTGCCCAGGGCGCACGACCAGCGAAATCTGTTCGGAATAAAGATGAATAAAGGACAGGCTGGACATTTGCTCTGGCTCGGCAAGGCGGCCAATGACCAGGTCAAGTTCGCCAACCCGTAATTGCCCCAGCAAAACGGTATTCAGGCCGGTAATAACGCGAATGGTGGTATTGTTGCCCAGTGCCTTAAACCGTTTTAAGGCGGCGGGCACGATGGTTGCCGCAACAGTAGGCAGCACGCCAATTTTAATGGTGAGCCCGCCCTGCGCCCGGACCTGGCTGATACTGTCCACCCCCTGACGCAGGGCCGTCACACTGGCACCGGCATAGCGCAAAAAGACTTTGCCATAATCCGTTAGGGCAACACCGCGCTTTGATCGGTCAAACAGGCGGGCATCAAGATGTTCTTCCAGTTCGCGGAGGGTTTTGGAAACGGCGGGCTGGGTGATGGCAAGCGTATCGGCCGCTTTGCCCACGCTGCGTTGGCGTGCAACTTCCAGAAAGCAGGTTAAGTGACGGAATTTAATGCGTTGATCCAGCATTATGCGCCTCATTTTTGTGCATCTGATGATGAATTCATAATTAAATAGTTATGAAAAAAGCGCAAATACTCATTTTACATAACCAAAACTCTTTGGTCATGATGATGCCATCACTTCAAGGTGGACGCATATGACACGAAAAGCTGCCGAACTGAACGGAACATACCTGCATTATGCCGATCAGGGTAAACAGGACGGGCCGGTTCTGGTTCTGTCAAACTCGCTGGGAACGGACCTGCGCATATGGGATGATGTGGTCGCCTGTTTGTCATCAACTTACCGTTTGATCACCTATGACAAACGCGGTCATGGTTTGTCGGGCATCGGCGATCAGCCCTATGATATCGATCTGCATACCCGCGACCTTTTGGCATTGCTGGATCATTTGCTTATTGACCGGGCGGTGATTTGCGGTCTTTCGGTGGGGGGCATGATTGCCCTGCATATTGCAGCACGTGCGCCAGATCGTGTCTCTGGCCTGATTTTATGTAATACCGCGCCCAAAATTGGCGATGCCGATGGCTGGAATACGCGAATTGACGCCATTGAAAAGGGCGGAATGGCGGCCATTGGCGATGCGGTTATCACGCGCTGGCTTTCTGATGATTACCGCGCCAAACAGGCGGCGATGACGGCCCTGTATCATGCCATGCTGGTGCGCTGCCCGGTTGCGGGATATGCGGGCACATGTGCATCCATTCGCGATGCTAATTTAACCGAAAATACAGCGAAAATTGATTTGCCGGTGATGTGTGTGGCGGGGTCGGTTGATTTGTCCACGCCGCCGGATCTGGTTGGCAAAATGGCCGACCTTATTGCGAATGCCGGTTTTACCGTGATCGAGGGTGTCGGCCATCTTCCGCCAATCGAAGCCCCGGATCAGTTGGCCCGGATCATTGACAGTTTTATCAGGGAGAATGGCCTTGACTGAAAACCGGTTTGAAAACGGGATGAAAACCCGGCGGTCAGTTCTTGGCGACCGTCATGTTGATCGTGCCTCGGCCAATATCACCGAATTTGATGAACTTTTTCAGCAATATATTACCGAAAATGTTTGGGGCACCTTGTGGACCAACCCGGCATTGTCGCAGCGTGAACGTTCAATCATTACCGTGTCATTGATGGCCGCCCTTGGCCATGAAGAAGAACTGGCAATGCACCTGCGTGCCACCGCCAATACCGGTGCCAGCCAGGATGACATTCGCGAAGCCCTGATGCATGTTGCGATATATGCCGGTATCCCGGCGGGAAATACCGCCTTTCGCATTGCCAAACAGGTTTTTGCCGAATTGGATAATAAAAAACACGATCAGGGAGAAACACAATCATGAGCGGGTTTAAACCGCGTGACTGGAATAGCCACGCCCCTTATATCGCACCAGCTTACAAGTCCACCATCCTGCGGGGGCCCACCCGGCCGCTCGTCCCCATCACAGGCGGCATATCGGAGGCAAGCGGCCCTGTTTTTGCCCATGCCGCCGTGCGGGATCTTGACTGGGACTTAACCCGCAATGGCCGGGTGAATGGCGAACCGATTGGCGAACGCATCGTTGTGCATGGCAAGGTGATGGATGGGGACGGCCGACCGGTTCCCAATACCCTGATCGAGGTCTGGCAGGCCAATGCTGCCGGGCGGTATATCCATAAGGTCGATCAGCATGATGCCCCCCTGGACCCGAATTTCCGGGGGTCTGGCCGTTGCATGAGTGACGAAAACGGCAATTATGTTTTCTATACCGTCAAACCGGGTGCGTATCCTTGGGGTAATCATTTTAATGCCTGGCGCCCCAATCATATTCATTTGTCGCTGTTTGGGCCGGGCTTTGCCACCCGCCTGGTTACGCAAATGTATTTCCCCGGTGATCCGTTGCTGGCCCTTGATCCGATATTTATGGGCACACCGGACGAAGCCGCGCGAAACCGCCTGATCTCGAAATTCTCGATCGAAAAAACCGAAGAAGGTTTTGCCCTGGGCTATCAGTTTGACATTGTCCTGCGCGGACGTCTTGCCACCCCGATGGAGGATTAAGCCATGACATATGGAGAAACCCCGTCACAAACCGTGGGTCCGTATTTCGCCTATGGTCTGACGCCGGGCCAATATGGCTATGATTTTAGCGATATTGCCAACCATATTGTTGCCGGGCCGGATGCCAAGGGCGACCATATTCGCATTACCGGGCAGGTCCTGGATGGTCATGGCGTTCCGGTTTCCGATGCGATGATCGAAATCTGGCAGGCGGACCATGAAGGTGCGTATAGCACCGCGCCGGTGAGCCTGGATCATCCCGGTTTTCGCGGCCTGGGCCGAAGCGGGACGGGAACGGATGGACAAAACCGCTTTGTTTTCGAAACCATCAAGCCGGGATGTGTGGCGGATGCCAAGGCACCTTTCATCAATGTCACGGTTTTCATGCGCGGCATGCTGACCCATGCCTTCACCCGGCTTTATTTCGCCGACGAAGCAACTGCCAATGCTAAATGCCCGGTTTTGCAATCCGTCCCCGCGGATCGCCGCGACACCCTGATTGCCCAACGCCTTGAGACGCCAACCGGGCTCGAATACCGATTTGATGTTCATTTACAGGGCGAACGCGAAACGGTGTTCTTCGACGTGTAAGGCGTTCTTTTTTGGTTTGGGGGCGGGCGCAAGCGCAAGCTTAAGTGTAAGCGCGCCGTGCGGGTCTGCCGCCCCATCGGTTTCTTTTGACCCGGGAGAATTTTTCTGTGGTTGCACAATTCATGTCTTTGAAAGACGCCATCGCCAATTGTCTCCAGGATGGGGATATAGTGGCGATGGAAGGCTTTACCCACCTGATCCCGCATGCCGCCGGGCACGAGATTATTCGCCAGAAAAAACGCGATCTGACCTTGATCCGCATGACACCCGACATGATTTACGATCAGCTGATCGGCGCGGGTTGCGCCCGAAAGCTGGTATTTTCCTGGGGTGGAAATCCGGGCGTTGGCTCCTTGCATCGTTTGCGCGATGCCATTGAAAATAGCTGGCCCTGTGCGTTGGAGATCGAGGAACACAGCCATGCCGCAATGGCAAATGCCTA
>JBNKVZ010000199.1:0-6829 GCA_050299455.1 Thalassospira sp.
AAACTTTGGCAGGTTCTTCCACAGGGTCGGATTATTGATCGGCACAAGCGACGAACGGGTCCAAACCCCGGCATTGCCATAAGATGTTTCCTCGCCAGGAAACTTGCGATCTATCAGCGTTACTTCATAGCCCCGATCAAGAAGCTCCAATGCAGCTGAAACGCCAACAATACCCGCTCCCAGAACAATGACCTGACGCGCCATCTAGCCCCTCCAGTTTTGCTTATTCTTCATTACCGAACTGTCAGAAAAAAGAGACACAATGTACGGTTTGACGTGTAATTCCCGACGAAACGTCGGAATCCGCTATCCATGCCCTTCCCAAACGGGCTGCATGAGAGGTGGCGGATGCCCCGACCCGCAAGGTCATCCGGGCATCCGCCGTGGCACAAACGATTACAGGTAGGGAACCCGCTTCGTTTGCAACTCAAGCGGATCTTCGCCCTTTTTGGTCAGCCACGAATAAACCGGTGGCACACGATCCGCCAGGGACTCGACATGGATATCGATGAAGCACGGCCCCTGTTTGTGGGCGAATGCCTTTTCAAGGGCCTCTTCCAGTTCCGCGGGGCTTTTGGCCGTCCAAGCCGTCATGTCAAAGGCCTCGGCAATCGCCTGACCACGCGGGGGCAGGAAATCAACGCTAAAGCACTGATTATGCCCTTTCAAACGGTGCAACCCCTTGATCCAACCGAAAATACCGTTATTGAACAGCAACAGGATGGCGGGCACCTGCAAACGAACAAGGGTTTCAAGCTCGCCAACCGTCATCCCGAATGAGCCATCCCCGAACATGCCGATTGGGCGACGCTCCTTGTCGGCACACCAGGCTCCGACAGTGGCCGGCAAGGCCGAACCCAGCCCGCCAAAAGCACGCGGAATGGCAAATCGTGTGCGCGGATCATTAATTTTCAGAAAGCGCGTCATATAGGGGGTCGGCGTGCCGGCATCCGAATAAATCAGGGCCGGTTCACCGGACTTTTCCAATGCTTTGTTAAACTCGCGCACCACGCGCTCGGGGCGCAGCGGCGTGTCCTCCGCACTCAAAAAGGGCTCGGCCCCTTCCCAGAATTGGCGTCGCAATTCATTAAGATAATCAATCCACGGCGTGTGGCCGCTGCCATCTGTATCATCCGGGGTCATCTTAACCAGTTGCTCGACAACAAGTTGCGCATCCCCAATGACCGACAGCACGTTTTCATAATTGTTTGCCATAATTTCCGGATTGATATCAATCTGGGCCAAACGCTTATTCAGTGTCACTTTCGGGAAGGTCCAGCCAATGGTGACGACCGACCCAATACGCGAGCCAATAAACAGGGCAAAATCAGCCTCTTCCAAGGCCCGGTTAGCATGGGGGTGATAGCCGTTATCGCCAATGACACCAACGGCCAGTTCATGATCATCCGGGATGGTGCCCTGCCCGGTCATGGTTGTGCAAACCGGAACATTCAGCTTTTCAGCAAGCCTGAGAACGGCATTGCCCGCACAGGCCCGGTTCACCCCACCGCCCGATACGATCAACGGCTTCTCGGCCTTTTTCAGCAGGGCAAGAAGCTCTTCCAGTTTGCCCGGCGCAGGCAGGGTCGCGAAGGACGGGAAGGTCTTGCATTCCTCCTCAACATGAAGCGATACCTTTGCCGGGTCCACTTCATTGCGCAGGATGTCCTCGGGTATTTGCAGATGCACAGCCCCTGGTTTGCCCGAGGTCGCAACACGAAATGCGCGACGAATAATCTCGGGCAGTTTTTCCACCGACTTGACCTGAACCGACATTTTGGTGACCGGCTCAAACAATTTGGCACAATCAAGCTCGGTCAGAACGCCTTTGCCTTCCCCCGGCAGCGGAATATCAATCGTCAACAAAATGACCGGGACCGAGGATGCATTGGATTCCGCGACAGGCGGCAGCGAATACATCGCCCCGGCACCCGACGGGCATTCAAAAACCCCGGGCTTATCGGTAAAACGGCCATATGCATCGGCCATAAAACCGGCAGAACGCTCATCCCGGGCCATCACATGACGAATTTTCCCTTCGCGCTCCTGAAGCGCTTCGTAAAACGGCACGTTTGTATCACCGGGAACACCAAAGACGGTCTCCACGCCATAACCGATCAGCATGTCAGCAAGAATATCTGAACCGCGCATGTGTCTTCCCTTTCGTTGCAAAAGGGCAGGATGACGTTCTCATCCGTTCGGCAACAACAGACACCCTGTCGGCATTTCCCTCAAACAACCGACGAAATGTCAGCAACGCGCAAAGCATCAAACAGCGAGGTTCATTTCGGAACATCGAAACATCGCTTGTGCGTCATAGCCCCGACAGCCTGAACAACAAAAGATCGGTTTATCGTTCACACATTTTGCAAGAACGCGGCATAAGCACCGTTGCGGGCAACCAGTTGGTCATGATGACCTTGCTCGACAATGCGGCCGGCTTGCATAACCACAATCTGGTCGGCATGACGGATGGTCGACAAACGGTGGGCGATGGTGATCGTTGTGCGACCTTTTGCCGCCTGGTTCAGGGCCAGACTCATGGCGCGTTCGGTGCGTGTATCAAGCGCGCTGGTGGCTTCATCCAAAAGAAGGACCGGCGGATCACGCAGGATCGTGCGGGCAAGAACCAAACGTTGCTTCTCGCCACCTGAAAACCGGTATCCATCTTCGCCTACCAGCGTATCATAACCATCGGGCAACGATGCCACATGGTCATGAATCTGGGCGATTTTCGCGGCTTTGACCAATTCGGCCTCTGTTGCGTCAGGCTTGGCAAAACGCAGATTTTCGGCAACCGAGGCATGGAACAAATAGGGTTCTTGCGGAACCACCCCCACCATTTCCGACAGCGTTTCAAAACTCAGATCGCGCAGATCAACACCATCAAACCGGATGGCACCGCGATCAACATCGTAAAGCCGTGCCAACAGATAGCCAAGCGTGGTCTTGCCCGAACCAGTCGGCCCGATAATTGCGAGGCTGCTGCCTGCAGGGATTTTCAGGCTTATATCATGCACGGCATTCGGGCCATCTTGGTGATAGGCAAAGCTGACCTGGTTTAGTTCCACATCGCCACGCATGTCGCAACGTTGAATGGTAACCGGGTCGGGATGCTCCGTAATTTCAACCGGCTTGTCGAGATACTCAAAAATGCGGGCAAACAAGGCGCGTGTTTTGCGGGTATCCCGGGCGATTTCCAACAATTGCTCGAATGGCCATAAAAACTGTTCTTGCAAGGCAATCATCGCAACCAGCGTCCCGATGGAGGCCGGATTGTCGGTTTGCATAAGCAATCCCCCCCGCCAGCAATGTCAGTGCCGGCAAAACAGCCAATGCAAAACTGATCAAGGACCACTGCCATTCACCCGCGACATGCGATTTCATTTCAAGCTTTGCCAGATCACCTGAAATGCGGCTGAACCGTCGGACAAGGTCCGGGCCGCGTCCCGTCGTCCGGGTCAGGATGACACCGGATGTCGACAGCGTTTCCTGCACCGTCGCAGACATATCTGCCGCGCGGGACTGCTGTTTATATGTCAGTTCCTCACGCATACGGGCGACGCGATTGCTGATCAGGATGGTTCCTGGCACCACGCACAAAACAAAAAGGGCCAACCGCCAGTCAAGGATCATGATGGCGATTGCCGTCATCACCACCGCGCTGAGCGAACGGCCAAGGTCATTGGCGGTTTCGGTCAATAAGGATTGCAAGCCGTCAATATCACTGGCGATGCGCGACTGGACCTCGCCCACACGCGTTTTAGTAAAGAACCGCAGCGAAAGACTTTGGAGATGGGCATAAATTCGCACCCGCAAGTCATGCAAAACCGACTGCCCGATGCGCGACATCAGGATCACCTGACAGGCCCCAATCGCGGCGGATAGCAAGGCAACAAGAACCATCCCCGCCACCAAACCACCCAACAATTTAATGTCATGCGCAGGCAAAGCGTCGTCGATGATCGCGCGCAACAGGAAAGGCCCGGCCAAACCAACCGCCGATGCGACCAGCATAAGAAATATGGCCGCCATAATGCGCTTGCGATACGGCAGCATCAGCGACAGAACACGCCGGATGGAGACATGCCGTCCCGCAAGGTTGCTGTAATCGGCGGCATCATCGCGTTTTTCAGGCATCGGTAAAATCAGACTTTTAACGGCATTTGGCGCGGCAACCGAATTTCAACAGCAAGACCGGATTGGCTGGAATCCAGAATAAACGCGTCACCGCCATGTGCCTTGGCAATGGCCTTGACAATCGATAATCCCAGGCCGGACCCACCGCGACTGCGCCCGCGCGATTCATCGGCACGCCAGAACCGCTCAAACGCACGCGCACGGCTTTCTTCAGGCAGCCCCGGCCCTGTATCGATGCAGCGGAAAAACACAAAATCCTCGTGCGCACCGGTGGCAATATGCACCTTACTTTGCGGCGCATAACGACAACAGTTTTCAAGAACGGCAACGAATGCCTGCCTTAACCGCCCACGATCCGCATTTACAACACCACCAGACAAATCACGCGTGACTGTAATCCCCGCCGCCCCAAAATGCCCTTCAAGAGACGCAACGGCCGCCTCCGCCTCCTTTGCAAGATCCAGGGACGCATATTGCAAATCCAGTTGGCCCGCATTGCTAAGTGCGAGAGTCCGCAGCTCCTCGACAATTTCCGACAGATCATCCACATGATTGATCAATCGACCATATAATTCCGGGCTGGGAATAAAGGCGCCATCCAGTAACCCCTGCAGCCTACCCCGCAAGATGGTTAAAGGCGTGCGCAATTCATGGGCGATGGCCGAGTTGGAATATTTTAACTCGGTTTCTGCCCGCTGCAGTCGTGCTGCCATCTGATTGAAGTCATCGACAAGGTCGCTCGCCTCGCCATATTTTCCGCGGCTTAATGAAGCGCGCGCCGAAAAGTCGCCTTGCGCCACCTTGCGCGCCGCCGCCGCAACCGATTTCAAAGGGTCCGCAATGCGCCGTGCAAGAACCCACCCCATCAATGACGCACTAAAAAGGCCAATTCCCAACAACAGACCCAGCGTGACGATGTCGCCAGTGCGCAACATGTCGTCATCTGTAAATTCGGGATAAAGCCAGTCATAAATGAAGAAAAAATAAGCCAGCAAACCGAAATAGACGATGGCAAAAGCAAGCAGGGTCAGCGCAATCATCGCGCGAACGATGCTGGAATTCAGATTAGTGGCCATGTGTGCTATCCAATCGATACCCGACACCACGCACCCCGACAAGCAAGCCATCGGCACCGGCAGCGGCCAATTTGCGGCGCAGGTTGCTGACATGACTGTCCACCGTCCGGTCCAGTGCCTCCCCTTCTGGCAAGCAGGCATCAACCAACTCGGATCGTTCAAAAACCCGGCCGGTTCTTAGGGCCATATAAGCCAGAATACGAAATTCGGTTCTGGTCAGGCCCAGCGCAACCGATCCTGCCGGGCCTTCGACTTCGGCGCGATATGCCTCGGGATCAATGGTTAAGGGGCCAACGCGCACCATTTGCCCGGCATCGCGCGAAATGGTGCGCCGCAAGACCGCCTTCACACGGGCCACCACCTCCAGCGGGTTGAACGGTTTGACAACATAATCGTCCGCACCAATGCGCAGCGCCTGTAACTTGTCAAGATCCTCTGCCAGGGCAGTTACCATGATAACCGGCGTGTCGCCCCTGCGGCGTATCGTTGCAAGCACGTCATAGCCGTCCTGTCCGGGCAACTTGATATCAAGCACCACAAGGTCCGGCCGCAAGCGCTGATGATGGGCAAGGCCAACCGTACCATCCCCCGCCGTGACCACCCGGAAACCTTCGCGTGACAGGTAAGTCCCTATGATTTCAGCAATTTCCGGCTCGTCCTCAATGATGAGAATCAAAGCATTATTTATATCCATTGTTCCATCTCACCAGATGTTCACGCGCGCGGGGACCGGATGCGGCTGATCTTGAACTTCTTCAAGCGCACCCACGATACTGTCAATCGGCTAACAGCAACATAAAGAACCGGCACAAAGAAAACCGCCAGTAAAGTCGCCGATAGCATCCCGCCAAATACGCCAGTTCCGATTGCATTTTGAATCTCGGACCCGGCACCATGTGCGACCATTAAGGGGACCACACCCAACACAAAAGCCAGCGACGTCATCACGATAGGCCGCAACCGCAACCGGGATGCGCGCAGCACCGCCCGATAAAGGCTCATCCCTTCATTCCGAAGGTGCCGGGCATATTCGACAAGCAAAATCGCGTTCTTGGCAGAAAGCCCGATGATGGTAATCAAACCCACCTTGAAAAACACATCATTTTCCATCCCGCGGGCCAGAACGGCCAGTACCGCCCCCAGCACCCCCAATGGTACAACCAGCATCACCGCCATCGGGATGGACCAGCTTTCATAAAGTGCAGCAAGGACGAGAAACACGATCAGCATGGATGCCGCAAGAAGCATCGGTGCCTGCGTCGCAGATTGTATTTCCTGCAATGATTGCCCTGTCCATTCTATGGCAAACCCTGCTGGAAGGTCTTTCGCCAGGCGTTCCATCTCGGTCATTGCCACACCGCTTGAAACACCTGAGGCAGCGGAGCCTGATATCCGGGCTGCCGGATAACCGTTATAGCGCTCCATCTGCAGCGGCGCAGTTTCCCATACGGGCTTTACAACCTCGGACAGCGACAGCATACCACCATCAATATTGCGCACCTTCAGGCGCAAAACATCTTCAACATGCATGCGGGCCGGGGCATCGGCCTGCACCACAACCTGTTGCAGCCGCCCGTCATTTGGAAAATCATTCACATAGTTCGACCCGATAG
>JBNKVZ010000200.1:0-6829 GCA_050299455.1 Thalassospira sp.
AGGCACTCCCAAGCATTTATCGCTGTTACATTGATAGAAACAAGCGCGCCGATCAACTCAGGAAAATCTTGCTCAACGGGTTACGGAAATAAACGGATGCCAGGTTGTTTTTAGTTTGCCGTAAGTTTTTCAAGAGAAATCTAGGCACATGCCACAAGTTGATCATCAGCCAAATCATCTTCATCACGTAAAACAGGATCTCCGCAATAGGCGTCAACATCAAAAAAGAGTTTATTCAATATGTGACAGACCTTTTCCGACAGAGGCTCCTCTTCCTTTTTAAACATATCCAGACAACATCACTTAAACTGGGATACGCTGATACGACCAGCGACAAATCCGGAAATCAACGCAACATATCTGTCCTTCGTCTAATCTATTTTTATAATCTCGCTTCTCTTACAACAACCATCGACTGATCAATAATTAATTTACGTTTTTCGAATAAATAAAATCGACACCATAAAAATCACCCCTTTCAATCTCAACCTTCAAGTGACTTGAAAAAACTTTCAAATTCCCTTGCCTTCCCCATCCGATTCATCAAAAACCTCATAAACCTCTCCAGCACCGTGGAAATTTTCAAAAAAAATTATAAAATTTCAAGCGGAATAATTACACCCACCGCTCAATTAAAAAACACTACTTAATCGGCCCCAAATGTTGCCCTGTAAAATATCTCGTATCTTCATCCGAAGCTGGCTCGACACCACAAAAAAAGCTCGGTATTTTGTATTTTTTTGCCACCTCAGATATGAAAATTTTTAATTTTTCTATAAAACAAAACTTCTCAATCTGCTTCAAGTCAGATTCACGAAAGTTAAAATCAACATCATATTTTTCTTCATATTTAACAACCCTAAGCAAAACAGACGGAACCATCTCCCCTGCCACGTCTAATGAATTAAGCCTAAGAATCAACGCAGCACCTTCTTCGATTTTAGTGAAATCAACAACAACACCTTCAATATTTTGACAATTCAAAGGAGTTGATAAATGCTCGCTACACTGCACATCCACTACGTTTTTATAATCTTTTACAAGATACATCACTACACTTGATAAATCTCCATAAGGCACATCCTCCAATACCACTTCAATCAATTCTTCCATGCCATCCCCTTTAATCAATAAAACCCTTGAACTTGTAATCTTTCTGCAACCTGATCCCTCGTCCGTCATACAATTTCTTCTCAAGAAAAAAAACGTTGTCATTATTTACAACATTTTTGAACTCACCTTTACCCCTAAATATATCTCGCATTTGATTCATCTCCTGCAACACATTCCTGAATATGTCGAGATTTTCACCGGGCAGCAGCCAGAACAACGCGAACTTGACCGCTTCTTTGCCCGCCATTCCTGACGCGCTGACGGGCATTTATCGCTGGAATGAATGTCTTTGCCGCAAATTTTAAGGCCCGCAGCGTTTTGCTGCGGGCCTTTTATGGTTGTTTGCTTCGTGTCCAATGACAAATCTATTTACGGATGGATTCCAAAAACAGATTGGCGTTTTTCTGTAAATTATGTGCTTCTTCCTCCAGTTCGGCAGAGGAACGCCGGACATGGCCGGTGGCTTCGCCTGCCTCGTGAATGGAACTGACCACGTCGCGAATATCATCATTCATATTGGTAATGGCATGGCCGGTTTGGTCGATGGTACAGGTAATGTCATTCGCGGCATTTGACTGGTCCTCAACCGCATTTTCAATATTCAACGACACGGCATGCACCTGGCTGATCCGCTCGCCAATCTGACCAATGGCGCCTGCGGCATCCTGGGAAATATTTTGCACCGCCGAAATTTGTTTGGTGATTTCCTCGGTTGCGCGGGCGGTCTGGTTGGCAAGGGCCTTTACCTCGTTGGCAACAACGGCAAATCCCTTGCCGGCATCGCCTGCCCGTGCGGCCTCGATGGTGGCATTCAGGGCCAAAAGGTTGGTTTGCGCGGCAATATCCTGAATAAGTTCCACCACATCCCCAATCTTGCGGGCTTCCTCGGAAAGGTTGGCAACCGTCTTGTCGGTATGGCGGGTTTGTGTGACCGCTTCCTCAATCGCACTGCGCGATTGCATCATTTGCTGGGAAACCTCGTGCAGGGTACTGCGCAATCTATCGGCTGCGGTCGCAACCTGTTCCACCCCGTTTGAGGCTTCGGCAACGCTTTTTATGACCCGGTCCGTCTTTTGCCGGGAGGTATCGGTGGCCGAGGCCAGAATGCGGGCATTATCCGACAAGCCATTGGCTGAACTTAAAACCGCCTCGACAATACTGCCAACGGTGCCGCTAAACGATTTCGCCGTTTCATCAAGCCGACGGGTATTTTCAGCCGCATTAAGGGCATCCATTTCCTTTCGTTCTTCGCGCAGGCGGGCAATGCGCTGGCCATTTTCCTTAAAGACATTCAGCGCATGCGCCATTTCGCCCATTTCATCCTGCCGCATCCCGGCCGGAACCCTGACATCAAGGTTGCCTTCGGCAATTTGGGTCATCGCACCGGTCATGGCTTTTAGCGGCGATGCGACGATTTTATGGATCAGCAAAAACAGAAACGCCAGGCAGGCCGCCAGCAGCACAATCGCAATACCGGTTTGATCAATCGCATTTGACGCTGTTTCGGCCTTAAGCGAGGCAAAAGACCACGCCATGACAAGTGCGCCCACAACATCCTGATTTTTGCCAAACATGACCGGTTCGGCAATCACCTGCAAATTACCGATCCAGGTTTCCTGCCGTGTTGCAGACTGAACGGCAGCCTGCCCCAGATCGGTCAATTGTGCAGCCAACGCCGGGTCTGTGCCCGGCCCGGCAAAGTTTACAATCAGTTTGCCATTAACATCCATTGCCAGAACAGATGACAGCGACTCACGATTATCCGAAATCAGATTTTGAAAAGAGGCTTCGATCGCATCGGCCTTGCTGAATTTGACCGCCCCACCATTTTGAGACGCAATCAAGGAGGTGACAATGGCATTGCTGTCCGCCAGGCGTGCCTTTGCTGAATCAATTGAAAAAATGATGCCAACATAGATCGTTGCGATAAAAGCAATAACGACTGTTGCGGCAACACCAAATACCAGTTTGCTGCGAATGGACCATCCACTGCGGACAAACGGCGATATGGCTGATCCGCCATCTTTTGCGCCATTTTCCATTTTCATTTTCCCACATTCCCTGCCCCGAAGGACGCTTTATCTTGTTTGATTAATGGGGCCACGACCGGCCATAATCGGGTGTTTTTATTCCAGCAATTCAACATTGACGCCCACGGTCACCGCACCGATCACGGTTTTACCGTCGCTATCAAGCACCGGCAGGCTCAATTGCGACTGATAGGTCTGGGTCGATTCATCAAGTTCAACGTCGCTCATATGGATGGCATCCGGCCCCACCAGGAAGGTTTTTTGCCATTTGGCTTCATCACCCTGCCAATAATCGCTGGTGACATCGCTTTGCCCGACATTCAGCCCCTTGTCATCCATGACAAAGATTTCCGTAATCAGCCCCTGGGCCGCATCGGCCTTGTCGCGCAAGAATTTTGACAATGGCCGTGCCAGAACCTTGTCAATCAGCGGCTTGTCGGTAGCAGAGGTTTCAGCACGCCATTGTTTGTCGAGATTATCGATGTCGGCTTGCGACAGGTTGGCGTTTTCTGCGTTCTGGGCCTTTACGGCATCAATCACAACCGGGTCTGACAGCCAGGATTTCACATTCTGGGAATAATCTTGCAATTGCCCTTCAAATTCATTGGCATTTGCCAGGCTCATAGCGCCGACAAAAGTCATCGGTGCGACAACAAACAGCGCCAGCATCTTCATTTTAAGTGTCATATATCCATCCTCCAAATTGCCGATCAATCGACAGCCCCGTGTAAGGCACCGGCAAGCAGCGCCTTTCCTTAGTCAAACGTTGGGAGAGGACGGCAAAATTCAACCAAAGATATTTCGCGAAAGGGGCGGAAATTTTCTTGAAAATTTCGGCAGCAATCCCTAACCGCAGAATTTAATTACGCGGAACATTGTGTTTGATCAGGGCGTTCTGTGTCATTGGCAAACGGTTCCTGACACGTCCTGACGTCGAAAAACTGATTAAAGAGTGAGTTATCGATCCATCATTGTTAGGATTCAAACCCGTGCCCTGCCCTTAAAAAACGGAAAACAGGTTTATGTTTCCTGACAGTTTGAACATTCCCCTTGGAAAATCGGTCAATGCGCTGGTGGACTGGCTGGTCGTCAATTACGGCGATGCCTTTGAAGCCTTTGCCGATACCCTGTTGACCGTTCTGGTCTGGCTGGAGCATTTGCTGCGGGCCACCCCCTGGTGGCTGATGATTGCGATTATTGCTGCCATTGCCTTTCATGCCAGCCGCAGTTGGAAAACCACATTGGGCCTGGCGCTGGCGATGTTCGCCATTGGCACGCTGGGCCTGTGGGACAAGGCCATGCAAACCCTGGCCCTGATGATCATTGCCACCGGTCTTTCGGTGATTATTGGCATTCCCGTCGGTATTGGCATGGCCCTGTCAAACAAGCTGCGCGCTGTGATGGTCCCGCTGCTTGATATGATGCAAACCATGCCAAGCTTTGTTTACCTGATCCCGGCCCTGATGCTGTTTGGCTTGGGCAAGGTGCCGGCCATTCTGGCAACCGTGATTTATGCCGCCCCACCCGTCATCCGGCTCACCGATTTGGGCATTCGCCTGGTCGATAAGGAAGTGCTGGAAGCATCACGCTCCTTTGGCGCCAGCCGGGCGCAAATTTTATGGGGGGTGCAGCTTCCGCTTGCCCTGCCCAACATCATGGCGGGCATTAACCAAACCACCATGATGTCAATTTCAATGGTGGTGATTGCCTCCATGATTGGCGCGCGCGGGCTGGGTGAACAGGTTTTAACCGGCATTCAGCGCCTGGATGTCGGACAAGGGGTTGAGGCCGGTATCGCGATTGTGTTGCTGGCCGTGGTGTTTGACCGCATTGGTCAATCCTATGGTCAAAAACCCCGCCACAGCAGCAAGGCAGGAGACGGGGCATGAGCTATATCGACATTCGCAATATTTACAAAATCTTCGGCCCGCATCCGCAAAAGGCGCTGACCATGGCGCGACAGGGCAAAAACAAGGACGAGATCCTTGCCAAAACCGGCCATACCGTGGGGTTGCAAAATGTGTCGCTATCGATTGAACAGGGCGAGACATTTGTGGTGATGGGCCTGTCGGGGTCGGGCAAATCCACCCTGATCCGGCATTTAAACCGGCTGATTGACCCCACTGCGGGGCAAATCCTGTTTGGCGGTGAAAATATCCTCGATATGACAACGGACCGGCTGAATGCCTTTCGCCGGGCAAAGTTGGGCATGGTTTTTCAACGCTTTGGGCTGCTGCCCCATTGTAATGTGCTTGATAACGTTGCGTATGGCCTGAAAATTCAAAAAACCGACCGGCAAAAACGCCAGAATGCCGCGCGCAAATGGATCGCCCGGGTAGGCCTTGCCGGATATGAAGACAGCTTTCCCGATGAACTTTCGGGCGGTATGCAGCAACGTGTCGGCCTTGCCCGTGCCCTAACGACAAACCCCGAAGTTTTACTGATGGACGAGGCCTTTTCCGCCCTCGACCCGTTAATCCGGACAGACATGCAAGATGAATTGATGAAGCTGCAAGGCGAGCTTCACAAAACCATTGTTTTCATTACCCATGACCTGGACGAAGCCCTGAAACTGGGCGACCGGATTGCAATTTTGAAAGATGGTGCGCTGATACAGGTGGGACGGCCCGAAGAAATCGTCATGAAGCCAGCGGATGATTATGTGCGCGCCTTTACCCGCGATGTGAACCGGTCCCGCGTATTGCGGGCCAAAACCCTGATGCGCCCCCTTAACGACCCTGCCCAACAGCCCGGATCGGGCGACTGGCCGGACATTGAAGCCGACATGCGCCTGGAAGACATTTTGCCCATCGCCATTGCCTGCCCCGCAGGTATGAATGTGGTCAATCACAACCGGCAACGCATTGGCACGCTAAGCAAAGACCAGATCATTGCCGCCCTTGCCGCCTGATTGGCAAACGGTGCCGCGCAAACTTCAGTGGTGCCAGCCCAGCCACCTCGCAAGGTTGCTCAGGATGCTTGCATGGGCTGATAATCCCACATCTCGGCCGGGAGTGGCGGGTGCTGCGGGATGGCGACTTCATCCATCAAAAAACCCTGGCTTTCACGGCCCCTTTTCCAGTCAGAAAAAGATGGATGATTGTCATCTTTGTTCGAAACCATCGGCACCATGCGGCCCAATTGCCAATCAATCGCCAGGTCCGGGTCGTCCCAGGCGATGCCACGGTCATGTTCCGGGCTGTAATAATCGCTAACCTTGTAAACCACGGTGGTATCGGGCACCAGGGTGCGGAACCCATGGGCAAATCCTGGCGGCACCCACAGCTGATACCAGTTCTGATCGGAAAGCTCGATCCGGATATGTTGACCAAAGGTTGGGCTGTCAGGCCGGATATCCACCGCCACATCCAGAATGGCCCCATGTGTGACGCGCACCAGTTTGCCCTGGGCATGCGGGTTCACCTGAAAATGCAGGCCACGAATGGTATTAACCGGGCCACTGATTGACTGGTTTTCCTGCACCAGCGTGGTATTGCCAATGGCAGCGGCAAATTCATCCTCGCGAAAGGTTTCGGCGAAAATGCCGCGCGGATCACGGTGCTGATTAGGGACAAAAAGCAGCGGTCCCTCTATATCAAATCGGTCAAACTGCATGAATTTGGTTCCTTGATGGGGGTTTCGGGGGAATACGTCTTACTTTTCATCATTGGTAAAACGGATGGGCT
>JBNKVZ010000201.1:0-6772 GCA_050299455.1 Thalassospira sp.
GGTGGCTGTTTGTGTGGCACCGGCGGCAACCCCCTTGGCACTTTATCCGTGGGACCCGTTATGGCTTGTCTTGCTGGTCTGCTGATTTTGCCGGCTGTGTTTGCCTTTGGCTTTGACCCGGCAGCAGGCCCGGGCCTGACCTTTATTACCCTGCCGGCCGTGTTTGCCCAGATGCCGTTTGGTGAAGTTTTCGCCTTCCTGTTCTTCCTGCTTCTGGCCATTGCCGCGCTGACCTCGTCGGTGTCGATTCTCGAAGTGGTCGTGGCCTATTTTGTCGATGACCGTGGTGTCAGCCGCAAGATGGCGTCGATCATCATGGGGCTGATCATTTTTGTCCTGGGCATTCCGTCATCTCTGTCGATGGGCATCATGAAGGACACCACGTTCTTTGGGCTGACCTTCTTTGATTTGATGGATTTCATTTCATCGAAACTGCTTTTGCCCATTGGCGGCCTGTTCATTTCGCTGTTTGTCGGCTGGGTCATCTGGGGGGCTGCCAAGGCTGATATCGCCTCGCATAGTGGCAAGGTTCCGGCCTGGATCAATCTTTGGGGTCTGTTGGTGAAGTTCGTCGCCCCGGCGGCGATTGCCTTTATCCTGATCCGTGGATTGATCAGCTAAAATTTCGGCTTTATCCTTATCGCACAGGATAAAATGAAGGCGGAAACGGGATGCCGTTTCCGCCTTTTTCGTTGGTGGATATAAAGCGCTTTGCCCTTATGCGGAGTTATAACTCGCCTCTTTACGGGGCTGGCTGAAAAGGTCGGCAAAGGTCTGTTCGATCTCGTGGGCAGGAACGGGGCGGCCGCGTAAAAATCCCTGCAGGAAATCGCAGCCGTGATCTCGCAGGAACAGTTCCTGGGATGTGTTTTCAACCCCCTCGGCAATGCAGCTTTTGCCCAGGTTATGCGCCATATTGATGATGGTGCGGACCAATTCGCTGCCACCAATGCCCTTGCCGATATCGTTGACAAAACTGCGGTCAATTTTCAGTACGTCAAAGGGGACGTGGCGCAGATAGCTCAGGCTGGAAAAGCCGGTGCCAAAATCATCCAGCGCGATTTTGACGCCAAGATCGCTGATACGCTGCAATTTGCGGCAGGTATCTTCGATATCCTGCATGAACAGGCTTTCGGTAATTTCTATTTCCAGCCGGTCCCCGGCAAGCCCGGTCTCATTCAAGACCGAGGCCACAAGGTCGCCAAACTCGATGGGGCTGTTAAACTGCTGAAGCGAGGCATTGACCGCCATCGTGATATTATGCAGCCCCTTTTGACGCCAGTGCACGGTCTGTGTGCAGGCGGTGCGGAGCACCCACAGGCCGATTTCATCAATCATGCCGATTTCTTCGGCCAGCGGGATGAATTTATCGGGGCCGATGACGCCATGTGTGGGATGACGCCAGCGGATCAGGGCCTCAAAGCCGGACAATTGGCCGGTTTTTGCAAAGAATTGCGGTTGATAGGCAAGGTAAAATTCACGCCGTTCGACGGCATGGCGCAAATCGCTTTCCAACGCCAGGGTATCGCGGCTCACGGTGTTCATGGACCGGTTATAATGGTTGAACCGGTTACGACCGTGGCCTTTTGCCCGCAGCATGGCAATTTCGGCATTGCGCAGCAACATGGTGGTGTCATTGCCATCGCGGGGATAAAGCGTGATGCCCATGCTGGCCGTGATAAACAGTTCCGTCCCATTGGCCGAGAAATGGGGCTGGTTAAACACTTCCATCAAATCCTGGGCGATGGTTTCAAGCGAGTCATTTTCATGCGTCTGGGGCAGGAGAATGGCAAAATCATCGGCCCCCATGCGGGCCAGTAATGCCCCGGTCGGCAAGGCCCGGTTAAGGCGACCGGCATAATCAACCAGCACATCATCCCCGACGCTATGACCCAAGGTGTTGTTGATGCGCTGAAAATTATCGATGTCGATCAGCAGCACCGCGACATTGTCCTTGCTGCCGCGCCGTTCATTCAGGGTGCGCCCCAGCACATCAAGGAAGCGCCGCCGGTTGGGAAAACCGGTCAGTTCGTCATAATGGGACAGGCGGCGAATATCTTCGCTGGTTTGTTTGCGGTCGGTAATATCGGAAAAAATACCGGCATATTGCAAAACCCGGCCTTCTTCGTCGCGAATGGCGATGATGGACAGCCATTCCGGGTATATTTCACCCGATTTGCGCCGGTTCCATATCTCGCCCTGCCAGCGCCCGGCACGGGTGATGCTTTGCCACATATCCTCGTAAAAGGCGCGGTCATGGCGGCCGGATTGCAAAATATTGGGTCTGCTGCCAATGGCCTCGGTCCGGCTATAGCCGGTGACACGGGTAAAGGACGGGTTTACGTCTTCGATCTTTCCCTGATCATCAACAATGATGATGCCATCGGGCGAACTTTCAATGATTTTGCGGCTAAGATGCAGGGCCTTTTGGGCCCGGGCCAGGGCCGTATCGCGATCTTCCATCGCATTGTGCATGTGTTGCAGATAATCATGCTCAATCGATTCGAGAAGGTCGTTAAAAGAAAGAATGCCCGGAATTTTATGTTGCGGGTCTGTCACGGCCAGATGGCGGATCTGCTGATCAATCATGATCTGGCGGGCATCTTGCAGGCTGGTCGAATCGGGGATCTGGCGCACAGGCCGGCTGGCAATTTCCCAGGCGCAGGCCGAGTTACCGCGCCGGGCCAGATAACCGACAATGTCGCGTTCGGTTACAATGCCAATGTCATGGTTGACATTGGGGGCTTTCGCCCCTGCCGCGGGTTGAGGCGACACAGCCGGTTCCACATCGCTTGCGGGTTTGAAAACGATGGCGCTGTCACATTCGCTTTCCCGCATGGCGGTTTGCAGTTGATCAATCGGCGTGTCGCCGGGCATGCACACGGTGTTACGCCGCACGATAGAGGCCACATTGCGTTCGCGCAGCGGATGAATGGCACCGGGCACACGGATCAGGTCGCTTTGGCTGATGATCCCGACCAGGCATTCGGCATCGTCCACAATGATCAGATGGCGCAGCTTGTCGCGTCGCATGCGAAAGGTGGCTGCCTCGACCGAGGCATGGGCCGACATTGTGCGGACGGGCGAAGACATCCACGCCGAAATCGGGCGTAAAAATGCCGTTTCGTCATTTGCACTGATTGTCAGGCAGTCATGTTCTGTCCAAACGCCCAGCGGACGGTTCTGATCGGTGATGACGATGGAACTTCTGCGTTGCTGGTGCATCAGGGAAATCGCCTCGCCCAGTGGAAGATCGGGTCCACAGGTCAGGACTTTTCCCTGGCTTAGGGTTCCAACGCGCACCGGTGCGCGCGATTGTTGCATTTTGTCGTAACTGTTCATTTTTTAAGGGATGTAATCATAAGACGCAAAATACATTGTTGTCACCCGTTTCAAAAGGCAAACAAGAGCAGATTTAAATATTAAAACGGTTTGCGGTGTAAAGTTCAGAAGGTAGATCAATTCCAAACCAAAAAACACCCCGCCAGCATCGCTGACGGAGTGTTTCCGATTGGCCTGAAAACCCCGAAGGGCCGGGATCAGGCGGCGTCTTTGATCATGTTACGCAGCACGAACTGCAAGATACCGCCATTCTGGAAATACAGAACTTCGTTTTCGGTATCGATGCGGCACATCGCGGTTGTTTCTTCGGTCGAACCATCCTTGCGGGTGATGCGAACGGTAACATCCTGCTGCGGGGTGATGCCATCGGCGATGCCGACAACATCAAAGGTTTCGGTACCATCAAGCTTAAGCGACTTGCGACCTTCACCATTTTTGAACTGCAGCGGCAGAACGCCCATGCAGACCAGGTTGGTGCGGTGAATACGCTCAAAGCTTTCGGCGATAACGGCCTTCACACCCAGAAGATTGGTGCCTTTGGCTGCCCAGTCACGCGAGGAACCGGTGCCGTATTCCTGACCAGCGACGATGACCAGCGGCGTGCCTTCTTCCTGGTAACGCATGGCAACATCATAAACCCAGTTCTGTTCACCAGACGGGTAATGAACCGAGATACCGCCTTCGGTGCCCGGTGCCATTTCGTTACGGATACGGATGTTGGCAAAGGTGCCGCGCATCATGACTTCATGGTTACCACGGCGTGCGCCGTAGGAGTTGAAATCACGAACAGCAACGCCATTGGCTTTCAGATATTCGCCAGCCGGGCTTTCTTCCTTGATCGAACCGGCCGGAGAAATGTGGTCGGTCGTGACAGAGTCACCGAGGATCAGAAGCGGACGTGCGCCCTTGACGTCGGAGAAATCACCCGGTTCAGCAGCCATATCGACAAAATAGGGCGGGTTCTGAACATAGGTTGATTTGTTGTCCCACTGATAGGTTTCCCCTTCAGTGATCTGGATTGCCTGCCACGGTTTCGGACCGGCAAAGATATTGTCGTAACGGTCCTTGTACATCTTGGCCGAGATCGAGGCCGCGATGGTGTCCGCAATTTCCTTGTTGGTCGGCCAGATGTCTTTCAGATAAACATCATTGCCGTCCTGATCCTGACCCAGCGGGTCATTATTCAGGTCAACTTTCAGGTTCCCGGCAAGGGCATAGGCAACCACCAGCGGCGGCGAGGCAAGATAGTTTGCCTTCACATGCGGGCTGATGCGGCCTTCAAAGTTACGGTTACCCGACAGAACAGCGGTAACAAGCATGTCCTGGTCTTCGATGGCACCGGCAATCGGAGCGGCGAGCGGGCCGGAGTTACCGATACAGGTGGTGCAACCAAAACCGGCCACGTTAAAGCCAAGCTGGTCAAGGTAGTCCTGCAGACCGGCCTTTTCCAGATAGTCGGCAACAACCAGTGAACCCGGTGCCAGCGAGGTTTTAACCCACGGCTTGCTGTGCAGGCCCTTTTCGGTGGCTTTTTTGGCCAGAAGGCCGGCCGCGATCAGAACGCTGGGGTTCGAGGTATTGGTGCAGGACGTGATGGCGGCGATAACAACGTTACCGTCTTTCATGGCGAAATCTTCGCCTTTGACATCAACAGTCCGGTCGGCATCAACACCCGGTGCCATGTCGGCAAAGGTTTTGGTGAAGCTCGAAACGGCATCCTTCAGCAAAACGCGGTCCTGCGGGCGTTTCGGCCCGGACAGTGCCGGCTCAACCGTGGAAATGTCGAGTTCCAGGGTATCGGTGTAAACCGCTTCATGTGCGGGGTCGCCCCACATGCCCTGTTCCTTGGCATAGGCTTCAACCAGGGCGATCTGTTCTTCGGAACGACCGGTCGAACGCATATAGTTCAGGGTTTCATCATCAATCGGGAAGAAGCCACAGGTCGCACCATATTCCGGCGCCATGTTGCCGATGGTTGCGCGGTCCGGCAGGGACATGTGCGCCAGCGCATCGCCGTAAAATTCGACGAATTTGCCAACAACACCTTTTTCACGCAGCATCTGAACCACACGCAGAACCAGGTCGGTTGCGGTGATGCCTTCTTTCATGGCACCGGTCAGCTTGAAGCCAACAACTTCCGGGATCAGCATGGAAATCGGCTGACCCAGCATGGCGGCTTCGGCTTCGAGACCACCAACACCCCAACCCAGAACAGCCAGGCCGTTCACCATGGTGGTGTGGGAATCGGTACCGACCAGGGTGTCGGGATAGGCCACGGTTTTGCCGTCGTCGTCTTTGCCGGTCCAGACGACCTTGGCAAGATGTTCAACGTTAACCTGGTGGCAAATGCCAGCTCCCGGGGGAACGATGCGGAAATTGTTAAAGGCGTTCTGGCCCCAACGCAGGAATTCGTAACGCTCGCCGTTACGTTCAAACTCGACTTCCATGTTTTTGTCGAGTGCGTCGTCGGTGCCAAAGAAGTCAATCATGACCGAGTGGTCAATGACGAGATCAACCGGTGAAAGCGGGTTCACCTTCTGGGCGTCGCCACCCATATTGACCACGGCATCGCGCATGGCGGCAAGGTCCACGACGGCGGGAACGCCGGTGAAGTCCTGCATCAGCACACGGGCCGGGCGATAGTTGATTTCGTGCGTGCTTTTACGCGATTTCAGCCATTCGACGACGGCTTTGACATCGTCGGCCTTTACGGTGAAATCGTCTTCGTAACGCAGAAGGTTTTCAAGAACGACCTTCAGCGTGAAAGGCAGTTTGGAAACGTCGCCGATTTTTTCGGATGCAGCTTTAAGGCTGAAATAGTCGAAGGATTCATCCCCGACCTTCAAAGTGCGGCGCGTTTGCAGGTTGTCTTTGCCACAAATGGACATCAGACCCTCCTCAAGGTGGTTAAAGGGCTTGTCGTGACAAGACACCCCGACCGTCGGAGCGCCGAGCGGTGGGCTATCTGTTGACCGTGACGCGGGTCACGATACACATAAGAAGTGCGAGGGCGTTACACCACAAATCCGGGTGAAAGTCCAGACCCCGAAAAGGGTCTTTCGCGAAATCACCCTGATAACAGGGCTTTGTCGGTCCTGATAATTGTGCTGATACAACCTTATAGGCAAAAAAACGGCCGGCATTGTCTTTCTGGGGATGTCAATCGCGACGAGTCCCGATGTGCGGTCCAGGCTTTTGCCAAAATGTGGTCTTATTATTGTCGTTTTTCTCGCTATGGTTGTTTTGAGGCGGGTTGAATTCCGAGAAAGGCAAGCTGGATGGCGAAATTCGAGCCCTGGATTGCAGATTGTCAGTTTCAACAGAGCGATGCGCCTGCCAATTGTCGGTCGCGTGCCGCTGTCTGGGCGGATGGCCCTGATTCTTTTCGCGCCCAATTGTCGGGACATGTGCAAAGGCAGGGGCTTGCCTT
>JBNKVZ010000202.1:0-6698 GCA_050299455.1 Thalassospira sp.
CTGGACGCAATTGACAACCCGGTTGCCAAAAGCACTGCCAAGGGACTGCATGATTTGGAAAATCTGGTTGGGCAGGGGGATGTTGGGTCTGCCCAATTGGCCGAGGCCAACCGCCATGCCGAAGCCCGGATGCGGGCCGAATTAAAGCATGACAGTACGGTGATCAAGGCGGTGAATAAAACCATTCAGGCGGAAATATCCTCGGCCGATGCCTATGTGCGGCGCTGGCGGCCCAGTTTTGGCTATGCCGTTGCCCTGACCTGGATTTTAATGATGGGGGCGATTGCCGCTGCCATCGTGCTGACCCCGGCGGAGGCCCCGGCGATTATTGCTGCCCTGGTTAATACCAGCCCGATTTGGGGCGTGGCTCTGGCGGTGTTGGGCATTTCGGTGGTTAAACGCAGCAGTGACAAGCGCATGGATGGTTAATAGTGTATAGGCTGGCCCAGGGTGACGACGGGCCGGTCTTTTGCGGAACCCCGGCCAGCATTTGGCGTTGTGGGGGTATGACCCATTCCATGAGCGATGACGCAAAGCAAAAGACGCAAAACACAGAAACCGGCAAAAACCACCACCGGGTTACCGGTATTATTGATCGTCTGATCGAGATTGGCCGGGAACAGGGCGCGGTTTCGCTGGGGGATATGATGCAGGCTTTGCGCTATCGCAGTTATGGCCCGTTTTTACTGATACCGGGTTTGGTCGGGCTGTCACCATTAGGGGCGATGCCCGGAATGCCAACAGTTCTGGCGGTGATTGTGGCCCTGTTTGCCGGGCAGATTGTGCTGGGGCGTGGGCATATCTGGTTGCCAGATATTTTAAAGCGGCAAACCGTGCAGGGCAAACGGTTGGAACAGGCGATGGAAAAGATCTATCCGGTTGCCCGCTGGCTTGACCGTCATTTTCATGAACGCCTGTCGCTTTTATTCACGCCTTATGTTGTCAGGATTGCCGCGGGTATTTGCCTTTTATTGGTGCTGCCAACGCCCTTGTTGGAGGCTTTTCCGTTTGCCGCTTCCATTCCAATGCTGGCCGTGACCGGTTTTGGCCTGGCAATGATTTTGCGGGATGGCGTGGTTATGATTGCCGCGGGTGTGTTGGTATGTGCCGCCCTGATTGCGGGGCTGTTTCTTGTTGGTGGATGATGAACGCCAAAACCTTGTAAAAGACCCGCCCTGTCCTTGATTGGCAGGGCGGGTCTTTTTTGGGTTTGGGGAAAATCAGTTCTGGCCGGTTTTGGAATTCTGACCAAACAGGATTTTCTTGCTTTCTTCGGTCACGGTCGGCGTGAAATGGTCGGCCTTGCCTTTTTCATAGGCATCAATCGTGCCTTTGCGTGCGCCAATTGCAGTGAACCAACGCTTCAGATTGGGGAAATCATCCAGGTTCTGCTGCTGGCGTTCATAGGGGACGATCCAGGGATAGCAGGCCATGTCGGCAATGGAATATTCATCGGCAATAAAATCCCGACCCTCAAGGCGCTTGTTGAGCACCCCGTAAAGGCGGTTGGTTTCATTGACATAACGATTGATGGCATAGGGGATTTTTTCCGGCGCATAGGTGCCGAAATGATGGTTCTGGCCCAGCATTGGCCCAAGACCCCCCATCTGCCAGAACAGCCATTCCATCACGGTTTTGCGGCCGCGCACATCCGTTGGCAGGAATTTTCCGGTCTTTTCGGCCAGATACTGCAAAATCGCGCCGGATTCAAAAACCGAAATCGCCTCTCCGCCATCGGCCGGGGCGCGGTCAATAATCGCGGGCATGCGGTTATTGGGGGAAAAGGCGAGGAATTCGGGCTTAAACTGGTCCCCGGCGCTGATATTTACCGGATGGATTTCGTAATCCAGCCCGGCCTCTTCGAGAAACATCGTGATCTTGTGGCCGTTGGGTGTGGGCCAGTAATAAAGTTCAATCATCGGACATCCTTTTGACTTGCCATGCCGACGCCTGACGCAATCAGGCACTGTCATTTCCCTGACAGATTTAAGGTTTATCGGCAAGGCTTGCGTTTGATCATCAATGGGTGCATTATGGAATGATCGTTTTAAAAATCAAGTTGTTCGTCACGTCATTGCTGGCGAAAGGAGACATTTCCGATGATCCGTTTCTATTTCCACCCCACGCCGAACCCGGCAAAAGTCGCCCTGTTCCTGGAAGAAACCGGCCTTGAATATGAGGCCCTGCCGATTGATACCAAAAAAGGGGAGCAGTACAGCGAGGCCTTTTTAAAGATCAATCCCAATGGCAAGGTACCCGCGATTGTTGATACGGACGGGCCGGGCGGCAAAGAAGTGCGCGTGTTCGACAGTTCGGCGATTTTGCTGTATCTGGCGGAAAAAACTGGCAAATTTCTGGGAAAAGATGAAGATCGCGGTGAATTGCTGTCCTGGCTGTTTTTTATTGCCAGCGGTGTCGGGCCTTTTTCCGGCCAGGCGGTGCATTTCCAGCATGCCGCCCCGCAGCCCAATGACTATGCGATCAATCGTTACCGCCGCGAAATTGAACGTCATTATGGCGTGCTTAATACCCATCTTGCCGGGCGCGATCATGTGGTGGGGGATGATTACACCATTGCCGACATGTCATTGTGGGGCTGGATTGATCGGGCGCCCCATATCATGAAGGGCGAAAGCATTCCGCTTGAAAGTTTCCCGCATCTGGCCCGCTGGTTTGATTTCATCAATTCCCGCCCGGCGGTGGAACGTGTTCGCAATTTGATGGCATCGCACAGCTTCAAAACCGAAATGGACGATGTTGCCAAGCGCGCGCTGTTTCCGTCGAATTTTGCGACGTGAATTGACGGTGCTGTAATCAGCGTTCTGTAGTTTTGACAAGAAGATGTTCCGTTTTTTGGAACATCTTCTTGTTGTTTGGGGGCGCTAGTGATATTGTTTTTGCGTGATCGAGCCAGATTTCAATTTGGCAAGCAGTTTGCCGGAGGCACGGATTGCGTATTATCAAGCGAAGCAGCCTGATTGCTTTTTGGCAAAAGCATCCGGAAACCGAACAAGCCCTTAAAGCGTGGTTCGACAGGACAAGGAAAGCAAACTGGTCAACAACGCAAGATGTGCTCAGTGATTTTTCAACTGCGAAAGTGATTAATAGCGAACGCATCCGTTTTAAAATCCACGGTAATGACTATCGCCTGATTGTTAGTTTCAAGCCAAGTGCGGGAATTGTGTGGATCAAGTTTATTGGCACACATGCAGAATACGACAAGATTGACGCCGCCACGATTGACCAGTTTTAAACAGGTACATGGTTGCAGGAGCAACAAATGCCAAACATTAAACCAATTCATAGCGAAGCGGATTATGAAGAAGCCCTGGAAATGATGGGCGAATTGTGGGATGCCGAGGAAGGTAGTGAAGCCCATGATCAACTGGAGTTATTGGGTATTCTGGTTGATAAATATGAAGAACAGCACTTTCCGATAGCATCCCCGGATCCGGTTGAAGCCGTGCTGTTTTATATGGAACAGAACGGTATCGAACGTGCAGAATTGGGGCGGGTGCTTGGCAGTCGTTCGCGGGCCTCCGAGTTCATTAACCGCAAGGCCGGGCTCTCGCTTAAGCAAATTCGTATTTTACATGCAAACTGGAATATCCCGGCGGATATTTTAATTCAGCCGGTTGAGCAGACAGGGTGATGGTTTATGGGGCTATGCCGCCCTTGCCCCCTGTTCGTTCGTATTTTCGTTTTCCGGTCGGGTTTATGTGAGAGGCGATTTTTGGGTTCCCCGTTCCTGAATGAGGCGATACATGATCCTTAAAATCGAACCATAAATAACAGATGTCAGAACGATGATGGCCAGAACTTCGTTTCGGGTCGTCAGGGTCCAGTTTTCATACAACTCCATGCCGACACCAAGAGACGCAGATCCAACGGTGTTTATCATGATCAGGATGATTGCGGTTCTGGGTAATATGTTTCGGTCATATGCATAATCAAAAACGGCCAGCACAATTAAGCAATTGGTGATGACGGCATAGCCGTTTTCCCAGATGCTGCCCTGGAAAAAATCCTGGCGCAAAGCGGGCGAGAACCGGGTCGCAAACGTTCCGATAAAAATAGCCAGCAGAATAAAGAAAAATACCCGCGCGTACCGTTTGTTCATGTGACTACCAATATGCAATTGCAAGCCCGTACAGATTGATTGACGTTCAGTTTAGTCTGCCGAATATACGGCCTGATACAAATTATGTCGTGACGCTTGCGGCGACGAGAGCAAGCGACTAGATTCTCCCGCATGAACGAACAAGTCATATACCGCGTACTTGGCAGCGATGAATGGGCGAAAGCCGTTGCGCTGGGCGAGTATAAAGGGGCGCCGCATGATATTGCGGATGGCTTCATTCATTTCTCGACACATGAGACACTGGCGGCAACGCTGGCGCTGCATTATGCCGGGCGCGATCATTTGAAATTGTTGCATGTGCCTGTGGCCCCGCTGGAAGCGCACATCAAATGGGAACCCGCCCGTGGCGGCACCCTGTTTCCGCATCTTTATGCCACGCTGAAGGTGCAGGATGTGTTCCGGGTTGATGATGTGCGCCTTGATGAAGACGGCGTTCATATTTTGCCCGAAGATTTGCGTTAAAATACATTCCGCGTGATCCGGCGGTGGGGTTAGGGATTTTCTATCTTTTGATAGACCCGACCGCCGCCTTTTTTAATGCCGGTATCCATCACATCGGGGAATTTGCCGGCCCTGACTGCATCCAAAAAGGCATGGCCGAGCTTGACCCTGTTCCCAATATAAAGGTCGTCCCAGCCCTCGCCGTAAATTTCGGGGAAATGGAATGTTGAGGCCGGGTGACGGGCGATGTTGTGGCGCAGGCGGCGAATGTCATCTTCTGTCATGGTCGCTCCTTGCAGGTTGCAAAGCAGGCAGACTATCCAAATAATGTGACGATAAAATAACCGGGATATAGCGCCGATGCCATAAGCTTGCCGGTATTTTCCGGTACTTGCCGGTAACAGGGTAACGTTCCCCGTTACCGGCATAGTTTGCAAGCGATCAGACCAGTTCGGCCAGGGCCGCAGGGGTGAAGGTTTCAACCTTGTCGCCATTCCCGTCCTGGACCTTTTGCACCCAGTTCGGGTCGCTTAGCAGGGCGCGACCAACGGCAACCAGGTCAAATTCATCGCGTTCCATGCGGGTCAGCAATTTTTCGATCCCGGCATTGCGGACTTCCTGACCCGAAAATGAGCCAATGAAATCGCCCGAAAGGCCGACCGAGCCCACACTGATGGTGGCTTTGCCGGTAATTTTCTTGGCCCAACCGGCAAAGTTAAGGCCGTCTTCGCCATCAATTTCGGGGAATTCCGGTTCCCAGAAACGCCGTTGCGAGCAATGGAAAATATCCACCCCGGCATCGGCCAGCGGGGCCAGCCAGCTTTCCATCTCGGCCGGGCTGGTGGCAAGACGGGCGGCATAGTCCTGCTGTTTCCATTGCGACAGACGAATGATGACCGGAAAGTCGGGGCCAACGGCCTTGCGCACGGCAGCAACAATTTCAACGGCAAAACGTGACCGTTCGGCAATGGTTTTGCCACCATATTGATCATCGCGATGATTGGTGCCAGCCCAGAAGAACTGGTCAATCAGATAGCCATGTGCACCGTGAATTTCGGCAACATCAAAACCCAGGCGTTTCGCATCCGCTGCGGCCTGGGCAAAGGCGGCAATGGTATCGGCGATGTCTTCGTCGCTCATGGTTTTGCCGCGCGGTTTATCCGGGGCAACCAGGCCGGACGGGCTTTCAACCGGGGCCTCGGGTTCCCAGCCGGACATCCCGGCAACAGACCCGGTATGCCAGATTTGCGGGCCCATTTTACCGCCCGCCTCGTGCACGGCATCAATCACGTTTTTCCAACCGGCCAGGGCGCTCTCGCCGTGAAAAAACGGAATACCGGCTTCATTGCGTGATGCCGGGCGGTCAATGACCGTGCCTTCCGACAGGATCAGCCCGACCTTGCCTTCGGCACGGCGTTTGTAATAGGCGGCATTGGCGTCGCCCGGAATGCCCGCCGGGGCCTTGGACCGGGTCATGGGGGCCATGACAATGCGGTTGGCAAGTTCGAGGGACTTGAGCTTGAAGGGTTTGAAAAGAATATCGGTTGATGACATGTGGTTTCCTTTGGGAAAGATGTTTCTGCCTAGATATAAAGGTTATTGCCAAAGTCAATTGGCCATTTGTTGCTTTTGCGAAATGGGTTTTGTCCCGTCGGGGAGCTGTCACATCGTTCAGGATGGTGAAGCATAGGCGTCTTTGATGGAGTTTCCGGTTAAAATCGCCTTGAAAAGGCCCGGATCAGGATTGCCGCAATGCACACATGACTTGCCCCAACCCGTTCGCCCGCGTAAGAACAGGGGCAGGAACAAACACAGGGACGGAGCCAGACGCGTGGGGTGGTATAAATCTTTTGTTTTGCCGGTAATTCGCTGGATAGACCCGGAATGTGCGCACGGGTTGGCCCTGTGGGCGTTAAAGCATAATCTGGTGCCCAAACCCGACGGAGCTTGCGATAGCAGCCCGCTTCTGGAATGCGAGGTTTTCGGGCGCAAATTTGCCAACCCGATTGGTTTGGCCGCAGGGTTTGATAAAAACGCCGAAGTCCCCAACCGGATGTTCGATCAGGGTTTCGGGTTTGTGGAAATTGGTTCCGTCACACCAGAACCCCAACCGGGC
>JBNKVZ010000203.1:0-6680 GCA_050299455.1 Thalassospira sp.
GCCCTTGGGGTGGCTGCAGCTAGCGGCAATGTCGAATTGCTCAATATTGTAGCCATAAGCGGGTGGGATGCCCACACACTGCCAATAGGTGAATATACAATCGAACGATGGCATGGTTCGTCAGCGATAATGCAAGCTGCCAAAGCAGGACTTCTCGATCTTAATAGCGCCTTTGATCGAATGGCAGTCACTCATTACGGATTTGCTGCGCAGACGCTCGGTGAAAACGCTGCACGTGAAATTGCTAAACGCGTCGATTCCGCACTTACCCGGGCGATTGGCTTCACTCACGATACCGATATGCCGGAAATGTCAATGCCAACACCTGATATTGCAAGCCCTGCCCCCCTTGTCTCCCTAAATGCCCCTTCATCAAGCACTCAACAAAACCTTAGAGATCAGATCAAACGCTCCAATGAAACAGCAGAACAGTACGATGAGCGTCAATCCCGACTAGCAACTCTATTCAACAACTTTACAAAGGCGCTTACAAAAGCGGAGGCTGAGCTTATACTGTCTGACCTAACTCTGAGCGGCATTAAGGCGCTAATAGAAGCAGCGCCAGACACAACGACGCGTTGGATCGAATTACTGAATCAAGCCAGTGACACTCAGCTCCGTAGCCTCCATCACGTTGCAACCCATCTCTCAGTTTCACTACCCAGTGCACCCGGCTCAAAAGAGCTGTTGGCAAGGACCATGACGGCAAACCCTCTAATCAATCGCGTCTACGGCGTTGGGAAAATACCGGAACAATCACTAGCCCTGTGGCGCAACACCAACAATGAAGAACTTCGAGACATCTGCCAGCGCCGTCTGATCACACGTCAAGATGATGGCAGCATCGCTATTGAGGTATTCACAGCCACCTTGAGCGGCAATGTCCAAATCGTTGAGGAAACAATCACCAGTCTGCTGGCAACGGGCCAACCTGTAGATACGTGCCTAGCACTAACGCTCGCCGGGTTCTGCGATGAGAACTCCCATGCCACTTCTGTTATGAAACACTTTCAGGGCGCGCAAGGTTATGTCGGGATCGCCTATAATGCTGCTAAAGAAGCATATCAGCGCAATATCTGGGCACGGTGTTGGCATGAGCGAATGAAAAGCGCCAAGACGCCCCTGGAGTTCTGGCAAGCTGCAACACTGCTGAATAAGATTGTCGATTTGCGATTTGACCTTTGGGCGATAGACACTGGATGCGAGAGCAACACCTACCAGGCCTTTTTGCCAACCGTTAAGCGCGAAATCTCTCGGCGCATCGAGAAATGGCAAAGGAAGCGCAAAGACAATCTCTTTGGAGATAAAGCACCCGCCAGCGTCTTTCTCCGCAAAGAAGCGCTCTAATGCGAAGCGACTAATCAAAAATGCTTCCAAATGCAAAAACGCCTTAGCCGATTTCTCAGCTAAGGCGTTGATATTTTTGGTTGCGGGGCCAGATTTTGCTGCGGGCTTTGCCCTTGCTGAGCCTGCGCAAAGCGATGCTTTGCTTGTCTTGAACAGTCAGCGCAACTCATACTGGCCCCACCTACCAGACATTAAAAAAGCCCGCCACAAGGGCGAGCCGGATGCTTCTTTGTGATGGATATGAGGAGGTGCCCACAATCTGCGCGCGGCGTTGCCGTGCTCGACCTTCGGCTTAAAATCGCTCCACTGGAGCGCTTTCTTCACAGCCTTTCTCGGAACTTACGCGCACCCACTGGGTGCACGGTTCCCTCGAAACCATCAAGTTATGAGCACAGGCTCCTAACGCAGGAAGACCATCAGTTAAAGATGGACCCAGCGGCCTAAAACGACAAAACCCCGCCCGAAGGGCAGGGTTTGACGTTTTTGGTTGCGGGGGCATACCTGATTACCCAATTCTTTTCCCCGAGAAATATCAGTTTCGATACTCTCGGTGACGAATTGAGACCATACATTTCCGATCCTTGTCAAGTCGTTAACGACGTGATGGGGGTCTACAATGCCAGCCGAATGGGGACAGGCAAAAATTGAAATTCTCGCTCTGCAAGATGAAATTCTTGCAGAAATCGAGAAGGGTATTTCCACCCGAAAAATCTTTGAAAAACTCTCCGCAGCCAAGCGGATTACAATCTCACGCCGGTCATTCTACCGCCGTGTCAAATTGTTGCGCGCCGCTCAAACCAATCCAGCCCACAGAACACAGAGCAAACAACCCGGGCTGTCATCTATCGCACCGCGTCATTCCGCCACAGCACACACTTCCCAAACCAGAAAAGCCACAGCGCCTTCAGCCGAGATAACGGATGCCAATGTTCTGCCAACGCTCAAAGCAAAAGAGCAGGCGGAATTTGCCCGTTTGTGGAATGGCGAGGACGCCGCCGATCCGGCGGAGGAAGTCCAATGAGCCATTGGCAGGCAGAGTATCTCGCCGTTCACACCCGCCTAAGACAGATCCGCCGTCAAAAGGGCCTCACGCAAACCGCTGCCGGTCAGTGCATCGGTGTGAGCGAACGCACCTATCGCGACTTTGAAGCAGGCCGGATCGACCTATCAGCAACTCACCTGTTTCGCCTCGCCCATGCCCTGGGCTTTCAGATTATCATTTCCAATGGAGTTAACGCCAATGGCGCTCATTAATCTCACCCTTCAGGGGAAAGGCGGGGTTGGCAAATCCTTCGTCGCCAGCCTTCTTGCACAACATTACCTCAAGCGCGAAACCCCGCTTCAGTGTTTTGATACCGACCCGATCAACCAGACCTTTGCCGGTTACAAGGCTTTTCCGGTTGAGACCATCCGCCTGGGCGAACGTCCCGACGAAATCAATCCTCGTTATTTCGATGCCCTGATCGAACAGATCATGGCCGGTCCCGAGGACGGTATTGTCGTGATCGACAATGGCGCTTCAACCTTTTTGCCCCTGCTGGGTTACATGGTTGAAGCTCAAGCCCTGCAAATGCTGGCCGATGCCGGACATGAAATTCGTCTTCACACCGTACTGACCGGCGGTCAGGCCCTGAACGATACAATGGAGGGCCTAAATCATGTTTTGCAAAGTGTGCCCGATCTTCCTGTCGTTGTCTGGTTAAACGAGTATTTCGGGCGTATCGAACACAAAAACAAATCGGGTGACGTGGAAAGTTTCGAGCATTCCGGCCTTTATAAAAAGAACCGGGATCGCATCCACGCCCTGATCCGTCTGCCCGAAGTCCGCAAGGAAACCTTCGGTCACGACATCGAACAAATGATGCGGGCACGACTGACCTTTGACGAGGCAGCTTCACATCCTGAATTTCCACTCATGTCGCGCCAGCGCCTGAAAATGACCTGGCGAAGCCTGGGTGCGACACTGGAACAGGCGGTGCTGTGATGGCCGGTCCGCTTGACGATGCCCCGCCACCCCCGGTGACAATGGACAGTATCGAGGAGCTGCGCACCTATCTGTGGCAGCAACACCAGATCACGGTCGATCAGGATGATCCGATCCTTCTGGTTCATACCATCCTGCGTCTGTCACTCGATGAACAGCGCCGGATCAATGATCGATATAACCGGGCGCTGTCGCAAACCCTGCGCGATGCCTCACAGGATTTCACCAAGGATGTCCTGACCGCCATTGACGCCTTCAAATCCGAGGCGCTGGGCGATGTCGTGCGCGAACGCATCAAGACCATGAATGAAACGGCAGAGATGGCGGAAGACGCCATCGGCAATTTTGCTCGCCTGCTGCGCACCCAGAAAATCCTGACCACGCTCAACATTCTCGCCGTCGTCTTTGTCATCGGCGTGCTCAGCGCCCTGACCCTTTGAGTCCGCATTAACGTCACATCAAAACCGAGGAAAACATGACTAAAAAAAACACCCTGACTTTGTGCTTTATCGTGGCTCTGGCCACTATGACCATCAGCGATCCCGCCTTCGCCCAGGCAAGCACGGCAACCGGGTCCGAGTGGTATGACCCGATCACCAGCCTTTTTGACAACATCCAGACCGGTGTTGGTAAAATCGGCACCATCATCATCGGCCTTGGCGTTATGTCACTTGGCGTGTGGGCTGGATTTACAGGCCGTATGGACTGGGTGCGTGCCGGCATGATTGTTTTCGGCGGTGTCCTTGTCACCTCCGGTCCGGCAATTTCAGCGGCTTTGTTTGGCGGGTCCTGATCATGAAAGCCGGCAGCGCCGTTCTCACCCGCATTCAGAACCAGATGACCATGTTTGGTCTGCCGATGCCGTTGATGATGCTGTGTGTCGTCATCGGGGCGATGGGCCTGGTTGTGATGGTCCTTCTCGAAATCTTCTGGCTGATGCTCCCGACAATGGTTTTGGGCATTGCCGGGGCCTGGATGTTCTTCATCCGCAAGACCAAGGACAACATGCACTTTGACCGGGAACTGTCGCTGCCGCCCCGCTTCTGGCGGGCCAGTCGCGGCAACCGGTTGCTCAATGCCGGGAGGAAACAGAAATGATCTGGCCTTCCGTCCTTGCCACCTCTCTTGTCGCCACCATGGCCGGGGGCCTTGTCGTCCCCGCCAGCCGCCGCCTGCTACTCGGTGATGTCAAATATGACTGGTTGCAGGACCAGCTTGAGCTTGACTGCATCGAAAGTGATGCCGCCACGATACGCGGCAAGGATAACAGTCTCTCAAGGGTGTTTCGGTTTATCGGCACGTCCTATGATGCCAAGGTCGAAGCCGAACAGGAAAACCTGCTGCAAGCCCGCTCGATCCTGGTTCACAAGCTGGGGCAATTGGGCCTGAGCCTGCGCTGGTTTGGCATCAAGCGCAAACGGGCGATCAATGCCCGGGCGACATGGCCCAATGCGCCCTTGCAGGAAGTGGGTGACGCCGAAGCAAAGCAGTTTCGCTCCAGCTATTTTATCGACTGGTATCTGGTGATTACCGGCAGCGCCATGCCCGCCTTGAATGAAGCCACCGACATTATTGATGCCGATGGCGCAAAATACGGGGTTGGTCTGCTGACCAAAACCCCGGACGGGCAAAACTGCGAACTAACCGGCTTTCTCAATGGTGTTGTCTGTGGGGAATATCGCGATGATCTCGCCCCAATCCCGCATGACATCTCGGGCGGCCTGCCGGCCAGTGATCTGAACTTTCACAAGGATAACGGGGTAATCCAAAGCTTCACCCCGACCGAGAAACTGCAAAAGGTGATTACGGTGGCCAAATGGCCGGGCACCGTTACCGGTCAGATCATTAACGACATCATGAATCTGGATGGCGAGATCGAGATTTGCCAGATCTGCGATCCCTTTGATCAGCACAAGGCGCTGCTTTATCTCACGCGCCGCCTCAGTGGTGAACAAAGCGCGCTGTTTGGCAATGCCGAAGCGGCCGCCGAAACCGATGCCCTGATTGCCATGATCAATCAGGGGGATGCAACCTTATTTGCCACCCAGTTCGAGATCATTGCCCGCGCCGAGAGCACGGTCAAACTCGACAATCTGCTGCGCAAAATCACCCGCAAACTCTCCAGTCACCAGATCCTCTATCATGTCCAGGTGCGTGGTGCGCCAGTCTGCTGGTTTAACCGCATTCCAGCCCGATCCCGGGCCAAACTGATCCCGGGCGGGCGATTCATGTCTTCGCTCGAACTGCGCAGCGAGAATATTGCCGCCTTGTGGGCGATGCAGCATTCGGCCACCGGCCTGACAGAAAGCCCGCTCGGCCCCGCCCCGCTGCGCTGGTTTACCACCACCAGCGGCCAGGCCTATGCCGCCAATTTCCATGTCTTTAACAAAGCCAAAACGCTGGCCAACTTCCTGGTCTTTGCCCCAGCGGGCAGCGGTAAATCCACCCTGCTGATGCACCTTCTAAGCGGCGCGGCCAAGTTTGATCGCATCCGCTCCTTCATTCTCGATTCCAAGGAAGGTTCACGCTTCATGGTCGAGGCCCTGGGCGGGCTGTATCAATCCTATGAAAAACTCTCGCTCAATCCGCTTGATGTTGGGGAAGACAATCCGGGCAACCGTGAACGCATCAATTTCATTCTCAAGGCGATGGCGGGGATAGACCTCGCCCCTGATGATCAGGATGCCTTAAGTCATGCCATTGATCTGGCCTTCCAGATCGATCCGCCCAACCGCACGCTTAATGCACTCTACCCTTACGCCTTTGCCAAACGCTCCGAACTGCGCCGGGCCTTTTCGCAATGGGTGACGGACGACAAGGGCAATGCCGGACTGCGCAGCCATATCATGAATGCGCCCCATGACAGTCTGGGCGGGATGCTGGGCCAGTCGCATATGGTTGGCATCAATATGAACGAGGCGCTGAAAGACCCGTCGCTGGGTGCGCCGATTGTCGGCCATATTGCCGAAACCATCGCCAAATCGGTCGCACCCAATTTGCGCGGTTTTATCATCCTGATCGAGGAAGCAGCCAATTTGCTGCGCAATCCCGGCTTTTGCGATCTGGCAGCCGAGATGTACCGCGAATATCGCAAGCTCAACGGCATCGTCGGCATGATCTTCCAGGACCCGGCAGCCCTGGTCAAAAGCGGCAAGGCGGAAGCGTTTATCGAGAACACCGCGGTTTTCATCTTCTTTCCCAATTCCAAGATCGATGATGAAAGCCTGGAGCCCTTCAATCTCAATGACGAACAGAAGGCGTTCGTCAAGGGCCGCACCCGGTCTGACGAGTTCAATGACCGGCGGGTTTTGATCATCAAACGCGATGAAGTCAGCGGCTATGAAGAAAG
>JBNKVZ010000204.1:0-6636 GCA_050299455.1 Thalassospira sp.
GCATGCTGGCGGAAGGCTCTAGCCTCTACGAGCCGGCCAACATCCTGCTGATGCATCATCTCTATGCAGCGCTGCGTGCGCACTCGCTGTATCACAAGGACCAGCAGTACGTGGTGCAGAACAACGAGGTGGTGATCGTCGACGAGTTCACCGGCCGCACGCTGGCCGGCCGGCGCTGGTCGGAAGGCCTGCACCAGGCGGTCGAAGCCAAGGAAGGCGTGCAGATCCAGGCCGAGAACCAGACCCTGGCCTCGATCACCTTCCAGAATTATTTCCGCCTCTATCCCAAGCTTTCGGGCATGACCGGTACAGCCATGACCGAAGCCGAGGAATTTGAGGAAATTTACGGCCTGAAGGTTGTTGAAATTCCGACCCACCGTCCGATTGCCCGTAAGGATTATGACGACGAGATTTATCGCACCGCCGAAGAAAAATGGAATGCGATTGCCGATCTTTTGGTGGAATGCCACGATCGTGGCCAGCCGGCTCTGGTCGGGACGGTGTCGATTGAAAAGTCGGAAATGCTGAGTGCGCTTTTGAAAAAGCGCAAAATTCCGCATGAAATTTTGAACGCCAAGCAGCACGAGCGTGAAGCCTATATCGTGGCCCAGGCCGGTGCGCCGGGCATGATCACGATTGCCACCAACATGGCCGGCCGCGGGACGGACATCAAGCTGGGTGGTAACGTTGAAATGCGGGCCGAACTGGAACTGGTGGATGTTGCGGATTCCGAACGCGAAGCCGGTATCGCCCGCCTGCGCGAGGAAGTTGCGGCGGACCAGAAACGGGTCCATGAGGCCGGTGGCCTGTTTGTGATCGGGACGGAACGCCACGAATCGCGTCGTATCGATAACCAGTTGCGGGGCCGTTCAGGCCGTCAGGGCGACCCGGGGGCATCGAAATTCTTCCTGTCACTCGAAGACGACCTGATGCGCATTTTTGGTTCCGAACGTATGGACAGCATGTTGCAGAAGCTGGGGCTGGAAAAAGGCGAAGCCATTTACCATCCCTGGATCAACCGGGCGCTGGAGAAAGCCCAGCAAAAGGTTGAAGGTCGCAACTTTGATATTCGTAAGAACCTGTTGAAATTTGACGATGTCATGAATGACCAGCGTAAGGTTATTTATGATCAGCGCCGTGATTTGATGCAGGCCAAGGATGTTGCCGAGGACGTCGCTGAAATGCGTTCCGAGGTGATTGAGGCCCTGGTCGAGCGTCATTGCCCGGAAAAAGTTTACCCGGAACAGTGGGAATCCAATTCCCTGCATGAAGAATGCCTGCGTTTGTTTGGCATTGATCTGCCGGTCGAAGACTGGGCCAAGGAAGAAGGCATTGATCCTGGAATCGTGCGTGAACGCATTGGCAAGGCGGTTGAGTCCAAAATGGCGGCCAAGGTTGCCAATTACGGTGCCGACATCATCCGTCAGGTAGAAAAAAGCCTGTTGCTGCAGTTGCTTGACCAGTCCTGGAAAGAGCATCTTTTGGCACTGGACCATCTGCGCCAGGGCATTGGTCTGCGCGCTTATGGTCAGCGGGACCCGCTTAACGAGTTCAAGCGCGAAGCCTTTAACCTGTTTGAAGAAATGCTGGGTATGCTGCGCGAACGTGTGACGCAAATGCTGTCGCATGTTGAATTGCAATCATCCCCGAGCCCGGAAGACCTGGAACCGCGCCAGACGCAGGAAATGCACGAAAACCATCCGTCCCCCGAAAGTGACCCGACCAGCGCAACTGCGGCTGAGGAACGGATGCAGGAAACCGTGCAGTCCCGCCAGGCGGGCGGTGCTATTGACCCGAACAACCCGGCAACCTGGGGCCGTGTTTCGCGCAATGCGCCTTGCCCCTGTGGGTCTGGCAAAAAATACAAACATTGCCACGGTCAGGTGTCGTAACGCGCTGCCTGCGGAATGATTGAAATGAAAAAGCGCGCTGCTTTTCCGGCAGCGCGCTTTTTTGTGGGCTGATCAAAGACTGAACGTTTTATTGCGTAGCCTTTACAGGGGCATGCTGTGCCAGAAATTCTGCAATCGGTTTTGTAACACGGGAATCGCCGGTTAAAAATGTGCCCAGGGCCACCACTGTGCCGATATGGCTCATATCCGGGATTTTAACCAGCGTTGCCTTGGGGGCGAGTTCGGCCAGGCGGATGGAATTGCGCGGGAAAACCGTGCGGTCTGCCGTGCCCGTGATCAGCAAAAGCGGCGGCATGGTGCTCAGGTCCTGATTGACGGGCTGGCTTTCGCTGCCGGGAATGTCGCCAAAGGCGGAACGGGTGCTCTCCACATCATAGGGATAAAAATCATAGGGGCCGGACAGGCCAATGATCCCGGCAATATCATCGCGGTTTAGCCCGGCCTTTTGCAGGAAGCCGTGCCTTGCGACAAGCTGGACCGCGTTATAGGCCCCGGCACTATGCCCGGCCAGGATCAGTTTTTGGTTGCTGATGTCGGCAGGGTGGTTTTGGGCAAATGTCTTTGCCGTTTTGACCGCCTGTGCGCTGTCTTCCACGAAGGCGGGATACTGCACCTTGGGGGCCAGGCGGTAATCGGGAATGGCAACGGCATAACCCATGTCGGTGAAACGTTTGGCAACAAAGGCATATTTGGCCTTGTCGCCGGACCGCCAGGCACCACCATAAAACCAGACCATGAGCGGGGCCGGGCGCTGTGCGGCGGCTGGCAGGTAAATATCCATTTTCTGCCGGGCATCAGGGCCATAAGGCAGGTCACTGACGGTTGGTTTGATATCGCCAGCCTGGAGGCTGTTAAAGGCGCCAAGGCGGTCGCACCCGGCAAGCAGCAGGGTCGCCATCAGGGCGTTGGAGGCAAGGATAAATAAACGTGGGCGGGGCATGGCAGACTTCTTGGTTATGGATTTGTTTTATATACGCGAAAAATCATCAAAAGGATTGTATCGCCTCTTGGCGGGGCACCATCGGCGCGATAAAACCATGTCATGACAGTTCAAAAACCAGATAGCGGCTGCATGTCAGTCGATTTGCGTCAGGGCCGCGTTCCTGAACGCACCGTATTTGTCAGTGCTGTGGCACTGGTTGATATTGATCATCGTGTGCTGATCGCCCAGCGCCCCGAAGGCAAATCTATGGCCGGGTTGTGGGAATTTCCAGGGGGCAAGGTTGAACCTGGTGAAACCCCGGAAATGGCCCTTGTGCGCGAGCTGAAAGAAGAGCTCAATATCGACATTACCGAAAGCTGCCTGGCACCTTTTACCTTTGCCTCTTTTACCTATGACGATTTCCATTTGATGATGCCGCTTTATCTATGCCGTGTCTGGAAAGGCGAAATTCGCCCGATGGAAGGCCAGCAGGTGAAATGGGTGCGCCCGGTGCGCCTGGGCGATTATCCGATGCCGCCGGCCGATGTGCCGCTGGTGGCGATGCTGCGCGACTTTTTGTAAGGCTTGTCTTGTCTTGTTTGCGATGCCGGTTCTGGCATGGTGATTTTCAAAGAATGAGGGTGTTATGTCCAAAACCGTTCGTGCCTGTTTGCTGATTATTGGCAATGAAATCCTGTCGGGACGCACCCATGACAAGAACCTGCCCTATCTGGCCGAACAGCTAAATGAACTGGGCATTCGCCTGGCCGAGGCTCGTGTTATTCCCGATATTGCCCAAACCATAATCGATACGGTCAATGAATGCCGGGCAAAGTTTGATTACGTTTTTACCACCGGCGGTATTGGCCCGACCCATGATGACATCACATCGGACTGCATTGCCGAAGCCTTTGGCGTGCCGCTGGATTTGAATGATGAAGCTGTTAAATTGCTGCGCAGCAATTATGCTAACCCGGATGTGGATTTGAACGAAGCCCGCCTGCGCATGGCGCGCATTCCGCGCGGGGCCGAACTGGTTGAAAACCCGGTCAGCAAGGCACCGGGCTATCGCATGGAAAATGTCTATGTCATGGCGGGGGTGCCCATGATCATGCAGGCCATGTTCCAGGGCATCAAATACCAGCTTGTCGGCGGGCGGCCGATGATGTCGCGGTCTGTTGGCGGGTATATTCCCGAAGGCACGATTGCCGAGGCCTTGGGAAAAATTCAGGATGAATTCAAAAATACTGATATAGGGTCTTATCCCTTCTTGCGTGAAGGGCGACTTGGGACCACATTGGTGGTGCGGGGCGAGGAACAGGCGGATGTTGATGCCGCCATTGCGCGTATTACCGATGTGATTATTGGTTTTGGCCGCGAAGTAATTGCCGAAGAGAATGCCTCATAACCGACCGGCAGCCTGATTTGATGGGCTCGCCAGCCACCAGCGAGGTTTGCAGCATGAAACAGGAAAAGCCCGGTTTCGGGCACAGGCCGCACAAATCCGGCGACGAATGGAAAATCGTCAAATTCATGCTGACACACATGATGTATGGCGGTGTGGGGTCGATCGTTTTTGGGGTGTTGGTCCTTTATTTTGATATTGGCGGTATCTGGACGCTGGCCTCGGCCTCGCGCGATACGCTGATTTTTATCTTTTTGCTGTTTTTTGGCATCTTCATCACCTTTGGCGGCATTAGCATGGGGGCCGGGGTAATGATGCTGGGCGGCTTTTCCGATAATGACGATTATGACGATGAACGTCGCTATAATCGCAAGGATGATAGCCATGACACGTAAAATGCAAAGTTAAATATACTAAAAAATAATTTCAAATTTTCTCCCGCAATTATAATATCGTCGATCATCAAGGTTGGGAGGGGAAATGAAGAGATTATTAGTAGGATTTATTGTTTTTTTATCGGGTTGTGCCACGCCTCCTCCCGAATTCTCCAGTGATGTGGTGAATAAAGAAAAAATCGAAGTCTCAAGCGTATCAGTTGATGATTTTACGTCAGATGATGACGCTGGAATATATGATGGCATGTGGTCAAATGACTATCATGTCATGGCTGGTGATTATATGAAGCCGCATTTTAACAAGTTGTTTTATGGCAGGCTGAAAAATCGTTATCTGGCTGTTGGTGGCGAAGGTGGCCCGCGTCTTGAAATAACCGTGATTAAGGCAAATCTTCTACGGAAGGCTCGAGTTGCTGACAGTATCCTCTTCGTCGCAATTGTATCTGCGCTTAGCCCACGTGATTTTAAATGTGTTGTTGATGTGAATTTTCGATATGGAGAAAAATCACAGCGTCAGCAATTTATATCCAATAAAGAGATCTCTGTTTCTTGGACTGATTCGAAATTGGAAGATAAACGAGAACTTGTGGCTTCATGCCTTGATGATATTTTTAAAGATGTCGACGCGTTTGTCCTAAAATTTACGAGAGCGTAAGCTCTCGTGAATTTTAATGTTTGGGTGCCGTAATGGACGCGTGTTTCTGTAATTAAGGGCGGTCGGCACCGGCTTTTTTGCGGACGAAATGGGCAATGACCATGCCGACAATCCAGCAGACCAGCGGAACGGAAAAGATATAGTCAAACATCGGGTCGCTGGTATCGCCCTGCGTGATCATGACGATATAGCCTATCCAGCAGGCGGTGAGCAGATAGCCCATGATTTTGAAATAATGGCCGTTTGGCAGTTTCTTGTCCTGCGTATCGGGTTTTTGTCCCGCTGGTTCGCCTGTCATTTTGTTGTTCCCTGATATTTTAAGGACGCCAGTTTGTGTTGGCGTTTATCTGTCCAGTGTGACGTCGCGTGGGTCGATACGGTCCTGCCAGCCGTGGCGCACCAGTTCGGGCACGACATTGTCTTCTTCCGGGTATCCGATGCACAAATAGGCGATCAGACGCCAATGTTCGGGCACATGAAGTACGCGCTGTACCACATTGGGTTCCAGGATGCTGACCCAGCCCATGCCAATGCCTTTAACCCGTGCTGCCAGCCATAAAAGCTGCACGGCGGCGACGGCCGAATAATCCAGCATTTCGGGCATGGTTTTACGGCCCAGCCCCTGGCCGGCTTCGGTTTCTTCGTCGGCAAAAACGGCAAGCTGCACCGGGGCCTGGTCCATGCCCTGTAATTTTAGCGAGGCATAAAGTTTGGCCCGCTCGCCTTCATAATCGTTCAGGGCCTGCTGGTTGGCGCGTTCAAAACTGTCGCGAATGGCGCGGCGGCGCTTTGGCGTATTAACCTTTACAAACCGCCAGGGCTGGCAATTGCCCACCGATGGGGCCAGGCAGGCCTCGGCAATCAGGCCGTCAATATCGGATTCGGGGATCGGATCGGTGCGAAAGCGGCGCACGTCGCGGCGCCATAACAGCAAATCGATAAATTGCTGCTGAAAGGCCTGGTCAAATACCGGCGGCGTGAGCTGGTTGCTGCCTTGCGGGGCAGAGGTGGCCCCATTGGCCGATTCGGTTGGTTTTTTGGCGCTGTCGGATTCGGTCATGCAGGATGCCTAAAGGGTAAATCGTATCTTTTGCACCCTAGGGTTTTTTACCGGTGATGAGAAGCCGTGAGTTTGGATTTATCGCCCGCAATGTTTTGCATGTCACAGCCCTGCTGGCACAATAGCGGGTAAGAAACGGGCTTTTCCCGCCTCACATATCGAAACTCAGCGTGACAAGGCCGGAAAGCGGGTCTTTGTCGGTTTGGTCAAAGGTGACGGTTTGTCTGACCTCCAGGCCAACATGACCGGAAAAGTCCGTCCAGTAATGATCAAAGCCGCCGCCCAG
>JBNKVZ010000205.1:0-6566 GCA_050299455.1 Thalassospira sp.
CAAAAGCCAGCATGTTCGCCAAATCAAAACGGGCTGCCAACGGCGTGGTATATAAGCCGAAGACAACCCGGTCTGATCTGATCAAATCTGAAAGGCAGGCCGAATTAACCGTGTGCGATCATCACATGGCGCACAGCGGTATAATCTTCCAGCGCATAAAGCGACATATCCTTACCATAACCGGACTGTTTTAGGCCGCCATGCGGCATTTCATTGACCAGCATGAAATGCGTATTGATCCAGGTGCAGCCATACCGCAAACGTGCCGATGTTTGCATGGCGCGCGACATATCCCGGGTCCAGATGGAAGATGCCAGGCCATAATCGGAATCATTTGCCCAACTAACGGCTTCTTCGACCTCGGAAAAGCGTGTGACCGAAACGACCGGGCCGAATACCTCGCGCCGGACGATTTCGTCACTTTGCAGGGCACCGGCAATCACCGTTGGCTGATAAAAGAACCCGTTGCCGTCTTTGGGTTTGCCGCCCGTTGCGATTTCGATGTGTTTTTGTTCTGCCGCACGGGCAACAAAGCTTGACACGCGGTCGCGCTGACGGGCGGAAATGAGCGGGCCAATTTCATTTTGCGTATCATCGGCCAGGCCATATTTGATTGTCGACACACTGGATGCCAGATCGGCTACCAGTTTGTCATAGATTTTCGGCCCGGCATAAATGCGGCAGGCTGCGGTGCAATCCTGCCCGGCATTGTAAAAACCAAAGGCACGCAAACCTTCGACAACGGCATCAATATCGGCATCATCAAACACAATGACCGGGGCCTTGCCGCCCAGTTCCAGATGGGTGCGCTTGACCGACTTTGCCGCCGCCTGCAAAACCTTTTTGCCCGTTGCAACGTCACCGGTGATCGACACCATGTCGATTTTCGGATGATTGATCAGGCTGTTGCCAACCGTGGCTCCACGCCCCAGCACAACATTCATCACCCCTTCGGGCAAAACATCGGCCAGGATTTTGGCCATTTTCAAGGCGGTCAGCGGCGTTTGCTCGGAAGGTTTGAACACCACCGTATTGCCACCCGCAATTGCCGGGGCCAGTTTCCAGGCCATCATCATCAGCGGATAGTTCCACGGCGCGATGGAACCCACAATGCCAATCGGGTCCCGCCGGATCATGGAGGTATGGCCCGCCATATATTCCCCCGCTGCCGAGCCCGGCATACAGCGAACGGCGCCGGCAAAAAACCGGTAACAATCCACAATTGCCGGAATTTCATCTTCTTTGACGGCATTGATCGGCTTGCCGCAATTCAGGGCCTCAAGGGCGGCAAATTCATCGGCCTCGGCTTCGATCCGGTCCGCGATTTTTAACAGGCAGGCGGACCGTTCACTTGGCGTTGTGCGTGACCAGCGTTGAAAGGCGGTCTCGGCCGCCGAGACGGCACGTTCGATCTGGTCCATCGAAGCCTCGGGCAGAAGCAGGATGGTTTCGCCGGTTTTGGGATTAATGACGTTTTCCTCGGTTTCGGTACCGTTTTCAAACGCGCCACCAATCAGCATTTGGGTATCCATGATTATTCTCCGTCTTTTTAAAATTATTTGCCGTGACCGGCGATCTGGTCGCCATCACGCGTCAGGTAATAGGCACCAAGAATGGGCAGAACCGTCACCATCACCACCACCATCGCAACCACATTGGTCACCGGGCGTTGATGCGGGCGCACCAGTTCTTCAAGCATCCAGATCGGCAAAGTCGATTGTTGGCCGGCGGTAAATGTCGTCACGATCACTTCGTCAAACGACAGGGCAAAGGCCAGCATGCCGCCTGCCATAAGGGCGGTTGCGATATTGGGCAGGATCACATGACGGAAGGTCTGGAACGCATCGGCCCCCAAATCCATCGATGCCTCGACCAGGGAACCCGATGTACGCCGGAACCGGGCCACCGCATTGTTGTAAACCACCACCACACAAAACGTCGCGTGGCCCAAAACAATGGTCCAAAAGGAATAGGGAATATCGGCAAGGTTAAAGGCCGAACGCAGCGCGATACCGGTAATGATGCCGGGCAAGGCAATCGGCAAAATCACCAACAGGGAAATGGTTTCGCGCCCGAAGAATTTCGACCGTGAAATGGCCCCTGCGCATAATGTCCCTAACAGCACGGCAATGATGGTCGACACAATGGCCACCCGAACCGACAGGCCCAAAGCCTCCCATACATCGGGCCGGTTCCAGGTCACGGCGAACCATTTCAGGGTTAAACCCGGCAAAGGCCACTGATAGCTTTTTTCCTCCGTGGTGAAGGCATAGGCAAATATCAGCAGGATTGGCAGGTGCATGAATAACAAACCGCCCGCCGCGGCGATTTTCAGGCTGATTGGTGCCCGCGTATTGCGATCAGAGCGCATTGAATGCCCCCATACGTTTGGCCATCCACAAATAGAAACCCATGATGATAATCGGCACGACGGCAAAGGCCGCGGCTAACGGAATGTTCCCGGCAGTCCCCTGCTGGGTATAAACCGCCTGGCCGATAAACAGGCGCGACGAACCGACAATTTGGGGAATGATGTAGTCGCCCAGTGTGAGCGAGAAGGTAAAGATTGATCCAGCCGCAATACCAGGCAATGCCAATGGAAACAGAATGTGACGAAAGGTTTGCCAGGGCTGTGCGCCCAAATCGGACGAGGCCTCGAGATAGCTGCCCGGCACACGTTCAAGGGCGGCCTGAATGGGCAGGATCATGAAAGGCAGCCAGACATATAGAAACACCAGAAAAGTGCCGGTATAACTGACCGATAGGGAATAGCCCCCGATGATGGGCAAAGACAACCAGCCATCGAGCAACCATGTCAGGTGCAGCTTGGCAAACAGCCAGGTCAGGATGCCTTCCTTGGCCAAAATCAGTTTCCAGGCATAGACCTTAACCAGATAGCTGGACCATAAGGGCAACATCACCCCGATATAAAATAGCGCCTTCCATTTGCCGCGTGCATAGCGGGCGGCAAAATAAGCCACGGGAAACGCCAATACCGCCGATGCCAGCGTAACACTGGATGCCATCAAAACCGTGCGGACAATGATATCAAGATTGGTCGGACGGAACAGTTCGCCATAGGTGCTAAGCGTGAAATGGTATTGTATCAACCCGGTAAAATCATCAATCGAGAAGAAGCTTTGCAGCAGCAGCGCAAATAATGACCCAAGATAGATAATGCCCAGCCACAAAATCGGCGGAGCCAAAAGCAGGAGCAGCAAAAACCGCTGACTGCGCCACAACCTGTCTGAGAACGCACCGAAGAAACCACCGCGTCCGGGCAAAATTGCCGGGCGACCTGAAGCCATAACATCCTGCGTGTTCGCCCCATCAGGCAAAGAGGATGAAGATGCTGTCATTACGATGCCTCCATCAAATGAAGGGCATCACGATCCCAGTCAACGCGCACCGTCTCGCCCGTTTCGGGAACGGGTTTTCCTGCCGGGATAACTGCATTCAGGCGCATTCCGTTCAATGTCAGGGCAAGGCGGGTGGACCCGCCAAGGTAACTTTGCGAAATCGCCTGTGCTTCATGCCCGCCCTGATCGGTCAGCTGCACGGCTTCGGGCCGCAGGCTTGCCCATTGGGAAATACCGGTAACGGATGCGACAAATTCGGGCGGCAAGACATTTGATGAACCGACAAAATCGGCAACAAAACGTGATCGGGGTTTTTGATAAATATCCTGTGGCGTCCCGACCTGCATGATTTTGCCCTGGGAAAAGACCGCCACACGATCCGCCATCGACAGGGCCTCGCCCTGATCATGGGTGACAAAAACAAAGGTAATGCCCAATGTGCGTTGCAGGATCTTAAGCTCTTCCTGCATCTGTTCGCGCAATTTCAGGTCCAGCGCGCCGAGCGGTTCGTCCAGCAACAATACCTTGGGTTTGTTAACCAATGCACGGGCAAGGGCAACACGTTGACGCTGCCCACCGGAAAGTTGACCGGGGCGACGCTCGCTATGGTCGGGCAATTGCACCATTTCGAGGGCTTCTTTCGCCGCGCGAAGACGTTCGGCCTTGCCCACACCGCGTATCATCAGCCCATAGGCAACGTTTTCGGCAATATTCATATGCGGGAACAGGGCGTAATCCTGAAAAACCGTATTCACGTTACGGCGATAGGGCGGCACCCCTTCCATCGTTTCGCCAAAGATTTCAAGATGTCCGGCTGTCGGCTGTTCAAAGCCGGCAACAAGACGCAAACAAGTGGTTTTGCCCGAGCCAGACGGGCCAAGCATGGCAAAAAACTCGCCAGGCGCAATTTCCAGATCGACATCATCGACCGCACGCACAGCACCAAAATGACGCGAGATTTTTGAAAAAAGAACAGCAGATGGCATGGGAAATCCAGTCACCGGGTCCACCCCTGCCCTTGGGCAAGGGCGGACTCTGTTGATGAGGTAAGTTGTCGTCGTGAGAAGTCCTGGCGGGGCTTAACGCCCGCCAATTACAGAGATGTAATCCGATACCCAGCGATGATAGGGCACGCATTCGCCCTGGCTTTTGCATTTGGAAACCGGTGTCCGCCAGAACTTGATCTGGTCGAAATAGTTATACCCGTTGGTTTTGCAGCCTTCTTCGCCCAGCAAGTCATTGCCGTCACACGCAGCCGGCACAGCCGGGTTCGAGCCAAACCAGGCTGCAACATCGCCCTGCACCTTGGGCTGGATCGAATGTTCAAGCCACATATACGCACAATTGGGATGGGCAGCATCGGCCTGCATCATGGTGGTGTCGGCCCAACCGGTTGCCCCTTCCTTGGGGATTGTCGATGCCACCGGCACGCCATCGGCCTTTAACAGGTTAACCTGGAACGGCCAGGAACCCGATGCAACCATGCCTTCATTTTTGAAGTCATCAATCTGGACCATGGCATCATGCCAGTAACGCGATACCAGTTTGCGCTGCCCGCGTAGCAAATCAAGTGCAGCCTGGTATTGTTCTTCATTCAGCTCATAAGGGTTTGTAATGCCCAGTTCCGGTTTATGCGCCATCAAGTAATTGGCGGCATCGGCAATGTGAATGGCACCGTCATAGGCCTGAATACGGCCCTTGTTGGATTTACCATCCGCCATTGTCATTTCCTTGAACACAACATCCCAGCTCGTGGGCGGTTCCTTGAAATATTTGGTGTTATACATCAACAGGTTCGGCCCCCACTGATAGGGGACGCCATAATGAACGCCATTGACGGTATGCCAGGGTGCATCCTGAAGGCGTTTATCCACCGTGTTCCAGCTTGGGATCAGGGCGGTATTGATGGGCTGCACCCGTTTGCCGGCAATCATGCGCAAAGACGCATCACCCGAGGCGGTGACAAGGTCAAACCCGCCCTCATTCATCAATGCAACCATTTCATCAGAGGTATTGGCGGTCTTGACGCTTACCTTACAGCCGGTGGATTTTTCAAAATCCGTTACCCAGTCATAGGCCTTGTCGGTATCACCGCGTTCGATATAGCCCGGCCAGGCAACGATATTGACCTGCCCTTCGCCTTTTCCCAGTTGTTGAAGCATTTCGGCCGCATTGGCCTGTCCGACGAATGACAGCGCAAGCACTGCCATCGCCGAGCTTTTCAGAAGCGATTTCATGATTAGTCTCCCTGTTGAAGGAATGAGATTTTATTGATCCCTTTCTCCTGCAACGAAGGTACGCCTTCTTGCCGGTTTCACAATTTCATTTACCAGAAACACGGTATCGGTTTTACCGATATCAAAGACAAGACCATGAAAATAAACAGAAAATTACCTGGAATTTTAACGATTTCGCATTGCACGATGGGCTTGTGCAACGCCTATAAAGTCCCGCGCGGCCTGGCTGAGTTTCAAACCCTTGCGCCAAACCACCCCCACCTGCACGACCGGCAAAGTGCCCGACACATCACGCGATTCAATTCTGTCACCTTCCAGTGACCAGGGGCGATAGACCAGGTCAGGCAACAGCGCGACCCCGGCCCCGGTTGCGACCAGACTACGCACCGCCTCGACCGAGCGGGTACGAAACGCCACGCGCGGTCGCGCACCCAAGGCCCCCAGGAGCTTGCCGGTCGCCTCTTCGATTTCATCCAATGTCAGCATGATCAAGGGTTCAGACGTCACATCGGTCAGGCTGATGCTTTGTGCCGTTGCCAGCTTATGTGCCATCGGCAACCACAGGCGATAGGGCGACACTTCGAGAATTTCCGATTGCAGCGCCATACGATCCCGCAGGTTGGAAATCACCATCACCGCCACATCTATCTCGCCCCCAATCAGCAAATGTTCCAGATAATCGCCATTATCCTCGATCGCGGACACATCCACCGCCGGATAAGCCCGACGATAGCGGGCCAGAATATCGGACAAAACATAGCCGGCGACCAGCGACGTGACGCCAAGATGCAATTCGCCGGCAAGCGTTGCTTCATTGCCCTCAAAGGCGCGCCTGGCATCGGAAACATCGGCCAGAATGGTCGTCGCATGCCGCAAAAACTGGTGCCCCTGATGGGTAATATTCAGGCCACGGGAATGGCGCTCGAACAGTGAGACCCCCAGATCGATTTCCAATTCCTTGATCGCCTCG
>JBNKVZ010000206.1:0-6538 GCA_050299455.1 Thalassospira sp.
TCGGATGTCTCAAGCCCGGTCATCTTTGCAATAGCTGATTGATATTGTTCTGGGGCCTGGTTGGGCATCCACAGGTCCAGCGTCCCGTCATCATTAAACCGCGCCAGGCTTGAGGGCGGCTCAAGCTGCCCATGATGCACAAACTGGTTGCGATAGGTTGCCTCCACCACAGTGGTCGCCCCGGACAGGGCGGAATTGACATCCCCCTCTTCTTCGGCGGTTGTTCCCTTGCTTTCGTCATTGGCAAGACGGTCAGAAAAGGCCGCACTCGAAAAGTCTGCCGGCATCTCGCGGTATTTTGCATCTTTTTCGTTGCGCTTGACCCATTCCACCTGAAGGGCCTCTACCGCGACCTTGGCATTCCACCAGCGTTCTGCCACCACGGCAACCGCACCGGGCAGGCGATGAACCGACATCACACCTTTCATGGCACGCACATCGGCTTCGTTCAAAATACTGTCAACACCCAGCCCAAGACGGGGCGCATGCTGTATGGCGGCATGCACCATGCCATCAACGCGACAATCGATTGAATAAACCGCCTTGCCGGTTGATTTTGCCAGAATATCCAAACGCTTTAACGGCTTGCCGATCCAGCGGAACGTTTTTGGATCCCGCAGCGTGACGGAATCCGTATCGGGGACCGGCAGGTCCAACGCATCCTTGGCCAAACTGCCATAGGCTATTTTCTCGCCAGAAGCGGAATTAACCACATATCCCGGCTCGGTCGTAAGCTGAGTTACCTCAACATTCATCCGGCCCGCAGCCGCCTGAAGCAACATAAGACGCGCCGAGGCGCCCAATTTGCGCATGGTGTCATAACTGGTCCGCACCGACATACTGCCGCCGGTGATGCGCATCTTGTTATTGATCACCAGATAATCCGGGCCAGCCGGTGCCGTTTGCACCACAAAGCTTTCCGGGTCGGCGTCAAGTTCTTCACCGACGATCTGCGCCATTGCTGTGAAAACACCCTGCCCGCCTTCGACAAACGGGCTTTGCAGCCGCACGGTGTTATCGGAACGGATTTCAAGAAACGCCGGAACGCGGGTTCCCGGGGTGATTTTATCGCTATTTTCGGCCGCACGGGCACGACCAATCGGCAAGCCAAATCCAAGAACCAGGGCCCCCGCCGTTGCCCCGGCAGATGACAACAAAAAGCCACGGCGCGAAATATTAACCGGCGCACCAGACGGAAAATCTTCCGGGGTCACTTTGCGATTGTTTTTATGTTTTGTCATCATGCACCGCCTTTTTCACCAGCCAGGTCTTTGACCGCGGCATGGATGGCATTATAGGTGCCACAACGACACAAATTGATCATTGCCGCGGCAACATCTTCCTGGGTCGGGTTTTGATTTCCCTTCAGCAGTGCAGTCGCCGCCATCACCTGCCCGGACTGGCAATAGCCACATTGGGGCACCTGATGTTCAACCCATTTTTCCACCACGCGCTGACCAACCGGGTCGCTTTCCATCGCTTCAATGGTCGTAATCTCGTGTCCTTTGACACTGTCAATCGGGGTGACGCAGGACCGGGTGATAACACCATCCACCATGACCGAGCACGCACCGCATTGCGCAATGCCGCACCCGTATTTGGTGCCGGTCAAACCAAGATTGTCACGAATGACCCATAGCAGCGGTGTATCACCATCTGCATCAACGTCATGAACTTCGTTGTTAATTGTCAGTTTCATCGAACTCTCTCTAAGTTCGGCATCACGGCGGGATCAAACAGACTATTTGATAAGCCCGACCGTCCACCTGTTCGGTTATTTTGTACCGATTGTCGCAGCTAATTTATAATTATTCAAAGTAATAAAAAGACTTGCCCCATATGCCCTCAACGTGGCACCGGCTACAAAGTTCCTGAGACGGGGGACAATGCTGCAAAATCAGGCGCACAACGTTACGAGCGATGAAACATCCCGTAACGTCGCCCAACGCGTTCAGAACATCGAACGATGGATGTTCCACCGTCACCGATGGTGCGAGATGGCCCGGCAAATCAACATCCATGCCGTTATGCACGGCAACAGCGTAAACATGAAAGAACCGGCGCATCATAAACACGCCGGTTCCTGTCTCCATGCCTTGGCTTACTGGCGGGCGATATTAACCTTGCCCGTATCGACCAGTTTTAAGGCCCAGTTTTCCGCCGCCGTATCATCAAGGTTCAAATACTGCGCCAGATAAGCCAGCCGGTCGGTATCGTCCCCCTTGGCGGTACAAAACCGGTCTTGCAGGTAAAAGGGTGGCGTTGCCTGATAATAAAGTCGCGCTTGCACCTTGGCCGGTTTGCCAGGAATCTCCGCCAGTTTGACTTCATACCGCAGGCTGTCGCCCCCGCTTTGGGTCGGCCCGGCATAATCCGGGTCCGTCCCGACAGCGGTAAATCCGGCATCCTCGGCCAGTTCATTGCCGGCCCCCAGCACCTTTGAAATCGCTTTGCGCTGTTCCAGTGCCAAATATCCCGGCGGCGGCAGGCGATTGTCTTTCACCTCGGCACAGATCGACAAAAAGCTGGTGGTCAGCTCCCCTTGCGGGCGCACATTATGCCCACAGGCAAATTTCGATCCATCCAAGGGGGGCGTGCTCACCAGTTCCTGATAAATCTGGGTTTGGTCTTGCGCCGTGATCACCTCGAAATGGGGTTGATGCAGGCGTTTTTCCGGCGCGATCCGGTGCTGGCATGTCTCGTCCCACCACAATTCGCCTTTTAGCGGCTTGTTATGCTGGTCCACCAGCACGCCTGCTTTGTTCACCCGGCCAGATGCCCACAAAACCTTGTCTTTGGCATCAAGCACCTCGAACTGGACAAAGGCACGGCGAAAGCCCACGCCGGAGGGGAATTTATGCCCGGTATAGCTGTTGATTTTAACCGATGCACTCAGTTTGCCATCCGCAATGACGGGATCATCGGCAAGGCTGATCGACACAGTATCGTTTTGCGCCTGCTCTGTAATGGCACGGGCGGTAAATTCCAGCGGATCAATCGCCATTTTTGAATTCATCATCGGATCGGCGGTTGGAACCCCCATAATATCGGGGAATTGCTGGAACATTTTGACCAAAAACAGGTTCAACCCCACCAGCGTATGGCGGGCAAATCCGTCGCGCGGTTCAAGGTCAATATCTTTGGGCTCAAAGGTATTGGCCGATGCCGGGAAGTTTGAATATTCCTGAATACTGGCAATTTTGCTTTTGAACGTGCCACCAGCATCACGCGACGGCATATGGCAATCCTGGCAGCTTTGCGGCATGTCGCCGGCCCCGCTGGGCAATGGCCCGTCAATGGTGCTGCCGGTGCGATAGGCACTAAACGCCCATTCGGCATAGGTGGTTTGTTCGTAAATATGGGCAACGGTTTTGCCTTCATGCAATACCGGCAAATGCACCGTATGGCAGGTGCCGCACATTTCCGATGTTGAAATGGCATCGCCCTTTTCCGGCTTAATCCCCAATGTATAATCCATCGGGTGGGTTTTGGGTTTGTCAAACGGCCCAAACAACTTGCCTGCAGGCCCCACCAGAAAACTGCCGGTAAAGGTTTTGCCAAAACCGGTATTTTCGGCGTTTAGCTGTTCCTGACGTTTCAACACACAGGCATTTTGCGGGTCATCGGCATATTTCTTCGTCGCTTCCTTGCCCAGCACCATTTGATGGCACGCCATGCACGAAATACCATCACGGGCCAGCGCACCATAAGATGCATGGGACGCCGTTGGATTGCCCGGCGGATAAGGCACCGCATTCACAATATCGCGGTCAAACACACCGCATTCGTCAGTACTGGCGGCATTGGCAGCGGCATGATCAATCTGGAACTGCCTTTGCCCCAAAATACCGTGGCAACCAAGACAGGTGGTTTGCACCAGATCCGCCTGATCATGATGAAAGGTCTGTGTTTCGCTGGCCATCTGGGCAAAGAAAATCGGGTCCCGCCCGGCAAGCCCCATTGGCGAGGACCGCCATGTTGCATAAGGCGACAGGTTTAGCAGCTTGTCGCTTTGCGGGTCGGGCATTGTCATATCAAACTGCAGCCCGGTACTGCCAGCATCGTGGCACCCGGCACATTGGTCACTGGTTAAATACTGGCTTTTAGGCGATGGCCCGGCCGCAGGCATCCAGACATTATCATAGGTTTGCGATGGCATGATAAGGCCATGCTCAGGCACCGCGCCAAACCTTTCGGCACGGGTGACAAAGGCCAGCAAATCATCGAGCGGTTTGATACGCGGTTGACCATGCGGCACCGGCGTTTTTTCCATATGGGCGCGCCGGGTGTGAATATCATCGGCCACATCATCCGGCGCATTCGCCGCCATTTGGGTTGTGCCGGTTACCGTTGGTGCCTGTGCCTTGCCCGTCTTTACCGGCGTAGCACCCCCAAGATATTGATGGGCGAAAAAATCCTGCGATAAAAACACTTCAGGATGGCCTTGCAGGTTGCGTTCCTCGGCAAAGGTCAAATCATGGGCGGAGCCATGACAATTTACGCAATATTGCCCAAACCCCATATTGGGCGGGCCGTTGCTGGCACTTGCGGGCCAGTCCGGTTCCCACCCTTCGCCGGGCCAGCCATACCAGCCCCAAAACCAGCCATCTTTTGACCCCTGGGCATCACGCACCATAATGGCCGCGCCACTGGTGGGAAACAAATAATCCGGGTCATATTTCGCACAGGCCGATGCGGGCTGGGGGAACATTTCCTTGACCATCATCGCGCCATCGGGAATGGCCTGTTGCGGGGCCGGATGGGCCTTGTCGCTGGGCCGGTTTTTTGCCAGCCACGTCACCATGTCGGGCGAATACCAAATCACAACCGGGGAATGCGTCCCATGATAGGTGCCATCCCACGGGGCCCCTTTTTGCCCGGCAACCCGGGCGGCCGTATAGGGGCCGGTATCGCGCACATATTTATCGCGCACCCAGCCCGATTTGGTATCACGGTGGCACCAGTTATCAAAAAACTGCGACAATGCCGCTTCATATTCGTTCAACGGCAATGCGGCGGGATGGCGCACCGTTTCACTTAATGACTGGCAAAGTGCCAAATCCGTTGGCACCATTGGTGTGTCGCGCAATGCTTTTTCGCATGTTTGTGCAATGGCAAGTGTGGAAACACAGCTTGCCGCCCCCGCGAGCACAATGGCCCGCAGCTTTCCCCAATATGACATGGCTCTCTCTCCCTGTCCCCGGCAGCACCCCTGCCGCCTGCTCGATTAAAAAGTGTAAGGGGCCACGAAAAGGCCATCAACCCATAATTGATAATACGAAAATATATTTCAATTTTATAAAAAATCCTATCACATCCCACGCCGTAAAACGTCACCCGTTTTAAGGTCTGATCTTGCGCCCGCAATCCGGCGCGCGACATCATCACATCGGCGCCAGAACAGGTCATCAAACCCCGAACAAAAATACCCCGCAGCCAAACCGGCCACGGGGTATTTTTAATAAACAGCGATTAGAAACAAATGCGGGACGACTTATTCCACCGCATTCAGTCACCGTCGAGTGAAATGTTCAGTATCGATACTGTAGTTCATCAGTATCGATACCAACCATCACCCCAATATTGTCGTCACTGAACAACGGCACCTTCATAGCCACTGAAACCTCATGTTTCATGGCATCATGGATATATCGGACATCAATCCGATCAACCATTTTGGATAACCAATCCTTTTGCTTACGCTTGTTGAAGGTCTGTAAGCGGTCAACATCAACCACCATACTTTGCACCTTCGAAACCCACACACCTTCATTGTTCAGTTCATTGTAACGCACAGAAGCCTGCTCAAGATGGACTGTCGTTCCGTATGCAGGTTATCAATCACACGATCATAGATACGTTCAGCGACCTTCGCCATACGGTAATCGGTTTCCGTATCAATCAGTGAAGTATCAAGAACGTTGAGTTGGGCTTCATAGGCTTGGATTTTTTTTCGGCTTGTTGCACGACGTTTTCGGTAACCATCATGAACTCCAAGCTGTGAACAAAATTGACCATGAAATGCTTTTGGGGCTGAAGTTTGTATTCAAACCCTAGTTCATTAGCTTTTGCGATGCTGCATTCTTCCTGCGACTGTAGGGATGTGCCGTGTGTTTGCTGAACAGTCGATGAAACACGGGTGTATCTATGAAGCGTAGGTGTCATGAAAACCAGAATGCCAGAATTTCGGGGGGGCTGAGTAGGAATTAAGTTATTGCGATAATTCTGTTCGCCAATTTCATCTATTGTTATGGTGATTGCTTCACGGTTCCAATCTAAGGTGCTGATATGACATTAGAAAAAAAACTTTACCAACATTTATCTACGTTTGATACAAGCCCAATTTTATTCGTTGGCTCTGGGCTTTCCAGGCGCTTTATGGGCCTGGAAGATTGGGAGGGGTTGCTTTCTAAATATGCCAATGAGACTGAAAAACCTTTCGCATATTATAAGGCTTCATCTAATAGTTCCCTTCCGGTTGCAGCATCTAAGTTGGCAAATGACTTTCATGATGTTTGGTGGAAATCTGATAAGTTTT
>JBNKVZ010000207.1:0-6513 GCA_050299455.1 Thalassospira sp.
GACCAGTTTCGGTGTCCGATCCTGCGGCTGCATTTAAACAATGGCGATAAGAAGCTGCTACGCGAGATCGAGGCGCCGTCGCTTCAGCATCTTGATGCCAGCGAAATGCCCGCCTTTGAAACGGCCTTAAAGGCCTATTTGCGCGGGCGGGTGCGCAAACCTTCCAATGGTCGGGCACCCACCGCGCTGGTCGCCATTTTATATGATCCCGACGAAACATTGCCGCCATCGGACGGTGATGCACTGGCAAATTTTGTCCAAGCCGCCGCCGATCTGGGCGCACGGGCCGAACTGATCACGGCAAAGGATTTTCATCACCTGTCGGAATTTGATGCCCTGCTTATTCGCGAAACAACGGCGCTGGACCATCATACCTATCGTTTTGCCAAACGGGCGCGCAAGGAAGGCATCCCGGTGATAGACGACCCGGATTCCATTTTGCGCTGCACAAACAAAGTCTATCTGGCGGAATTGCTGCGCACCCATCATATCCCGGCCCCGCGCAGTGCCATTTTCGATAAACGCCGGATCAAGGAAATTGGCACGCAGTTCAATTTTCCCAGCGTATTAAAAGTGCCCGACGGATGCTTTTCGCGCGGGGTACGCAAGGTGACGTCACCCGAACATCTGCAACAGGTGGCGGGCGAGATGTTTAAAAATTCGGAATTGCTGGTCATTCAGGAATATGTCGAAACCACCTTTGACTGGCGCATTGGGGTCCTGGGCGGTGAACCGCTTTATGCCAGCCGCTATTTTATGGCACCGGGGCATTGGCAAATCGTCAAACATGAAGATGACGGCAAAAATTACGAAGAAGGCGGGTTTGAAACCGTGCCGGTGGAAAATGCGCCCACCGACATTGTTGAAACGGCCCTTGCCGCCGCCCGGTTAATGGGCAACGGGCTTTATGGGGTCGATGTTAAAGAAACACCCTATGGCCCGATGGTGATTGAGGTAAATGACAATCCCAGCATTGATGGCGGTGTGGAAGATGCCGTGATTGGCATGGATCTTTATCGTCGCATCATCGCGCATTTATTAAGCCAGATCGCGCAGCCCTGGGCCATTTAACGCAAAAAGCCGGTCCTCTGATCATACAGAGCGACCGGCTTTTATTTACGCTTTGGCGATAAAGACGGCAGCCTGAAGTTTGGAGCGGCCATAGCGTGCCATCAAATCGAATTCATGGCGCAGGATGGGCACGGAAACACAATCGCTGCCATTATAGGGTTCGTCATCCTCGCCAATATCGGGGTCGGTCACGTAAACGAACCTGTCGTCAAATCCCGAAACCACGACCCAATGCGGAATTTTATCACCGTAAATGCGATATTGGCTGATCAAAACTAGGGCCATTTGCCCATCCATTGTATGGCGTTCAATATCATCAATGCCAAAGGCCCCGGCTGTTATCGCAATACCTGCCGCTTCTGCCTGATCGGCAAAATCATAATGGACCAGTTCCACAACCTTGCGATTTTCGGGCTTGCGCACCGTATCAACAAATAATGGCCCTTCGCGCGATACCAGAACCTCGGTATTAAACCCCCGTCGATGGGCAGCGAGCGCCAGCCCAAGCGGCCCGCACCCGCCATGCCCGGATGTCATGAAAATGGTGGTTGCCTCCCGCCACAGGGCAATTTCACTGCTGCGGTCCATTTCTATCGCCGGGTTCAGGGCATTCATCGCCATCATCAGGGATGCCGGGCCGCAGGTGAAAGGGAGGGTTTGATGATAAAAATGCAGCGGTGACGGCCGACGCATTGATTGCGGCACCAAAACCTTTTCCATCCGCAAGGCCGGGCTGTGGTCCGGGTAATAATCGGGATACAGGGCGAATTCCTGATAGCCGTTTTTGCGATACAGCGAAATTGCCGCTTCATTTTGCGGATGCACCTCAAGACGCAAGATCGGCGCGCCAAAATCCAGCGTCGTTTCCTCGGCCCGGTGCAATAATATCTGCCCGATACCGGCCCGCGCAAAGGCCGGGTCAACTGCCATACTATAAAGCCGCGCCAGGGCGGTATTGCTGCGATGGATCACCACAACATAGGCAATAACGGCGCCCTCATGCACCGCCACCCAAAACCGGGCGGTGGCACTGGTCATAAAATGCCGCATGGTTCGGCGCGTCATCCGGTCCTGATCAAAGCAGGTTTCTTCAATACGCACCAAAGCAGGAAGATCAGCATCCGTTGCCAGACGCAAGACAGGGTCAGACATACATTATTACGCCTTTGAAATATTTACACGGCACCAAAGGCGCACATGCGGGCCAGGAACACAGCATATTCCCCCTGAAACCCGCAAATATCATAGTGCAATTTATGCAATCCGGCACGGCGTAAGTGCCGATGGGTCAAGGGTTGAAAGCGCATCATATTGGGAAAGAAACACCTTACCCGTCAATTCGGCAACAAAGCCACTGGGCCCAAGGCGATCCATCACCGGACCTTTGACTTCGGAAAGATTGAACGATACCCCGGAATCTCGCAAACGGGCATTAATTTCATGCAGGCTTTCAAGGCCACTTGAATCAATTTCGTTAATCGCCGAGCACATTAACACCACATGGCGCACCGCCTGATTTTCGGCAATCAGGGCGTAGATCCGGTCTTCAAGAAAACGGCAATTGGCAAAATACAGGCTTTCATCCGGGCGCACCGTTAGAACAGACGTACCTGTTGCCACATCATGACGCAGGACATTGCGGAAATGTTCTGTCCCGGGCACCTGCCCCACAACCGCAATATGCGGGCGACTGGTACGGTGCAAATACAGCATCAGGGACAGCACCACACCACTCACAATGCCCGGTTCGATCCCCCAGAACAGGGTAAAGCCGATCGTGACCATCATCGCGGCAAAATCCGCCCGGGAATAACGAAAAATATGGATGATGGTTTTAACATCGACCAGCGTTAACACCGCCACAATGATGGTGGCCGCCAATGTCGCCTGCGGCAAATAATACAAAACCGGGGTTAAAAACAAGGTCGCGGCGGCAATGCCAATTGCCGTCATCAAACCGGCTGCGGGGGTTTGGGCACCGGCATCAAAATTAACCATCGAACGGGCAAATCCCCCCGTTACCGGCAACCCGCCGGCAAACCCGGCCCCAAGATTGGCCATGCCCAAGGCAATCAATTCCTGATCAGGGCGAATACGCTGACGGCGCTTTGCCGCCAATGTTTGCGCAACAGAAACGGTTTCAACAAAACCGATCACGCTGATCAGCAAGGCTGGCAATGCCAGTTGATGCCATAGTTCCAGGTTAAAAGACGGCATGGCAAAGGCGGGAAAACCTTGCGGGATTGTGCCGACAATTTTCACCCCGTCCGATGCAAGGTTAAAATACCAGCTTGCCAGCGTTGTGATAATCACCGCCAATACCGGCCCTGCCCGGACAATAAAGGTGGCCCACATTCCGCCCAGACCCAGCCGCTGTAACAGAGCAGGCAACCCCTTGCGCACCCAAAACAAAAAGCCGAGGGAGCCAAAGCCCAAAATAACGGTTGGCCCGTTAATATTGGATATATGGGATAACAAAGACGCCAGAATTTCCGCCAGATTGCCATCGGTTTTGGGCAAACCCAGCACATGCCGCAGCTGGCCGACCGCAATTAAAACACCAGAGGCACTGACAAAGCCGGAAATAACAGGATGACTTAAAAAATTGGCGATAAAGCCCAGCCGGAAAAGCCCCATTGCCAGCAACATGATTGCGGAAATAACGGCCAGGGTCATCGCCGCCAAAACCGGGCTGATGCCGGCGGGCAAATGTGCGGCCCCAATAATGGAGGCCGTCATTAACGATATCAGGGCAACCGGCCCAACCGCCAATGTGGCAGACGATCCAAACACCGCATAGGCAACCAGGGGTAAAATACTGGCATATAAACCGACCTGGGGCGGCAAGCCTGCCAGCATGGCATAAGCCAGACTTTGCGGGACCAGCATGATGGACACGATCACAGCGGCGACAAAGTCACTGGCAGCAAGGTGGCGATTATAACGCCGTCCCCAATCCAGAATGGGGAAAAAACGCGAAACCGGGCGCAATTGTTATTCCTTTATGATGGCAATTAACCTGCCCATCCAAATTGCACCTGCTGGCATCACAAAATTGACCGCACCCCGAAAAACAGGTTGCAGCCATAACGTACCTTCAAACAAAAAAACCGGCCTGCCGGATATATCGACAGGCCGATGTCAGTTTAACGGCGCGCTTCGATACGCGGGACAAGTGCCGACATATCGTAACCGGCACTGGCAGCAGCATTTACAATTTCCTGGGTCGGCATTTTACCGGCATTGGCAAGCGACCACAAAATGGTGCAGCGCGTACCCGTGCGGCAATAGGCAAAAACAGGCTTGGCAGCCTTGGAAAGAATATCAGCGAACGCATCCGCGTCGGCTTCCTGCACATTGCCACTAACAACGGGCATAAACACAGCTTCCAGGCCACATTCTTTGGCTTTGGCGCGAATCTCATCAAAGGACGGCTGGCCGGGATCTTCCTGATCCGGACGGTTGCAGATGATGGTTTTAAAACCGGCTTCTGCAATGGCAGGAAGACCCTCCAACGGGACTTGGGGGGATACGGTCAGGTCATCGCTCAGACGTTTCATAATCGCACTTCCGTTTTGTTGATCTCAATTGCCATGAACATTCAAAACATGTTCAACGGCACCTTAAGATAACGGATGCCATTATCTTCGGCTGGTGGCAACTCCCCGCCACGCATATTTACCTGTATCGAGGGTAAAATAAGGCGCGGCATGCCCAGTTTTGCATCACGTTCCTGACGCATCTGGACAAAGTCACGTTCGCTAACACCATCTTTCAAATGCACATTCTGGGCCCGTTCTTCGGCAACGGTTGTTTCCCAACGATAATCATCACGTCCTGGTGCCTTGTAGTCGTGGCACAAAAACATGCGTGTCTCGCCCGGCAGGGACAATAACCGCTGCACCGAATGATAAAGTGCATGGGCATCCCCCCCCGGAAAATCACACCGGGCAGAGCCATAATCCGGCATGAAAAGTGTATCGCCAACAAAAACGGCATCGCCAATCAAATAGGACATGCAGGCAGGTGTATGACCGGGTGTGTGCAATGCGCAAACATGCAAATCACCAATTTCAAATTGGTCCCCATCCTTAAACAGCCTGTCAAACTGGCGACCCGTGCGGGCAAATTCCGTTCCGGCATTAAAAACCTTGCCGAAATGGTCCTGCACAATCGTGATGTTCGCACCAATCGCCATTGCCCCGCCCAATTCCTGTTTCAGGTAGGGCGCGGCCGAAAGGTGATCAGCATGCACATGGGTTTCCAGCACCCATTCAACTTTCAGGTGTTCCTCGCGGATATAGGAAATAATGGCATCAGCCGACGTATAATTAATGCGACCCGATGCCGGATCGTAATCCAATACGCTGTCCAGAATGGCACAGGCGGACGAATTTGGATCGCGCACAACATAACTGACGGTAAATGTTGCCGGATCAAAAAACGCCTTCACAATCGGGGCCGGGCCGGACTGCGCAAAAGACAGGATTTCCTGCATATCCGTCATTTCTTCCCTCCGGCACACCCCGCCTGATCGCCGATCTGGCAGGTCCGAATGCCAAACAACCAATAAGCCGGGCAAAACCGGAAAATAGCGGTCACCAGCAATACCGCGCCAACCAGCAGCGAAATCCAGGCAAAACCGCCCATTGCAGCCATCACGCCGCCCTCACCTGCAAGGACAAAAGGCAGCACCAACAATACAACACCAGCAACAAACCGAAACATGCGATCCAGGCGACCAATGTTCGACATCTCAACCTCCATTTAACAATTTCAACAACGATATATCATTAAATTACGTTTTACAAATGTAATTTGCACGACTTTTTATGTTAAATAGGGCGTCATCGTCATGCACTTCACAGTCGCGCCCGTAAAAATTGCAACTTTGTTGCAGGATGATTGTCTGCATGCTAGCTGTTCGAGGATCTGAAAGCTGGAGACGGGTTAATGTCTGATTTCGAGAATACGGGTGCGGCCAAGGACTGGCCGGAATGGCAACAGGAAAATCCTGGTCAGGGCTTTTCAAAATGGCTGATTTCGACTGTTGCCGAAGACTGGCACCGTGTAACCCACCATCCCTTTACCGATGCGTGGGGCAAAGGTGTTATCCCAACCGAGAATTTGCGCCGTTATCTGGTGCAGGATCATCGTTTTCTTGACCGTTTTGCCGCCCTTTTGGCTGGTGCCGTTGCCTACGCACCGACCCTGGCGGACCGCATTCCCGGTTGCCAGTTCCTGGCCCTGATTACCGGCAAGGAAAACACCTATTTTGAACGCTGTTTTACCGCCCTTGGCGTGCGCAATAACCAGCGTTTCGGCACCCCGGACTGGGATGCAACCAAGGGATTCAAAAACCTGATGGGTGAAGCCCTGCACAGCAGCAATTATGCCAATATGGTTGCGGTGCTGGCGGTGGCAGAAGGCACCTATCTGGGC
>JBNKVZ010000208.1:0-6345 GCA_050299455.1 Thalassospira sp.
GCCAAGGAACTGGTCCGGCGCGGCGCCATGGGGATAGAACTTAAATCGCTAAACCCGGATTACGAAGACCGCTATATCGAGGCCCAAAATCTCGACTGGATCGCCCGGATTTTATGGTGCAGCCAGTAAAAACCCGGCCCTCTAAAATCGAACCTGCTACAATAGGAACACCAAATCCCGCAGCATATTCAACATGTTGCGGGATTTTTTAGCGTCAAAAAACGACAATTCCGCCGTAAAATCAGCCGGATTTTTGCAAAAATGACGCATTTTTAAACGCCAAAAACCGGCAATTTTCATGCCGGTTTTCACCAAAGCAGGTGGGACGATAACCGCTATTTCACCCCGGTCATTGCCGAAAGCACCTCTGCCACCTTCGGCCCGGCGACCAGAATCGGCGCGCCATTTTCCAGCACATCAGGCACCTCAAGGAAGCCATTGCACCAGCCACCCGATTCACGCATCAACACAATGCCCGCCATGCAATCCCAAGGGTTGATATGCGGTTCAAAATAGCCAATCAACCGGCCCGAAGCCGCATAAGCCATCATCAACGCACAAGACCCGTTGCGAATGAACATCCCCTCGCGGTCCAGAAGGTCGGCAATGAATGGCACCAGGGCCGCACTTTCCACCCGGTGCGACATGCCAACGCCCATCACCCCGGCATTGACATTATCTACCTGGCTGGCGCTGATCGGCTTGTCATTGACCGTCGCCCCCTTGCCGATGCAGGCGGCAAACAATTCATCGCCATTGGGTTCGTAAATCAGGCCAATAACCGCTTCATTGCCCACCATCAAGGCAACCGAAATCACCCAGGTCGGCATTTTATTGACAAAACAGGCCGTGCCATCAATCGGGTCAATCACCCACAGGCAGTCATTTTTGCCTTTGGCAATGCCCATTTCCTCGCCCAGATAACCATCATCTGGAAATTTCGCCGCAATCTCACGACGGATAACCGCTTCAACCTCTTTATCGGCAATGCTGACCACATCCAGCGGATTGGCCTTGCTTTCAATCACCAATTCATCCACCCGGCGATAATAATCCATCGCCACCCGGCCTGCTTCGCGCACAACCTGCACCGCATGTTCAAAACGCGCGGCAATATCAATGTCGCCCTGGGCCGCTTCTAACGCTTCTGCCATGTTCTTTTTCCTTTTCTAAGTGCGGGTCACTGACCCGAGACAAGCGCAAGACCACGGGCGGCAAAGCCAATGCCAACCTCGCTGCCCGCCCGGATCGGCGCATCGATCCGCCCATCAATCACAAACAATTCACCCACATCACACTGCACGGTGTAATGAATGGCGCTACCAAGATATGTCGCATGCGTCACGTGACCCTTTAGCGACATTTGCGCACCTTTTGCCCCGTCGCTCAGGCGTACGGCATCGGGCCGCACCGCAACTTCCACCGCGCCAAGGCCATGTCCACGCGGGCGCAAGGCCACGCGCTCCCCGCCAATATCCACATCGGCCATTTCCCCGTTCAGGGCACAGACCTCGCCCTTCACCAGGTTCGCATCGCCAATAAAATCGGCAATAAAGGCCGATGCCGGTTCTTCATAAAGCTGGCGCGGCGTGCCCTGCTGGGCAATGACCGACCGGTTCATAACAATAATCCGGTCCGACACCGCCAGGGCTTCCTCCTGGTCATGGGTCACATAAACCGCGGTTAAACCCAGCTTTTGCTGCAAATCGCGAATTTCGGTGCGCACATGACGGCGCAATTTTGCATCCAGGTTGGAAAGCGGTTCATCAAGCAACAGCACTTCGGGTTCCAGCACCAGCGCACGCGCCACCGCCACACGCTGCTGCTGCCCACCCGAAAGTTCGGAGGGCAACCGGTCGCCATAATCGGCCAGGCCGACAAGGCCCAATCCCTCACGCGCGCGGTCATGGGCCTCGTTCTTTTTTTGCCCGCTCACCGTCAGGCCATAGGCGACATTTTCCACCACACTCATATGCGGAAACAGCGCATAGGACTGAAACACCATGCTGACATCGCGGTCGGTGGCGGGCAGATGTGTCACATCCTTGCCGCCAATCAGGATGCGCCCGGTGGTCGGGTGTTCCAGGCCGGCAATCATGCGCAATGTCGTTGTCTTGCCACAGCCACTGGGGCCCAGCAGCGTCACCAGTTCGCCGGGATGAATATTAAACGACACATCGTCAATCGCCGTCACCGCCCCCTTGCCAAAGGTTTTGGTCACATTTTCAAAAATGACCGACCCGGCCCGTGTTTTCAGTGTCATGAATGTTTCTCCCGTAAGCCGCTTTGGGCCGTTTTCCCGCCCGTTTTCGTTGTATCGGCCGCAACCCTGTCTTCCCGGCGCAGCTTGCGTTTGCCGATCAAACCCTGCACCACCACAATCACCGTCAGCATCACCAAAATCAGCACGCTGCAATAGGCAATCGCCACGCCATAGCGGCCATTTTCCACCAGTCCGATAATGTAGGATGTCGCCATGTTATGGTCCGCGCTGACCAGAAAAATCACCGCACTGACCGAGGTAATGGCACGCACAAAGCTGTAAACAAGTGCGGCAACAATGGCGGGGCGCAACAACGGCAAAATCACCTTGCGAAAGGTCGTAAAGCTGTTGGCCCCCAATGTGAGAGAGGCTTCATCCAGGCTTTTGTCAAGCTGGCTCATCGCGGCAATCCCGCCGCGCACCCCGACCGGCATATTGCGAAACACAAAGCAGATCACCAGGATCACGCCGGTGCCGGTCAATTCCAGCGGCGGCACGTTAAAGGCCAGAATATAACTAACCCCAATCACCGTACCGGGGATGGCAAAGCTCAGCATCGTGCCAAATTCAAAGGCATTCTTGCCCCTGAAATTTTGCCGCACCAGCAAATAGGCCGTGGTCAAACCCACCGCCGCAGTGAGCGGGGCGGCAATGATCGAGATATTTAACGTCGTCCAAAATGAATCCCACGCCGCCCCGGCCCAAACGATGCCGTGGTCGCTCCAGCCAATGCCAAAGGCCTCGACATAGTTATCCAGCGTCAGGCTGTTATCAAAGCCCCAGCGTTTGACAAAGGCGCCAAAGAAAATCATGCCGTAAATGACAATGGTAAACAGCGCCCAGGGAATGGCCGTGCCATAACACACCCGGCGCAAACCATTGCTCAGCCCCACATGCGCGCCATTATCCGCCTTGCCCGAAACCGTGGCATAGGATTTTTTGCCCAGCCAAAACCGCTGTGCGGCAAAGGCCGACAGGGTAAAGACCAGCAAAATAATCGCCAGCACCGCCGCCCGGCCCTGGTCATTTTGCGCGCCGACAATGGCAAAGAAAATATCGGTTGATAAAACCTCGTAATTGCCGCCCAAAACCATCGGGTTGCCGAAATCGGCCATGCTTTCGATAAAGGCCAGCAAAAAGGCATTGGCAAGCCCCGGCCGCATTAACGGCAGCGACACATTAACAAATGTCTGCCACCGGTCCGCCCGCAGGGTTTGCGAGGCTTCCTCCATCGACGGGCTCACCCCCTCGACAACGCCAATTAAAACCAGAAAAGAAATCGGGGTGAAGGACAAGGTCTGGGCAAGCCATATTCCAGGGAGGCCATACAGCCACCGACCTGCCTCCACCCCGAGGAGATCAGCAATAAACTGCGTCACAGTTCCCGATCTGCCAAAAAGAAGAATAAGGGCCAGGCCAATCACGAAAGGCGGGGTAATGATTGGCAGCACGGTTAAAACGCGCAGTGATTTTTTCCAGCGAAACCCCGTCCGCGTTACCACCAGGGCAAAGGCCAGCCCCAATAACGTTGTCGATGTGGCCGTTAATATCGCCAAAAAGGCGGTATTCCACGCCACCCCGCAAACACCCCCGGCAAAACATCCCAGCCCCCACACCGTGGGCGAGACGAAATTGCGCATAAAGGCCGCCCCCGAAAGGGCACCGTCCATATCAACAAAGGCGCTCATCAAAATGCGCGACACCGGGAAAAACACGAATGTCGCCACCAGCACAATGATGGTGCCAATTGCGGTTGTGACAAACACATCCCCGCGCATGGTGCCCCGTGCCGCCAGCCCGGCGCAAAACAGCACCACAAAACTTGCCGCACAAAACAGCGCGCCATATCCCAGGCCATATTGGCGAATATCAGCTTCGCCAAACAGGTTAATCAACCAGGCGTAATTGAACCCAAAAACGCCAATCGCAAAGCCCTGTGCCAGCATATAGCCCAGGCCCAGCGCGCCCGATGCTATCAGCACATTGCCAAAAACCGGGTCCTGGCGCGTGCGCCCCATCACCGCAAACGGGGCAATCAAACATGCCGCCACCGGTAACAGCCACGGCCGGTCATACATCAAACCCTGCAAAATCGCCGGGGCATAATCGCCATAAAACGGATATCCATCCGTCAGCCATTCCAGCGTCCAGAAACCATATTCCTGCTGATACCACGGCAGAATGACAAATCCGATCCAGCCGATCGCCAGCCAGAACCACAACAGTCGGCGCACGGGGCAGTCTCCTGTCTGAAAACAGTATTTCGGGTAAAAAGCGAGCGGCCGGAAAGGCAGGCTCTACCCGCCTTTCCCCGCTCGAAAACAGAAGATGCGCCGCAATTATTGCGGGGCTGTTTTCACTTCTTCATCCCAGCGCGACAGCAAATGCCGGCGGGTTTTGGCCGAACCATATTTGGCAAAGTCATAATCGATCAGCTTGATATCGCTCAGGCGCGGGGCATTTGCCGGCACCGTGGCATTTTTGTTGGACGGCACCTGATAGGAACCGGCCTTTTCCGCCATCGATTGTGCTTCGGCACTCAGGGCATATTCATACCAGATCTTGGCATTCTCAAGGTTCCGTGCCCCCTTGATAATGCTCATCGACCCCACTTCATAACCCGTGCCTTCGCAGGGCGAAACAATAGCAATCGGCGCGCCCTGTTCTTTCTGCGTCACCATGTCATGCATGAAGGTAATGGCAATGGTGGTTTCACCAATCGCGGCCGCCTTGATCGGGGCGGAGCCGGACTTGGTATACTGGTTTACATTCTTGTGCATTTCCTTGAGGAATTTAAAGGCCTCTTCCTCGCCAAATAACTGCACCAATGTTGCCAGCGCAGTATAGGACGTGCCCGAAGAATTGGGGTTCGCCACCTGGATTTCGCCCTTGTAAACCGGGTTCGCCAAATCCTTCCAGCATTTCGGGGCCGGCAGACCCTTGCTTTTCAAAAGGTCGGTATTATAGCCAATACCAAGGGCACCGGCATAAACGCCAACAGTGCGGAAATTGGCATTTTCGGCCTGGCGCTTTGCCCAGTCCTGCAAATTATCAAGCGACGGGGATTTATATTCCATCGTCAGGTTTTCGGCAGCGGCCTGCAAATGCGGGTCACCTGTGCCTGCCCACCAGATATCAAGTTTCGGATTTCGCGCTTCGGCACGCACCTGGGCATAAGCCTCGCCAGAGCTTTTGCGCACCATCGACACATCGATATCGTATTTTTTCTCGAACTCGGCTTCCATCAGTTCGCACCAGGCATTATCGGCCGAGCACACAACATTCAAACGGCCCGCAGCTTCGGCTGACAGGCTTAAAGTCAGGGCACCGGCGGCAACGGCACTCCCCAGTAAAATTGTCGTCAGTTTCATTGGAATCCTCCCGATTCAGTCGCATTTCGTTGAATGCACACGTGTGCGCTACTCGTTTGCGCTTCCACATTGGAATAAATAACCCAATTCCACTTCCGATTAACAGAAAAATTCCATAAATCTGTCATAAAAATGTAACAAAATTTGTAATTCATTGTTTTTAATAAACAATTTCAACCACTGTGCTCTGGCGTATCAGGCACGCTTTTTGTTGAAAACGGTCTTTAGCTCACCATATCAATGCACACGTGTGCTCAAGTGTGGCACGATTCTCCCGTCAAAGGAGCGTTCCAAACACCTCCCCCGTCAAAATCAATCCTGACCGGCCCCTCACCGTCAGGTTTCAGGCACTGGTTCGGCGCACCAGTTCCACCGGCAGCACCGCCCGCATGGATGGGCCGTGATCCTCCCCGGAAATATGGCGCGTCAGGCGTGAAACCGTCAGTTCCGCCAAATCCTCCGCACTTTGGCGAATGGTGGTCAAATCATATGCCTTTTGGCGGCTGGCATGAATATCATCAAAGCCCACCACCGCCACATCCTGCGGTATGCGCAATCCCAAATCAAACCGCGCGGCATCCATTAATCCCAGCGCAATATGGTCCTTGCCACAAAAAATGCCGTCCGGGGCATCATCGCGGGCCAAAATCTCCAACCCGGCCTGATAGCCACCGTCATAATCGGCACTATCACATCCCAACGGGGTAAACC
>JBNKVZ010000209.1:0-6257 GCA_050299455.1 Thalassospira sp.
CATGTTACTGCCCCGTATTGTTGTTATTGTCGCGGCGGCAAATCCGGTCCAGGACGATTGCCAGAATGACGATGGCAAGCCCGGCTTCAAAGCCCTGGGCAATGTTGACGGTATTAAGCGCACGAACAACCGGTTTGCCCAAGCCATCAGCGCCGACCAAGGCGGAGATCACCACCATCGACAGCGACAACATGATGCATTGGGTTAACCCTGCCATAATGGAGGGCATGGCGGAGGGCAGTTCGACCTTGAATAAAAGCTGCCGCGGGGTGCTGCCAAAGCTTCTGCCCGCCTCGAGCAAGGCTTTTGGCGTTGAAGCGATGCCAAGTTGGGTGAGGCGTACCGGGGCTGCGATGGAGAAAATAACGGTTGAAATCAAACCGGGTACGACCCCCAGGCCAAACAGGATCAGGGTTGGGATCAGATACACAAATGTTGGAATGGTCTGCATCAGGTCCAGTATCGGGCGCAGGGCATGATATAGCCACGGGCGATGGGCCGAGGCAACGCCAAGTGGAACGCCAATTAACATACAGATCAGGGTAGCATAAAACACCATTGCCAGTGTTTCCATCGTTGCTTCCCAATAGCCGAGATTGACGATGAGCAGCAGCGAGAGAACGGTAAAGGTCGCCAGTTTCCAGGATTTATGCAGCCATATTGCCAGACCGGCAAAGAAGGCAATGATGACAAGCGGATGCAACCACACCAGGGCATCGACGGTATGGTCGATGATGAAGCCCAGGGCATCCGAGATGGCATAAAAAACAAAATCGGCATGCGCATTCAAGGCGTCCATCAGGGATGCGATCCAGCTCCCCAGCGGAATCTTGATTTCCGTAAGCCATTCCATGAGATAATTTCCAGCAATATGAATGAATGTTTATTCGAGAGTATTCTTCTGAGATCAGGGCCGATAGTGTCCGGCTTTGAGGCACGTTTGGGCGTTTAAAACCAGCAGCAAGTCTCGTGGATAAAATCAATCCTGTGCACAGAGGAATGCTTTGACGTCCGGGTGCCAGATACAGCAAATATTGCCATTTTCCGGCAATTTGGGCATGCGCCCTGCCCACGGAAAACCGGGGCAGGGTGCATGATCATCAAGCGATATCATCAAGCAATAATGACGCTTAGAAGCCGAACTTTTCTTTGACCGCAGCTTTGGCATCGCCACCATCAACGGTTGTGACGCCGTCAAGCCAGGCATAAACCGCATCGGGGTTTGCCTTGATCCATTCGGTGGCTGCTTTTTGCGGTTGTTCGTTTTTATTAAGGATGGAATCCATGATCTGGTTTTCCATCGCCAGGGTAAATTTCAGATTGTCGATGAATTTTCCGGCATTCGGACATTCATCCAGATACCCCTTGCGCACGTTGGTATAAACGGTTGCGCCGCCGTAATTCGGGCCGAAAACATCGTCGCCGCCACTAAGATATTTCATGTCGTATTTGGCATTCATCGGGTGAGGTTCCCAGCCAAGGAAGACGATGAATTTATCGCGCGAGGTTTTACGTTTTACCTGAGCCAGCATCCCCTGTTCGGAGGATTCAACCAGTTCAAAGTCACCAAGACCAAACTGGTTGTTATCGATCATGCCCTGGATCAGACGGTTGCCATCGTTGCCCGGTTCAATACCGTAAATTTTGCCATCAAGCTGGTCTTTGAATTTGGCAATATCCTGAAAGCTTTTCAGGCCGGCATCATAGGCTTCTTTGCTAACAGCCAGGGTATATTTGGCACCTTCGAGATTGGCCTTGAGCTTCTCAACCGAACCGTCATCAAGATAGGGTTTGATGTCGGCGGACATGGTGGGCATCCAGTTGCCAAGGAACACATCCACATCGCCGTTTTTCAGGCTGGTATAGGTTACCGGCACAGACAGGAGTTCCGTATCGGTTTTGTACCCTAGGGCATCCAGAACGGCCGATGCGGTGGCGGTGGTAGAGGTGATGTCGGTCCAACCCACATCCGAAAAGGTAACGGTTTTACAGGCGTCGGAGACTTCTGCCTGAGCGGCAGTCGCTCCGAGCAGTGTGGCACCGGCAAGCATGGTGCTGCACAGAAGGCGGGTAATGGATTTACGACAAGTCATGTTTCTGGTTCTCCCTTGTATGGACCTTACGGATACTAAAGCCACGCGTGACTTCAGACTTTCGGTTCCGGAGGCCAGACGAACATCAACGGTCTTTGCGCCAATACTCGTCCAGAGCTGCAACAAATTCCGCGTTGCAGGCCGGAATTACTGTAAACAGGTGCGCCACATGCTAGAAAATGCGCAGAATCCTGCGACATGGAAGATGCGAACTGCCTCACCTGTTTTTTATTGATTGAATGTTCAATTAAAATACATCATATTCGTTTCAGGTCAATTGCGAAGGGCAAAAAACGTTTCACCGGATTTTGTCGCTTCGGATCGCAAGATTTTGGATACCAGAATGCCCAAGGTTGGAATGCAGCCTGTTCGCCGCAGGCAACTTATTGATGCGACGATTTCGACCATTCACCAGTTTGGTTTTGCCGATGCCACCATCAGCCGGATTGCCGGTGCTGCAGGAATGTCGTCGGGGATTATTTCGCATTATTTTGGCGGTAAAAATGCCCTGCTCGAGGCAACCATGTTGTTTTTGATGCAGGAATTGCGTGCTGATTTTCTCATGCGGGTATCGCAGTGCCAGACACCGATGGAACGTCTTGAAGCCATTGTGAATACCAATTTCAACGAGGAACAATTCACACCGCAGGTGACTGTGGCGTGGTTGTCGTTTTGGGCGCAAGTGCCGTTTTCGGATGCTTTGCGGCGTTTAAATACGGTTTATTTCCGCAGGCTTGCCTCCAATCTGCGCCATGAATTGCGCGCGCTGACCAGCGACGAGAAGGCCGACGAGATTGCCGAGGTTATTGCCGCGATGATTGACGGGATCTGGGTGCGCTCGGGGCTGTCGCCGCAGCAGGCCGATATCGGGGCGGCACGGAAAATGGTGCTAGATACCCTTAATCTTCGCCTTAAGGCCGCAGCGGCGTAACCGTTTTACGACATTTTGAGCGCCCGGATTTGCGTGGCGCTAACAGGAGTTTTGACATGAGCCTTTATCACATCAGAAATTTCATTGATGGTAAGTTGCAAAAGGGCAGCGGCGCAGAAATGGTGACGCTGAACCCGGCGACCAACACGGTATTGGCATCGGGCAATGAAAGTACGGCTGCCGATGTGGATGCAGCGGTAAAGGCAGCACGCAAGGGCCTTGCGATTTGGAAGGCAACACCGTCGGCGGAGCGCGCCCGTGTGCTGTTTCGTGCCGCGCAGATTTTGCGCGACCGTAATGATGAACTGGCCCTGGTGGAAACCCGCGATACCGGCCGTGCCATTCAGGAAACCGAAATTGTCGATGTGGTTTCTGCTGTTGAATGCTTGGAATATTTTGCCGGTGTGGCGGGGAATATTACCGGGGAGCATATCGATCTTGCCGGTAATTTTGCCTATACGCGCCGCGAACCGGTCGGGGTCTGTGCGGCCATTGGTGCCTGGAATTACCCTATCCAGATTGCAAGCTGGAAGGCGGCACCCGCATTGGCCTGTGGCAATGCGGTTGTTTACAAACCGTCTGAAGTGACACCGCTTTCGGCCATTGCGGTTGCCCAGGCACTGCAAGAGGCTGGCTTGCCGGATGGGGTTTATAATGTGGTGCAGGGTGCGCGCGAATGCGGGGCATCACTGGTTGAGCATCCTGGTGTGGACAAGGTTTCCCTGACTGGCTCTGCTGTGACGGGCGCCAAGGTTGCATCGGTTGCGGCGGGCGGCATGAAGGCCGTGACAATGGAGCTGGGCGGGAAATCGCCGATGATCGTGTTTGAAGATGCGGACCTGGACAATGCCGTGTCGGGCGCACAGATGGCGAATTTTTATTCGTCCGGGCAGATTTGTTCAAACGGAACGCGGGTTTTTGTCCATGAATCGGTGAAAGACGCGTTCTTGGCCAAGCTGGTGGAACGCAGCAAGGACCTGGTGTTGGGGGACCCGGAAAACCCGGAAACCCAGGTCGGTCCGATTGTGACCAAGGCGCAGTTTGATAAGGTGATGTCCTATATCGAACTTGGCAAAAAAGAAGGGGCAAATCTGGTTTTGGGCGGGACTGCCGTACAGTATGGGATGCCTGAAGGGGGCCTTTTTGTCGCCCCGACGGTTTTTGCCGATTGCGATGACGATATGACCATCGTGCGGGAAGAAATTTTTGGTCCGGTTATGTCGGTTCTGACCTTCAAAACCGAGGAAGAGGCCATTCGCCGTGCCAACGCGACGGAATATGGCCTGGCAGCAGGTGTGTTTACGCGTGACCTATCGCGCGGCCATCGCGTGGTTGCCGAGCTTGAGGCCGGAACCTGCTGGATCAATACCTATAACATCACGCCCATCGAAATGCCGTTTGGCGGGGTTAAAAAGTCCGGTGTCGGGCGCGAAAACAGCCGTGCTGCCATCGATCATTATACCCGTGTGAAATCGGTTTATGTTGAAACCGGCGATGTGCCCCGACCGTATTAACGGCCTTTGCATTTGGAGGTGCTCGTCAATTGGGCACCCCAACGGCAATTTGCGACATCTTCGCCTTGATAAAAGCTTCTGAGGTTAAAAATGAAACCATCAGCCAGCGATACCTATGATTACGTGATTGTCGGTTCCGGGTCTGCCGGGGCTGTTCTGGCCAATCGTTTGACAGAAGACCGCACTGTAAGCGTTCTGGTTATTGAAGCCGGGCCGGTGGACCATTTGTGGGACTGGCGCATTCACATGCCAACGGCCTTGTCCTATCCCATGCAGTCTGAACGGTATAACTGGGCCTATTGGACCACACCGCAAAAGAACCTGAATAATCGCCGCATGGAAACACCGCGGGGCCGGGTTTATGGCGGGTCCAGTTCGATTAACGGCATGGCCTATGTGCGGGGGCATGCGCTGGATTATAATCGTTGGGCAAGTGACCCGGGCCTGGCCCAGTGGGATTATGCAAATTGTCTTCCTTATTTCCGTCGTGCCAATACACGCAATGAAGATCGCACCGGGGATGATTATCACGGGGGCGACGGGCCGCTGCATGTCACCACCGGGGCCTGTAAAAATCCGCTTTATAAAGCCTGGATCAAGGCCGGCGAGCAGGCCGGTTATCCGGTAACGCCGGACCAGAATGGCTATTGCCAGGAAGGTGTGGGGACGATGGATATGACGGTTTATAAAGGCCGTCGCTGGTCCACAAGCCGGGCCTATTTGCGCCCGGCCATGAAGCGCCCCAACCTGACCGTGCATGACAAGGCACTTGCCCTGCGTATTCTGTTTGATGGCAAGCGTGCGATTGGCCTGGAATACCAGCATAAGGCCGGTGTTCAGCAGGCAATGGTTAACCGCGAAGTGATTGTCTCGGGTGGGTCGATCAATTCGCCAAAATTGTTGATGCTGTCCGGTATTGGCCCGGCAGCGCATTTGAAGGAACACGAGATCCCGGTGGTTCAGGACTTGCCAGGGGTTGGCGAGAATTTGCAGGATCATCTGGAGCTATATGTTCAGCAGGAATGCACCCAGCCGATTAGCCTGCATCGCGTGCTTAATCCGTGGGGCAAATTGAAGGTCGGGCTGGAATGGTATCTGTTTAAAACCGGGCTTGGTGCGTCCAACCATTTTGAAGCAGGTGGTTTTATTCGTTCGCGGGCCGGGGTGCAGCATCCTGATATCCAGTATCACTTCTTGCCTGCCGCTATTAATTATAATGGCTCGGGGGCTGCTGAAAATGACGGTTTTCAGGCCCATGTGGGTCCGATGCGCTCTAAATCGCGGGGGACCGTGCGTTTGGCATCGGCCAACCCGGCAGACCGGCCGATTGTCAACCCGAACTATATGAGCCACCCGGAAGACTGGGAAGAAATGCGGGCATCGGTGCGCCTGACGCGGGAAATTTTCGCACAGGATGCGTTTAAGGATTTGCGCGGTGGCGAAATTTCACCGGGCAATGATGTGAAGACCGATGCCGAAATTGACGCCTGGGTCGCCCAACATGCCGAAAGCGCCTATCATCCGTCCTGTTCGTGTAAAATGGGCAGTGATGATATGTCGGTTGTGGATGGGGAAACCCGTGTTCATGGCATTGAAGGTCTGCGTGTTGTTGACAGTTCGATCATGCCCACGATTGCATCGGGCAATTTGAATGCACCAACCGTTATGATTGGTGAAAAGGCGGCTGATATTATTCGCGGGCAGGCATTGCCGCCTTCG
>JBNKVZ010000210.1:0-6176 GCA_050299455.1 Thalassospira sp.
AAAAATCCTTCTTCCCTTATTTAATCCGTTTTTGTCTGCATCATGCTTATGCGGTTTGTGGCGCGTGTTTGTGCAGCAGAATGTTGCTTCACAGCAAATGATCTTGTTTTGAGCCTGTCATGGGTGGAGTGACATCGTGCCGGTTCGGTCAGAGCGGGGTGCTGTAACAATGGTGACGGATCATCATGCCGGCATGCGGTCTGTTTTATGTGAATCGACGCGGTTAATTTTCGTTTTTGGTTGCCGGAGGGACCAGATTCGAAAAATAACGGCATTTTGGGACCGGATTCGGCGGTCGATTCTCGCAAAATTTTGACATCGGTTTCTATGCTGATGCCAAATTATGCATCACTGGTCGACGCGAAAAGTGTCAGTCCCGTGAAATTTTGATCAAAAAAGCAGCACAATTCCTAATGATAAAAAAATAGACAGAAACATGTTGCAACGCGGGGGCAATCTGGCTATTGTCTATTTGTGCGCTGCGGTAGGACGCAGTGCATTCCGGCGAGCGACTAGTTCGCTCGTTTCTTGGACGTTTCCTCCCTAGACTTGGGCCGCTGTCATAGGCGGCCTTTTTTTTGCCTGGAATCTGGGATTTCATCACAAAATTGAACCTTTAACCATAATCCGGTTATCGGCCTGAGGTGTCAGCTTTCCGGATAGATCGTTGTGCAATGCAGCGTAATCGGTGCCAAAATTACCTTTCCCATCGCCCTGTTTTGATTGTGTTTTGCTGCGCGGCACAAATTTCGCCGCCGCAGGTTTGACGCCTGCGCGGCTGAAAAAGGGATCTTTTGATCAAATCACGGAGGTCGGGTTTAAAGCGCTTTAGCCCAGCGTGTGGGTGGCGGATTCTTTGCCGGGTTCGTTTTCGGGAATTGTGCCATCACCATCGCCAAGCCAGCGTTGCATGATCACGCTATCGACCCAGCGGCCCATTTTGTAACCGGCAGATTGCAAGGTTCCGGCCACACGAAATCCCAGCCTGGCATGCAAGCCGATTGAGGCAACATTGGCGGAATCGCCAATAATGGCGACCATCTGGCGATAGCCAAGGGCTGTGCAGCGCGTGATTAGTTCGGTCAGCAGGGCACGTCCGGCCCCTTTGCCGACGATTTCCGGGGCGATATAGATGGTATCCTCGACGGTATAGCGATAGGCCGGGCGCGGGCGATAGGACCCAGCATAGGCAAAGCCTTCGACATTGCCGTCAATTTCCGCAACCAGATAGGGCAGGCCGCGCTCGCGCACATGCTGCCAGCGCGCTGTCAGCTCGGCAATTTCCGGGGCGCGTTCCTCGAACGAGGCAAGGCCATGCAATACATGATGGCCGTAAATCTCCGTGATGCGGGCAAAATCTTCGGGCTGGGCATCACGAATTAACAGGTTGTCCAGTTTCTGTTCGGAAGTGGCGGTGGTCATTCCAGGGGGCTCCCGTCAAACTGATGGAATTGTTCGATAAGACTGCTCATCTGATCGCGCAGGCTGTTGAAACCATCATGAGGTGTAAGGGTTTCTTCTTCCATGTAAAGGGCGCGGTTGATTTCAATTTGCAGACTGTGAACATTTTGCCCCGGTTGCCCGTAATGGCGGGTGCAATAACCGCCCGCATAAGGGTCGTTATAGGCGGGCTTGTATCCCATATCGCGAAAACATCTGCCAACATGGTTGGTCAAAGAGGAATGGCAGGATCGGCCATAACAATCTCCCAAAACCAGATCGACAGGGTTTTGCGATGAATCGGCCGAATCGCCCGGCATTGAATGGCAATCAATCAGGATGCAATATCCAAACTGGTTGCGTGTCATATCAATCAGCTTTTGCAGCGCCTGATGATAAGGCGTGTAGTAGGTTTCGATGCGCTGCAGAGCTTCGGCCACGGGCAGGCGGGATTTGTAAATTTCAACGCCGCCACTTACGACACGGGGAATCGATCCCAGCCCGGAAAGGGCGCGCATCGAGTGAATGTCGGCTTCTGCGGGCAGCTCACCCTCAAACATGCGCGGATCCAGTTCCAGTGCCCCGCGATTCACATCGACATAGGCGCGCGGAAAATTGGCACATAATAACGGCGCACCCGCCTTGGGGGCGGCGGCAAACAGGCGGTCGACAAACGCATCCTCGGAGGCGCGCAGGGCAAAGGCATCGATTCGTGCCTGCGCAACCAGATCGTCAGGATAGACACGCCCTGAATGTGGTGATGCAAAGACCACCGGCAGAGTCTGACGTTGGGGCAAAAACACGGTTGCCGGTGTGCTGTTACTTTGTTCGGGTGGCATCAGGGTCATATGGCTTTCATCGCACAGGCTGTTTGGGCACCTCATGCGGTGCGGTTACGCGTTACATTCTCATATCATGAAGATTTTTTTGCAAAAAGCCAAATGGGGGGTTGCACCTTTGCCAGCCTTGGGCTAAATACCGCTGCGCCGCAGGGAACAACGCCGAAGCATTTCGGAAAGTTCAGGGCCTTGTGGCAAACGGAAGATGGCAAGATGGGCCTATAGCTCAGTTGGTTAGAGCGTTCGCTTGACATGCGAGAGGTCACAAGTTCGAGTCTTGTTAGGCCCACCATTCCAACCCCGCCCGTTTGGCGGGGTTTTGTGCGTTTGGGGCCTGGATACCGGATTTCTCCGGTTTTACACCACTGTTATTGCTGGTTTTTTATGAAATCCGTGAATTGAATTTTTTCCAGCTTGAATGCGCGGTGATTGTGTGTTGAATGCGTTCAATAATGTTCGCTTTCCCAGTGATGGAGCATGCAATGGGTGTCTCTTTTGAAACGGTGTTGGGCCTTGTTGCCGGATCTTTGACAACACTTGCCTTCTTGCCACAGGTTTTACGCACCTGGCGCACCCGCTCCACAGCCGATATCTCGCTGGGTATGTTTCTGGTGCTATGCACCGGCATCGCGCTGTGGTTCGTTTACGGGCTGATCAATGGCGATTGGCCAGTGATCATTGCCAACGGACTAACCTTCCTGCTTGCTTCCATCATTCTGGGGTTCAAGATCCGGCACGGATAGATGTTTGATTCCTGATTGCCAAGTCGGTCGTGCAATGCGTTTTAATTCGGGTTTTGGCTTGTTTACAGGCATCTACGGATTGCCGGAACTGTCTGACGTTATCGGTTCCAGTAATCTCTTACATCCGGTTCCTCGCCGCCTTCGAAAGCGTAGGCGTAAACATCTTTGAAGAACCGACGGGCTGTTTCCTCGTCACGGGCGCGACAGGCAGTAAATCGACGAAACTCGGCGGCACCCAGAAGGTTATCTTTGAGCCGTAGTTCAAATTCTTGACGTAACGCCTCTTTATCTGCTGTTGGAAAAGGATCGAGATACTCCTCTACTTCATCTGACATCGCAACATTGACGTTAAAATGAGCAAGCAGAGTTGCAAGGCGATCTTCAATTTCTGGAGATATATGCATGATGTGCACCTATGGATCCGGGTACATTGTTTTAAGTTGGGGTATGCCATTGGCATCTTTTTCAAAGACTGCCACGATCTTGGTGTTATTAGTGAATACAGTTTCCGCAAAGGGTGTTCCTGTATGAATTCGTGGATGGGTTTTCCCGCCGATAATCGAATATCCCTTCACACGCGCCTGAAAATCCGGACCAAAGACATCGGACATTTTTAAATTATCGATCAAAATCTTTTTATCAAAAGGCCTATTTAAAAATGCTCTGTATTTGGGAACTTTTGTAACCGCCTCATAGGCCCGGACATAATCGGCTGGTGTGTTGAATTTGGTGGCGTGTTCCCCCACGACGTGTTGAACCTTTTTCCAGTTGATCTGAAGCTTTCCTTTGCCCGGAGTGTTGATATATACGATATCGGGTTCCGTGCCATGAATTTTCGGATCATAGACAACGCCGTATTTTTTGAGGAATTTGTCATAATCCACGGTTGTGCCGGTCATCATGTCGATGCCGTTATAAGCCCGGTCCCAGAGCATGCCATCCGTCACATCGCCCTCATGACGCTGCGGGCCGTGTCCCTGACTGGCAAGTTCGTCGAGTTTTTCGTTCCAGTAACGAGTAGGGCGGAACAGTTTTTTTATATCATCTTTGACGCCCTTTGCGCCTTCCTCAATGCTTTCACGCAGTTTACGGCAAAGCGGCCCGATCCGTTCGATGATCGGTTGAAGCATATCGATAAACTGTTTAATGGCAGCGACGGTTCTGCCAGCGCCCTGGACCAGTAGGGTGCGGACTTTTTTTGCCGTGGTTGCGGCACGCGCGGCGAGGGCGGTTGCGGCAGGGGCGGCACCGACGCCTGAAGCGCCTGCCAATGCCCCGATGAGCAGGCCGATCAGCCATATGATGACTTCGGGGATGACAAAGCCGACGCCCGTGCCGGACATTTCCATCCAGAAATTTGGCGTCATCATGGTGATCACCCGCATCACCGTATTGGCAATCAGGCCCAGGACCGGCGTGCGGCGGATCATCTCGATCAGGGAATTGAGCCATTCGACACCATTTTCAAAGGCGTCATGGATCAATTGGCCGAATTCGCCAATAACACCTTCTGCGGTTTTCAGGGCCTCCAGCAGGCGGATTTTGGCAAAAAGCCTGTCGATATCGCCGGTCAAAAGGGCGCGAAGCACGTCAACCAGGGTTTCGAGATGGTCATAGGCCTCCTGCGCACCCGCCCATGTGGCCCGACCGATAGATTGGGCGGTGTCAATGGGATGGGTAACGCCATCCCAAACGGCCAGGGCCGCGTGAGATGTCGTATTGTAAAGCCATCCGGCGGCAGAGCCCCAGAAGTCCTTTTCGCCGTCCCACCAGGAGGAAATACCGTTTCCCACACCCCGGACATAACTGCCCAGCGCACCTGTCACGCCGTCCTGTTGCCATTCATCGACATAGGGCTGGAAAACCTGGGTCATTGCGGTTTGAAAGCGCCACAGATCGGCAACGATGGCCTTTTCCAATTGCCATGCCGCGTCGGCAGCACTGTTGATGTCCGCTGCGGCCCCGGTGTCAATTATCAGTGGATCGCGGGGCAAATCCGCTTGTTCGGCCACACCGGTTTGCAAACGGACCGGCGGAAGGGATGCCTCGCCATCACGCGCCCCGAAATTAAGCGGATGATAAGTGCGTGTCTGGGCGAGAACCGTTTCATCTTCGCTTAAAAAACGGACTCGCAGATCCGTAATCGGGGTTTGCAGGGGATCGTCGTAAAAGAACTGGACACGACGTGGCCCGGTACAGGTTTGCGTTACACCACCGAACGTGCCGCTGAGTTTGTTGGCGACGGGTTCGGCCTTTGCCGTGATTTCGGCGGGAGTCATCTGGTTCATGACGCGGTGTGCCTCCGCGCTGTTATGATGCCGTACGCATATTTTTGATTGAAAGGGGAAAAAGATGTCATCAAATTTCCTCTGCTGCTGCCGTGTCTCTTATTTAAAGAATTTTTCCAACTATAACATCCATAGGTTGTCGTTCAAGAGACTTGTCAATCATCGGAGCGTGCGCCAGCTGGGGCTGGCACGATCCGGATGTGCAGAATGGGAGAGGGTGTTTGAAGGGCTCGATCAGCCTATTTTCAGATCAAAAACGACCAGGCCTTTTATGCCGCCTTCGGCAAGGCTGACCAGTTCGGTGCCTAATGCTTTATGGTCGGGCAGGGCAAGGTAGGCATCCCGGGCGGATTCATCGACAAAATCAATGCAAATGCCGTGCTTGAAACCCTGTTCCAGCCCTTCGGGGCTGATCGACGGGCTGGCGTCAAAGTCGCGCATACCGGGAAGCTGTTCTCGCAAACCGGCCAGGCGGTCAAACAGGCTCTGGATGGTGTCGGCGCTGACGTCGGTTTTGAAATTGACCAAGACGATATGGCGGATCATGGGGTAGTGTCCCTGTTTGTTCAAAGATCATGGGATGACACCCCGTAATTTGGCAGCAAAATCATATTTCGCCAGCCATCGCACCGTTTGGTCGGGTTAGAGCATTTTCCGACCTTACTGAATCGAAATGGGATTCCCATCGTGCGTGAAATCTGATTCAAAATAAGGGCTGGAGAAGGAGGCCAGCCCTTATGACACAAGCCTTTTCGAATGATCTCCGTGAGCGTTTGGTTTTTGCTGTTAAAGAAGGGATGACGCGCCGATCCGCGGCTAAACGGTTTGGGGTTTCTCCATCGACCGCGATCAGATGGGTCAATCAG
>JBNKVZ010000211.1:0-6073 GCA_050299455.1 Thalassospira sp.
GCTGCCGCACGGCCAAGGGCCAAAAACCGCACCATTGCAGAGGGGCGGAACACATCAAATGTTGCCCCTGCGCCCACCAGCCCGGCGGCGGCGGCGGCTGTAATAAACCAGCCCGATAACCCTAGCAGTCCTGCCCCCATTGCGAGCACAATAATACTTAACGCCGCACCGCGTAACATTGCCGATCGTTGATCACGCAGAATAAGCCGAAAAATTTCCCAAAGTGCCTTCACGACAAATCCCCAAGATCAATGATGCGGTCCATACGGGCGGCCAGGGCGGGGTCATGGGTGGCAATAACCAGGGTTACATCCCGGTTCACATGTTCCAGAAGCCCGTTCAGAACGGTCTGTGCGGTGTCGCCATCCAGATCGGCTGTCGGTTCATCGGCCAGAATAACATCCGGGTTCCCGTAAACCGCCCGTGCCAACATCATTCGCCGGGCTTCACCGCCCGATAACCCGCCGCCTGTTTCACCCAGATGTGTGGCAAGGCCGCCCGGCATTGTTTTTAATACATCGTCCAAGGCTGCTGTTTTGATCGCAGCCTTAAGGTCGCCACTGCGCCCCAGTGTCAGGTTTTGTTGTAAACTGCCGGTTAGGAAATGGGGGGCTTGTGGCATCCAGCCCAGTCGGGTCCGCCATTGATCGGCGTTATCAGCACTTAGGGGCTGTTCTGCCACCCAAACCTTTCCTGTCGCCGGGATTTCAAGCCCTGCCATCAGCCGTAAGATACTGGTTTTGCCACTGCCACTGTGGCCGACAAGTGCGACCCGTTCGCCAGGTGCGATGCGAATGTCGGGCAAGGCCCGGCCTGATAACGTTGCGCAGCCAGATAACATAACACTTGCCGGGCCGGGCAAAGGGGCGGCGCGGCCGCCGCAGCCTGGCAAGGTTTGGCCGGTATCGGCGTGATAGGCGGTGATTTCGTCAATAACGGCGGCGGCGGCGGCCTTGTCATGCCAGGCGGCAGAAAGGTCGCGCAGGGGCTGATAAAATTCCGGGGCTAATAATAACAGAAAGATGCCTGCCTGCGGTGTCAGCGGGGCAGCCCAGGTGCCAAATTCCAACAGACCCAAAAGCGAAAACCCGACATAAACGGCGACCATCGCCACACCAATGGCCGAAAACAGTTCCAGAACGGTTGATGATAGAAAGGCAATACCAAGGACCGCCATTGTGCGGTGCCGAAGATCATCGGCCTGTTTTGCAAATCCTTCTAAAACCTTTGGGCCTGCGCCCAATAATCGGATATCGGCCAGGGCGGAAAGCCGTTCGACAAGAAAATCGTTCAATGTGCCAATTTCGGTCATTTGCCGGGTGCTGGCCTCCTTGGCGGCCATGCCGACCAGCGCCATAAAGACCGGGATCAAGGGGCCCGATACCATAAGCACCAGGCCTGCTGCCCATGAATACCAGAAGGTTAATGCCAAAATCACCAGTGGAACCACCATGACCCGGGCGTGGGCCGGGGCATAACGGGTGACAAACGGCATCAGAAGATCAAGTTTCGCGCCCGCCAGGGCTGCGACGCTGCCCGCACCGCCAATCGAACTGTCCTGCGTGCGGGTGGCCTCGGTGGTGACAATTGTGCTTCGCGCGCGTTCGGTGATGATCTCGGCGGCATATTGCGCCTGTGCATCGGCAAAATAGCTTAGACCTGCACGCAAGATACCCAAGGCAATAAACACCGATACCGCCCATAAAGGCGAGGGGATGTGACCTGCCAATAATTGGCCTATCACCCATGCCACCAGCGCCGCCTGAAAGGGCCAAATCAGTGTCGCTAACACAGACAGAACCGCCGATCTGCGTTGTAAACCGATACCGGGTGCCAGCAAAACGTCCATCGATGCCGACGCAGAAGATTTTTGGCCCGAGGACTTGTTCATGAAGACTCTCAAACTGGCGTTAAATATTAAGAATGCAGCAAATACCTAGCCCAAAAATGATCGGCCGTGTCAAAAAATCGATATTCACATTTGGGTGTGTTTGTTTGGTCAGGGTGGTGAAATCAGGATCGGGGCGTGGATTACAGGCGGGAATCCCGCCATGCAATGGGCGTGTGATAGGTGATTGTTGCCTAGACAAATATGTGGCCAGATGCCGCAGCGCAATGACTGCATTGCGAAAAATAAAGGCTGTGATTTCATCAGGGGGATGCTGGCGCAAGCCAGAGGCGGATTTTGATAAATTGCGGTTTTCCGCCAATGTAAACGTTTCAAAGATTCATAATACCGCAACAAATGCGTTATCAGACTGACTTGTAACTTCCGTATGGTGAGGCGCGTTACAGGAGACACCTTAATGGCCTCAAAGCCCACCATGCGCGATGTTGCGCGAAAATCAGGTTTGTCGATTGCCACGGTCTCGCGGGTTATTAATTTTCCCGACGAGGTGCCGGCAAAAACGGCTGACATCGTTAATGCCGCAATGCGCTATTTGAATTATCGGCCCAACATCAATGGGCGCCGATTGAAAATGAGCCACACGCGAACCGTGGGCGTTCTGGTACCAACCCTTGCCAATCCGGTTTTTGCAACATCGGTGCAGGGGATTGAACAGGAAGCAAATGCCGAGGGGCTGACGGTGCTTTTGACATCGTCAAATTATGATCCCGAACGTGAAATGGGTGCGGTGTCCGCCCTTTTGAACAATCGCGTTGATGGTTTGATTTTGACACTGGCCAACGCGGACAGCAATCCGGTGGTTGATTTGTTGTTGGCGGAACAAATTCCGTTTGTTTTGCTGTTTAACCAACCCAGCCGGGCCGATATTGCCGCGATCAGTGTTGATAACGCGCAATCGGCCTATGACATCGCCCAGGCAATGATTGCCAAGGGGCACGGGTCGCTTGCGATGGTGGCCGGGCGCTTCGAAAGTTCCGACCGGTCACGCCAGCGCTATGACGGATTTTGCCGCGCCCTTGCCGATGCTGGCATTGAGACGCCGTATCTTGTGCAGGTTGGATTTGGCGAGACCGACCTGATTGACCCCTTGCGCACTTTATTATGCGGCCCGGCTGCTGTTACCGGGCTGGTATGTTCGACCGATATGCTGGCGATTGCGGCGATAAATGCCTGTCGCGCACATGGTTTGTCGGTGCCCGGGGATGTGTCGGTCGGGGGTATAGACGGAATTTCGGTGGGTGGGCTGATCACGCCAAAGCTGTGTTCGGCAGTTCAACCCACCCAGGAGATGGGCCGGCAGGCGCTTGCATTCCTGCGCGGCCTGATTACGGGGCAGTCAAACCCGGAAAGTTTGCTGTTGCCCCATCATCTAAGCGACGGGGAGTCCATTGGACCCTTCCGGCGCCGGTCATCAACCCGAATATAGGAAGATCAAAAGTGCGTTTCAAACAACTTGTTATGGGTTTGGCGTTTGTGGTTGCTGCTGCACAGCCCGCTTTTGCCGATGATGTTGCGATTTGTTATAATTGTCCGCCGGAATGGGCCGATTGGGGCGGGCAGCTTAAGAATATTGCCCGCGACCTTAAAATCGACGTGCCCCAGGATAACAAAAATTCCGGCCAGACGCTGTCTCAGCTGTTGGCGGAAAAGGACAATCCCGTTGCCGATGTTGCCTATTACGGTGTTTCCTTTGGTATCAAGGCAAAGGAAAAAGGCGTGGTTGCCAATTACAAACCCGCCAATTTCGATAAAATCCCCGATGGATTGAAGGACAAGAACGGGGCATGGTTCGCCATTCATTCCGGCACCATTGGCCTGTTTGTCAATACCGCAGCCCTGGGCGGTGCCCCGGTGCCGCAAAGCTGGGCCGATCTGTTAAAGCCGGAATATAAAGGCATGGTCGGGTATCTGGACCCGTCCAGCGCATTTGTTGGCTATGCCGGCGCGGTTGCCATTAACCGGGCGATGGGTGGTACGCTTGATAATTTCACGCCGGGCATCGAGTTTTTCAAGAAATTGAAGGAAAACGACCCGATTGTCCCCAAACAGACCGCTTATGCCCGTGTTCTGTCGGGTGAAATTCCGATCCTGATTGATTACGACTTCAATGCCTATCGTGCGAAATACAAGGATCAGGCCGATGTCGCCTTTGTTATTCCAACCGAAGGCACGGTTGCCGTTCCCTATGTCATGAGCCTGGTTAAAAACGGCCCGCACCCGGAAAATGGCAAAAAGGTTCTGGATTATGTGTTGTCGGATGCCGGGCAGGCCCATTGGGCAAATGCCTTTTTGCGCCCGGTGATTGCGTCTGCCATGTCGCCTGAGGCATCGGCCAAGTTCCTGCCTGCTGCCGATTATGAACGTTCCAAGCCGGTGGATTACGCCAAAATGGCCGAAGTCCAGGCCGGTTTCAGCGATCGTTATCTTTCCGAGGTACGGTAAGTGTCATCGGTTCATCATATGAAGGAGGGGCGTTCGCGCCCTTCTTTCCCGTTCCCTGTTTTCAGAATTGCGACACCGGGTGCGGGCAGTCCTGCGACGCTGGCTCTGTTATTGATGCCGGGTCTGATCATTGTGGCAGCTTTTTTCCTGATCCCGATGGCGCTGGTTGCCCTTCGGGTGGCAGAAGGGCCGGATGGTCTGGCAACCTATTTTATCATTCTGACCAATGGGCGCTATTTGGCCAGTTTGATCCAGACGCTGGTGATGTCGGCAGGTGTGACAATCACCGCCCTGGTTTTGTGCGGAATTTGCGGGCTGTTTTTGGTCCGCAATCGTTTTGCCGGGCGTCATTTGATAACCGCGCTTTTGACCCTGCCATTGTCGTTTCCGGGCACGGTTGTGGGCTTTATGGTGATTATGCTTGCAGGGCGGCAAGGGGTTATTGGCAGCCTGACCGGGGCCTTGTTTGGGACAAAACTTGTTTTTGCCTATGACATTGCTGGCTTGTTTATCGGCTATCTTTATTTTTCGATCCCGCGGGTGATTTTGGCGGTGATGGCATCGGCCGAAAAACTTGACCCGCAACTTGAGGAAGCCGCCCGGTCGCTGGGCGCGCCAACATGGCGTGTCGTCAAGGATGTGATTTTGCCCGGATTAATGCCGGGGCTGATTTCATCGGGTGCGATTTGCTTTGCGACCGCGATGGGCGCATTTGGCACCGCCTTTACCCTAGCCACCGACATCGATGTGCTACCGATGGTGATTTATACCGAATTTACCCGGAATGCCAATGTGGCGGTTGCAGCGGCACTCAGCATTGCGCTGGGTCTGTTGACTTGGGCGGTTTTAACCGCTGTTCGTTGCTTTGCCGGGAATGCGGCCCCCTCTGGCACGGGCGGAGGAGCCTGACCATGCAGCGCGACGGGAAGTTTTATGCCCAGCTTTTGTTAACCATTGTGCTGTGCCTTTTCATTATGGTGCCGGTGGTGATGTCCGCCCTGGCGGGCGTGACGGTCAATGTCTTTAAGGGGCTGTCATCGGGTTTGACCTTGCGCTGGATTTTCCAGGTTTGGGACCTTTATGCGCATAGCATTTTGTTATCCGTGATCATTGCGCTGTCCTGCTTGGTGGTGACATTGCTGGCCGGTGTGCCGCTGGCTTATGTGCTGGTACGCCGGCCCGGTCGCCTCACCCGCATTTTCGAGGAATTGCTGACCTTGGCGGTCGCGATACCGGGGCTGGCCTTGGCGCTGGCATTGCTGATCACTTATGGCGGGGTCAGTGGCTATCGCTCCAGCTGGTTGTTTATTTTGACCGGGCATGTCTTGTTTACGTTGCCTTTTATGGTGCGGTCTGTTGCGGCGGTGATGGCGGCGATGGACATTAAAATGCTTGAAGAAGGGGCGGCAAGCCTGGGGGCCGGTTTTTGGCAGCGGTTTTTTACCGTGATCATTCCCAATGCCAAGCCGGGCATTCTCGCCGGGGCGTTGATGGTGGTGACATTATCGATTGGCGAATTCAACCTGACCTGGATGTTGCATACGCCGCTGACCAAAACGCTGCCGGTGGGGTTGGCCGATGCCTATGCCTCGATGCGCCTTGAAATTGGCAGCGCCTATACCCTGATTTTCTTTGTTCTGATCATGCCGTTGCTGATCGCGATGCAGGCCCTTGCCCAACGGGGCAAACGCCTGACCAAACGCGTCGACACGGCGGAGGATA
>JBNKVZ010000212.1:0-6061 GCA_050299455.1 Thalassospira sp.
AACCGACAACGACATTACACTTGCCCAAAACATCGCCAGGGAATTCGGTCTCAAGCTGGTCAAAGGGGGGCGGTTTCACACCCTGTGCGGCGAAACCGACAAGGGGCGCGCCATGCAAACCGCCATTGCCATGCTACAACACCAGCAAAGGCTGCCAGCCCAACGACCTGACATTACCAGCATTGCGCTGGGGGATTCGCCCAATGATGCCGGGATGTTGGCCCAGGCCGACATTGCCTTGCAAATTCCAGTCAAACACGGGCCAGTGCCGACCCTTGACCTTGGCAACAAAACCGCCCGCCTGGCCCCGGCACCGGGACCACAAGGCTGGAATATGTCGATAAATGCGATACTCGACGACTTGTCACAAACGCCAACAGCAATAACAAAAGCGAGGTAGAAATGGCCGATTTTCATCAGGGTGGTCCGATCACGACCCTTCATTCCATCATTGATCGTGACCCGGAAGAACTCGCTTATGAAATGACCGCCTTTGCCCGGTCGCGACGCCAAACCCTTATTTTGCCGTGCCTGTATTCCGAACTGGAAACGCCGGCTATGACCACCATCCTCGAAGGCCTGAAAAAAGCCACCTATATTGACCAGATCGTAGTGGGGCTGGACCGGGCCAACGAAACCCAATACGCCTATGCCCGCGAATTTTTCAAGGATCTGCCACAACGCACCCGCATTCTCTGGAATGACGGCCCGCGCCTGCGCGCCGTTCATGACCGGCTGCACAATTACGATCTGGCGCGCTACGAACCGGGCAAGGGCCGCAATGTGTGGTATTGCATGGGCTATACGCTGGCAACCGGGCGCAGTTCGGTCATTGGCATTCATGATTGCGACATTGCCACCTACACCCCCGACCTGCCGGCGCGTTTGATGTATCCCATTGCCAACCCGGCCTTTAATTTCGCCTTTGCCAAGGGCTATTACGCCCGGGTTGCGGGCGGCACGCTTAAGGGCCGCGTTTGCCGCCTGTTTGTCACCCCGCTTATTCGCGCGCTTAAGCAGGTCGTCGGCAAAACCGATTTCCTCAACTACCTTGATTGTTTCCGCTATGCGCTGTCGGGTGAAATTGCCATTCGCACCGATGTGGCCTATGGCCTGCGGGTGGCGTCCGACTGGGGGCTGGAAGTTTCGATGCTGTCGGAAATGTATCGTAATCATACCGTCCATCGCCTGGCCCAGGTCGATATTGCCGATATTTACGACCATAAACACCGCGAATTTGACCCGGCAGAAAAAGACGACGGCCTGTCACGCATGGCCAGCGACATTGCCAAATCACTGTTTCGCAAACTGGCCACCCAGGGCACGGTTTTCTCGCACGAAACCTTCCGTACCCTGAAGGCCACCTATTACCGCACGGCACTTGACCTGATTGAACAATACCGCGCCGATGCCCTGTTTAACGGCCTTAAAATCAATCGCGACGAAGAAGAAAAATGTGTCGAGGTTCTGGCCGAGGTGATCATTAGCGCCGGGCAGCATTACCTTGAAAACCCGCTGGAAAGCCCGTTCATCCCCAGTTGGCAGCGCGTTGAAAGCGCAATGGATGACATTTTCGAGCAACTTTCCGCCGCCGTCGAAGATGATTTAAATGACGGCGAGATTGGCAAATCCGCCTGATCGCTTCGCACATCATCACGTCATCACATACAAACAGGCCGGGCGGCAAAACGCCCGGCCTGTTTGGTTTTAAACGCCAATCGTTTTAAACCGGCATGGCATCGCGATAACGCTGCAACAAACGGCTTTCAGTACTGTGGCGACCATCCAGGTTGGAAATCCAGACAATCTGATAGGGGGCCAAGGTCATGATGCCATCATAATCGGGGATCACCTTGCCCGTGATCAGGTCCTGCCAGCCTTCATTCATGATCAGGTTAATGCGTGACAAATCCAGGTCCTGATCCTGTGCCGTCAGGTTAAACACACAAAAAATGCTTTGATCATTCAAATGGCTTTGCCGCCACACACCCAAAAGCTCCGATCCCAGATTAAGGGTATATTGGGTGGCATTGGGGTGAAAGGCCGGCTGCCCCTGACGGATGGACATCAAGGCACGCAACTGCCCAAATGCCTGTTGCGGCATACCGGGATTTTCCAGGGCGGCTTCGGCATCTGCCACCTGCCAGATTTTGCGGTTCAAGCGGCGCGGAATACCGGTTTGCTGATAGCCATTCTGATCATTTTCCGAGGCAAAAATCGACTGCACATAAATCGCCGGAATCCCTTCCAGCGACATGGCAATTGCCTGCGACATAATAAAACGTTCCAGCCCAAAATCGCGGTCCCCGGCAAAACTTTCGGCCAGCATGCTAAACAGCGTCACATTCAGCTCGTATGGGCGCTGCCCCCCACCCGAAACGGAACGATAACTGACCTCGCCGCCCATTTTACGGGCATGTTCCGTCATTTGGGTAATGTCATCATCGGGGACGATATTTTCCGCCGGGCGCAACCCAATACCATCATGGCTGGCGGTGAAATTGAAAAAGGTGCAGCCCGCCGGCGCGGGTGGCATCGCCATAATACATTTGCGGATATAATCCGACCGACCACTTAGCAAGGCGTGCAAAATCACGGGCGGCAGGGAAAAATTGTAAATCAGGTGGGCTTCGTCCTGCTGGCCGAAATAGGACAGATTTTCCACCATCGGCAGGTTGGTTTCAGTAATAAACACCAAATCGGGCGCCACCGCATTGGCCGCAAGGCGCAGGGCCTTGATAATCTTGTGGGTTTGCTCCGCATTGATTGACGGGGTCCCCGCCTCTTTCCAGATATAGCCAATCGCATCAAGGCGAATAACGCTGACCCCGTGGCGGACATAATCCAGCACGATTTTCAGAATTTCAAAAAACACATCGGGGTTGCCATAATCCAGATCCACCTGGTCATAACTGAAGGTACACCATACCTGTTTGCGGCCCAGGGCGGTTTCAACCGTATTGAGCAACGGATGGCTGCGCGGGCGGACCACCTGGGAAATGTCATCGCCCTCATTGGCAGTTTTGATGTAATTCACCCCCGGTTCCTGCCCGGCCAGAAACTGCCCAAACCATTCATGCGAGGTGGAAATATGGTTCGCCACCAAATCGGCCATCACTTTGGCATGTTCGGAAATGTCTTCGACATCTTCCCAGGTGCCCAATTCCGGGCGCAGGGTGGTGAAATCGGACACGGAAAATCCATCATCCGAGGTAAAGGGATGAAACGGCAAAATGTGAATGCCGGGCAGCCAGTCTTTCAGCCATTTTTGATGAAAATCGCGCAGGGATTTGAGGCCCTGTTCGCCATTGCGCGAAATGCTGTCACCATAGGTGATCAAAAAGGCATCGCGCTGGTCCCATTTGCGCAAACTTTCTTCGGCCGGTTCAGGGCCATCCCCCTCGATCGGCAGGTCCAGCGCATCAAACACGCGGCGCACCAGCAAGGCAGGGTCATGCTGCGGATACACATCCGCCAGCAAATTCCGCATTGCACTTGCAAAGGCGATGCGCCCAGACGTGCCAACGACCCGATCCATTTGACCTCCTCAAAACAGGCAATCCAGTTATTTGAATCCAATCAAATAATTTTTCTGCCTATGATGCAAGCAGGTATTTGCCGCTGCCCGGCAAAGAGGCATGCATATTGTCGAAAGCTGCCATGATGTTATGATTATGCTGCACCGCACAGGGCGTATGACAGCGCCTATCTTCAACCCGCATAAAACACGCCCAATCCCACCAAGATCACCCCCCATTCCCATACAATAAGCGCCATCTGAAGTGCTCCTCACGACGCAATGGCAATTTCCACCAGGGCATGGCACCCGGTTTGTTCAATATGGCGAATGGCCCGGACCAGGGTTGCGCTGAGATCGCCGGGGTTTTCCACCTTTGCCGTCCAGGCGCGGCTGGCCTCGGCCACCTTGGTGAAATCCGGGCTGGGCGTTAACGATGTTAACGGCATGCGATTGGCCTTTGCCGCATATCCGTCCGGATACATCCCCGTGACCGATTGCCGCACCGCGCCCCATTCATTGTTGTTTAGCACCAAAATCAACAGCGGCAGGCTCAAGGCCTCGGCAATTTGGTGGCAGGCGGTCGGGTTGGCAAACATATAGGACCCATCCCCCATTGTCGCGACGACAAGGCGGTTACGATCCGCCAATGCAAAACCCAGTGCCGCCGGAAAGGACCAGCCCAACCCGCCCGAATGCGGTTCCTGATACCAGGCCTGAAAATGATCCAGATCCATCGGTTCCAGCGGGCAGCCCAATTCGGAAAATACCGTTGCCGCTTTATCGCCAATCGCATCGGAAAGGCAGCGCGAAACATAGGCCTTCGTCATGGGCGTTTTTGCCCCGTCATCGGCCTCTTGCAGCGCCCTTTGCCGAATGGCCCGGTTTTGCGCCGCAACCTTTTTAAACCGGGCATGACAAACATCCGCATGCTCGGCAGATAACGGGCCCAGGGCATCTTTCAGGGCCAAAATCACATCGGCGGTTTCCCCCGCCAGCGATATATCTGCTGGGAAATGGCGGGCGGGAAAACGCGCATAAAGCGGGTTTTGCCCAATCTGGATCACTTTGCAATCCGCAGGCAATTTGTGACTATCAGGCCCCCACGGTGCCAGACAATCCAGCACCACAACAAGATCGGCATCCTTCATATAAACAGCCGGGTCCATGCCGCCAAACATCGGGTCATGAGTGGCAATGGCCAGCTGGATCGCCCAATATTGTACCACCGGGATGCCCCAGTCATTTGCCAGTTGTGACAGGGCGGCAAAGCCCGCAGCACTGCCAGCCCCGCGCTGGGCAATGATCATGGGCTGCTTTGCCTGTGCCAGCATGCTTGCGGCCTGTTTTAGCTGGTCTTGCGGCGGCGCAACCGGCACGGGCTGCACGCGCGACGGCGCATCAATATCCGTACCCGGGCAGGTTTCACACAGCACTTCGCGCGGCAGGCTGATATAAACCGGGCCTTTGGGCACGGAATTGGCAATGGCATAGGCGCGGTCCACCATATCGGGCACCTGTTCGGGAAATTTCAGTTCGTAATCCCATTTCACCGCCTCGCGCACCAGGGCTGTTTGATCGCGCATTTCCTGGCCCCAGCCAATCGGCACGGTGCGTGCGCCCAGCCTGCCCTGTTCCATCACCGGGGTGCGACCGGAAAATAACAGCATCGGCACATGTTCGGTCGCGGCATTGATCGCGCCAATCGCGCAATTGGCAAGCCCCACATTGGTATGCGCCATCACCGCCTGTGCCCGCCCCGTTGCCAGATAATACCCATAGGCCATGCCCATCGCCGCATTTTCGTGCGGCATGATCAGGGCTTCGGGCAGCGGAATGTCCTTGGCACTGGCTTCGGCCAGGCCTTCAATAATCGGCGGAAAATCGGTGCCGGAATTGGCAAAAATATAATCCACCCCCACCGCTTTCATCCGCGCCAACATCGCCCCGCCTGCGGTCAAATCTGCCGTCGAACCTGTCGTCAAATCTGCCCCGGCCTTCTGATCCGACATCTCACCACCCTGTTTCATATTGCTATATTTGAAATTTAATTTACAATATAGTATATTATCACAGCTTTTCCGTCGTCAAGAAATGGCGGCGGCACCGCACCGTGCCGCGTGCTTTTTCGCCCAAAGCATTTGCCCTGTTGCATAAATACCTTCTTCCCCGGCCCAAACCGAAAGGCCCCGCCCGCATGTCTGCACAGCTTAATGGTTCCGTGATCAAGGCCTTTCGCATTCTGGAACTTTTTGCCGCCGGATACCGCGAAATGACGGCAGGGGACGTTGCGCGCGAGTTGAAAATCAACCTGATTACCGCGCATCGTTTTTTACATACGCTGGAACATGCCGGGGCCTTGCGCATGACGGCACGCGGGGTTTTTCGGCTGGGTTATGTTTTTGCCGATCTGAGCGAACGCATCCGCCAGGATGGCGGACCCGCGCCGATCCTGCAGCCAATATTGGATGATCTGGCGCGCCTTACACATGAAGCCTGCATGGCAACAAGGTTTGACCAGGGCACGGCATTGTGCATTGCCAA
>JBNKVZ010000213.1:0-6021 GCA_050299455.1 Thalassospira sp.
CGGTTTGATCGTCCATGCCGGGCTGCCATGAGGCGCGAAGGCGTTCGGCCAGGGTGCCTTCGGCTGTGTCGAGGTTCAGATGCTCGCGCATGGAGGCGCAATCGCCGGTCATGTCCATCACGCTATCCATGATCAGGGCCGCATCTTCTGTGCAAAATCCCTGTGTTTCCAGGTGCTGACAGGACCGCGAGAAAGCCCGGATGCCGGCCGGCGGGGTTTTATTCATGCTGCGTATGGCATCAGCGAGGCCGGGATTGCGGCTATAAAGGTCCCATACGGCCTCGGCCGCGACACGGATATAGTCCCGCCAATCCTTGGTTTCGCGCTCCCAGTCCAGTGTGGCGATTGCGCGGTCGGCGGCGGCAAAAACAATGTCATCACGCCCCGTGACATGGCGGTAAAGCGAGGAATGATCGACACCCAGGCGCTGGGCAATGGTTTTAACCGTGGCGGCATGCAAACCAATTTCCAGTGCCGCATCGGCGATATCCTCCCGCGAGATACGAGCGGGGCGGCCAACCGGGTTTGCGCGTTCAGACGTCATGGTCATATTCTCTGCCCTGTGTGCGATATGCGCCATGTGCATTTTGTGATGGCACCTTGCGACCAATACGCCAGTTTGCCGCCTCGCTCCAGTTTTGCCATAAACGGGCATAGAGGCCGCCTGTCTGGACCAGGTTATCATGGGTGCCGCGTTCAACAATCTTTCCGGCATCGAGAACCAGGATTGTGTCGGCCACCCGGACAGTCGAGAGCTTGTGTGCCACGACGATCAGCGTTTTATGGGCGACAAGCGCGGCAAGGGCCGATTGTAACGCCTTTTCATTGGTTGGGTCGATGGCGGCGGTTGCTTCGTCAAGCAGCACGATGGGCGCGTCTTTCAATATGGCGCGGGCAATGGAAATCCGCTGGCGTTCTCCGCCGGAAAGGGAAGCGCCCCCTTCGCCAACGCGGGTTTGATAGCCATTTGGCAAGCGCGTGATGAAGTCATGCGCCTGGGCGGCGCGGGCGGCGTCTTCAACTTCTTGGCGGGAAACACATTCGCGACCAAAGGCGATATTGTCAAAAATCGTGCCGGAAAAAAGATACACATCCTGGAAAACGACGGTGATCAGGCTTGCCAGCCGTTCGGATGTCATTTCTTTGATATCGATGCCGCCAATCGTGATGGCACCGCCATCAATGTCCCAAAAGCGCGGTATCAGGTTCAGGATTGTGCTTTTACCCGCGCCGGAGGGTCCGACAATTGCCGTCATGCTCCGTTCGGGAACGGTGAAGGACAGCGCATTAACTACCGGCTTGTCGTGATAGCCAAAATGGACATCCTTAAACGCGATATCGAAACCCTTGGGTTCCTGGGCAATTGTCGGTTCGGGCAGGGGGCGTGCGGCCAGAATGCGATCCATGCGGGTCAGCGACGCATCGGCCATGCGGGTGTTTTCCATTACGCTCAGCAGACCAAGCAGCGGGCCATAAAGGGCATAAATCAGCATACAGGCGGTAATCGCGGTTGCCGCATCAATGTCGCCATTCAGCCATTGCCAGCCCGCCGCAAAAAGAACCAGTGGCACGCCCAGCATCAGGATCAGGCCAAAACCGACAAGCGGCAAGGTTAATTGCATCACCATGCGGACCGAGAGATTGCGGAAAATTTCCAGGGCGGCTTTGAAATCCTCTGCGCCCTTGGCGATACGGTTAAAGGCCCGGATAACCGCAATGCCCTGGACAAATTCGATCATGCGGGCAGCGGCGGCAGCCTGCATGTCCTGACGGCGGATGCCAAGCTTTGCCAAATGGCGGCTGGCCTTGAGATAAACCGGAATGGCGAGGGCAATCGAAACCAGTGCCGCCACGGCCACCGTTATATCCTGAAAGGCCAGAAAAACCAGAATGGCAACGGGCATGCCCAATGCTTCGGCAATGCGGGGCAAACCATCGGACATAAAACTTTCAACCGTTTGCATGTCCGAGGTTAGCATCGTGACCGTATCACCGCGATTGCGCGATAAATGAAAACCGAGCGGCAATTGTTTTAACCGGTCAAGCATCGACAGACGCAATTGCCCGCCAAGATCAAAGGCCGCCATCCAGGTGGTTTTGGATGCCAGATAGCTAAAAATGATCTGCCCAATCAGGGACAATGTCGCCAGAGCCGTAATTTGCAGGGCCCAGGCTGTGTCGGGGATAAACCCGTTCCCCAGAAGATCGGTGACCAGCTTGATGGCCGTGCCAAATCCAAGCCCCAGGCAAAATGACTGGGCAAAGCGAAAGGCAATGCCTTTGACGATTTGGCCGCGCAATGGTCCGGCAAGGTCCCATAACCGTTTCAGGCTTTGAAAATCAGAGCGCGTTTCCTTGTGATCCGATGCTACGCCGGTCGTCGTGCTTTCCATGTCGGTCATGGTCAGATCCTCGCCTCTGTTTCTGTTTCTGTCTCTGTCTCTGTCTCAGGCTGCTTTATGTCTGGTATCTCGCGCAGGCCCGTTTCGCGGGCGGTGATGAAATCATCCCACAGGCGTGCATACAGGCCATTGGCCGCGACCAGATCATCATGTCGGCCTGTTTCCGCGATCCGGCCGTTTTCAATGGTGATAATCTGGTCCGCCTCGCGGATGGTATGCAGGCGGTGGGCGACCACAATCAGCGTGCGACCGGTGGCAAGGGCCTCGATGGCTTCCTGGATGGCGGCTTCATTGTCCGGGTCGGCAAAGGCGGTTGCTTCGTCCAGTACAATGATCGGGGCGTCCTTCAGGATGGCGCGCGCAATGGCGATCCGCTGGCGTTCCCCGCCGGATAATTTGCGGCCCAGATCGCCAAGCCGTGTTTCGTATTTGTCGGGCAAGGCCATGATGAAGTCATGGGCATGTGCCGCCTGTGCTGCGGCGATGATTTCCGCCTCGCTCGCATCGGGTTTGCCAAAGCGGATATTGTTGGCAATCGTGTCGGTGAAAAGAACGGTGTCTTGAAAAACAAAGGCTACCTTATCCATCAGCTGACGGATCGCGATGTCACATATATCGACGCCGCCAATGGCAATGCGGCCCGAACGGATGTCGAAAAATCGGGGGATGAGGCTGGCAATCGTGCTTTTGCCTGACCCTGAGGGGCCGACCAGTGCGGTGATTGTGCCTTCCTGCGCGGTAAAGGAAATGCCATGCAGCACATCCTGTTGGTCGTCATAGCCGAAATGAACATTTTCAAAGCTGACATCGTGCCGTTCAAGCGCACGGACTTTTCCCCGGTCGGTTTGTGCCGGGGTGGCGAGGATTTCGGCGACAAGCGAGGAACCCATGCTGATATGGGCCAGTTCATGAAACAGGTTGAACAGTTTCATCAGCGGGCGGCTGTAATTCGCCCCGAGAATAACAAAGAAAACGAGCGTTGCGATATTAAGACCCCCCGCAATGACGAGGAAGGCCGCGACGGGCACGATGATCACGATGTTTGACAGCACCAGGCTGAAAAACGCACCGGCAAGGGGTAAATAGGCCGCGGACATTTTCTTTTCGACATCGGTATAGGCGGTTACCGCGTCGCTGGCTTCGCGAAAACTCTCGCCCGATCGATTGAATATTTTTACCACCGGCATGCCGGCAATATATTCGACGACAGCAGTATTCATGCGCTGGCTGGTGGTTTGATAGGCGTGGGCAAAACGTCCGCCGCTTTTCATGGCAAGGACAAGAAGCGCAAAAGAAAGCGGTGTGATGATCACGGTCGCCAGGGCCATGCGCCAATCCACCGCAAACAGCCAGATCGAAACCGCAAGCCAGGTTGAGATGGCGCTGATACCTTCGGGGGTGCCGTGGGCGACGACCAGTTCCAGTTTTTCAGGGTCGTCAATGACCAGTTTTTTGGCATCGCCACTGTTGCGATCGGCAAAATAGCCAAGCGGTAATCGTGCAAGATGCCGCGAAAGGGAAAGCCTTAACTGATAGATTGCCCCAAAGGCGACCAGATGCGCAATCATCGTTGACGCCCCCATGACCAGATATCCCAACATGACCGCAGCCAGGGCAATGCCAACCAGGGTTAACAGGCTGGTTATGGTCAGGCTTCCGGCAATGACCTCGCCCACGAAGACGGTGATGATGTAAACCGGCACCAGTTCCAGAATCACCGCAAGTGTGGCCAGCAAGATTGCCAACAGCAATTTCAACCTTTCTCCGGCCAGATAGGGCCAGATCAGGCGCAGGCTTGCCAGATAGTCGGGCTTTTCTGTGGGGCTGTCCGCGCTGTTTGTTGTTCCGGTGTTGTTTTCAAGCGTGCAATCTGCCGTTGTCATGCAGCGACCTCCCGTCCTTTGCTGTCAGATGCCCGATGCTCTGCAATATTCTTTGCGTATCGCAATTGAGAGTCATTTTCAAGTAATTTGCAACAGAATGTTTCAAATTAGGCAAAGGTACAGAAAACCGGGCGGGAGAACCTGTGTAACGGGCGTGTTCATGCGGCGAGGGATGCAGAAAAGTCCCTCACTTCCGCCGATGATTTACGATGTGAATGGAAAAGACTGATGTGGGCCGGCGCCTTGAAATATGGCGGTGTTTTCTGCCCTTGGGAAAAATCTGACAAAAAAGGCGATGCCAGGTCAGGTCTTTTGTCGTTTCATGCGCCGGATGTGATCGATGAAAGCGCGCAGTGCCGGTGCCATTTGTTGTTGGCTGGGATAATAAAGGTAAAATCCCGGAAAGGGCGGTGTCCAGTCCGGCATCAATTGGATCAGTTCGCTAGAGGCCAGATAATGGTCGATCTGATAGTCGAACTGATAGGCAATGCCAATGCCTTGTGCTGCGATACAGGGCAGCATCGCAGGTTCGTCAACAATGATTGGGCCGGAAACGGTGACTTCCCGCACGTCCTTGCCGCGTTCGAACTCCCATCGATAGACGGAGCGATTGCTGGGATTGCGATAACAAAGGCAACGATGATTGGCGAGGTCATCGGGATGGGCCGGGGTGCCGTGGCGGGCCAGATAATCTGGCGACGCGACCACCTTCATGTGCAAATCACCGCTTAAAGGAACGGCAATCATATCCTGATGCAGTTTCTCGCCAAGGCGGATGCCCGCATCAAACCCGTCCGCGACCACATCCACGAGCTTGTCTTCCGTCACAATGTCCAGGACAACATCCGGGTGGTCGCGCAGGAAATCGGCCAGCAGCGGTGCCAGATAAACATTCGCCGCAACACGCGAGACGTTAAGGCGCAACGTGCCAGAGATACGCCCTATGCTGGCAGCGGCATCGGTCTCGACATTTTCAAGCACTTGCAGGGCAGGCTCAACCTTTGCGTGAAGCATCCTGCCGGCTTCGGTTGCCGAGACGCTGCGCGTGGTTCGGTTCAACAAACGCTGATGCAGCCGTTGTTCCAGCTCCTTGATAATCTGGCTAAGCGCGGAAGGAGAAAGGTCAAGATGGGCGGCGGCACGGGCAAAGCTACCGTGTTCCATGATGGCGCAAAAGGCCTTGAGCTGAAACAGATATCGTCCGCGCATTATACCCGATTTCCAGAATGCCGTTGTCAGATTGTAGTCTATAAACGTTATGATGAGAAAGCGATAGGCTACCGTCATCACATTGATTGGAGGACGGTTATGGATCGATTTCACGGCAAACGCATCCTGGTTACAGGTGCTACCAGCGGCATTGGCTTGGCGGGGGCCTTGCAGATATCGTATGAAGGTGGCGAGGTGATTGCGACAGGGCGCAACGACGTGCGCCTGGCGGAATTGCAACGCCGCCTTCCCGCCAATTCAACGGTGCTGCGCAGTGATGCCGGGAATGTTGACGATATCGAGGAACTGGCCCAACTGGTTTCCAGGATTGGCCCGCTGGATGGCCTGTGGCTGAATGCCGGTTTCGCCCTTGTTGACCCGATCGACGAGGTAACAGCGGATAAATTTGACCAGGTGATTGGGGCAAACCTGAAAGGGCCGATCCTGCAAATGGCCGCGCTGGCAGACTGCCTGTCCGACGGGGCTTCGGTGGTGCTGACAAGTTCAACATCCGCCTATGAGGGCTC
>JBNKVZ010000214.1:0-6006 GCA_050299455.1 Thalassospira sp.
CAAGAATAATATTCTCAAGAACCGTTTTATGAGGAAACAGATTAAACTGCTGAAACACCATGCCGACATTCAAACGAAGTTGCAAAAGGTCGGTATCATGGTCGCCCACCTTTTTGCCGGCCACCATGATGGTGCCATCATCAATGGTTTCAAGCCCGTTGATGGTGCGCAACAGCGTGCTTTTACCCGACCCGCTTTTACCAATCAGGGCAATGACCTGCCCCTCATCAATTTTCAGATCAATGCCTTTGAGGACCTGTAACTCGCCAAAACTTTTATGAATGGCATGAAGCTCAACGAGTGACATGACGGAACTTTCCTTCCAGATAGCGGGCATAAAGCGACAGGGGATAACAGATCAGAAAATATAAAACGGCCACACAGCCATAGACGGTAAAGGGTTCATAGGTGGCATTGGTGATCATGGTGCCGGCCTTGGTCAGTTCGACAAAACCAATGATCGAGGTAACAGCCGTGCCCTTGACCACCTGTACGGAAAAACCGACCGTTGGCGGCACGGCAATGCGCAGCGCCTGGGGCAAAATGACATAGCGCATCTGCTGGGTGAAATTCATGCCCAAGGCGTTGGAGGCTTCCCATTGCCCCTTATCAACCGATTCAACACAACCGCGCCAGATTTCGGTCAGGAACGCGCTGGTAAACAGCGTTAACCCCAATATCGCCGCGATCCAGGGCGACACATCCACCCCCAACAGGGGCAACCCAAAAAAGACGATGAAAAGCTGCATCAAAAGCGGCGTGCCCTGAAACAGTTCGACATAGCCGCGCACAAAACCCACGGCCCAGCGGTTCCCCGCCGTGCGCAACAACAGCAGCGCCAGGCCGACAATACTGCCCAGCACAAAAGCAAGAATGGACAAAACAACCGTCCAGCGTGCGGCAAGCAGCAGGTTATGGACGATGTCCCATAAAGTAAATTCAGGCATGGTTCCGCCGTTCAAACAGGAAGTTGCCAAAGACTTTGAGGATCTGGCGCAGCAGGATCGACATCACCAGATAAATCCCGGTGGTGACGAAATAGACCTCGAATGCGCGGAAATTCATGCCCTGGATGTAATTGGCGGCAAAGGTCAGTTCTTCGGCCGCAATCTGCGAGCAAACCGACGACCCCAACATCACGATCACCACCTGGCTGGACAGTGCCGGCCAGATTTTTTTCAAAGCCGGACGAATGACGATGTAACGGAAAATCTGTACCCGGTTCATGGCAAGGCTTTGGGCCGCCTCGATCTGACCGGCGGGAATTGCCTGAATGCCCGCCCGGACAATTTCGGTCGAATAGGCGCCCAGATTAATCACCATCGCCAGTGCCGCAGCCTGAAATTCCGAGAGCTTCACACCCAGTGCCGGCAAACCGAAAAAGATGAAAAACAATTGAACCAGAAAGGGGGTATTGCGGATCAGTTCAACATATATCCCGACAATCTGGCTGATAAACGGGGTGCGGGCGGTCCGCGCCCACGCCCCCAAAATGCCCAGTCCAACCCCGGCCACTGCGCCAATGGCTGCCAGTTCGGTGGTCAGGATCACCCCGTCCAGCAGCAATTTCCAGTGCGGAAGAATTGCGCCAAAATCAAATTGATAAGCCATTAAAACGCAGTCACCTGGTTGTCAGTCACGGGTTAAATCAGAACTTTGCAGGCAACGGATTGCCCAACCATTTTTCCGAAATGGCATTCAGGCGGCCATCCTTCAGCGACGCGGCAATGATTTCATTGACCTTGGCTTTCAGTTCCGGCTCGTCCTTGTTCAGGCCGACATAGCAGGGGGAGTTTTTGATCAGGAATTTCGGTTCCGGCTTGCGCGGCGGGTTGCGCTTGATGATTGCGGCGGCGGTAACGTTACCGGTTGCAATCAGCTCAACCTGACCCGACAAAAAGGCCGAGATGGTGGCGTTATTGTCTTCATAACGTTTGATATCGACATCTTTGGGCGCGATTTTCTGCAATTCCATGTCTTCGATGGTGGCGCGCGTCACACCCAGGGTATGGCCGCTCAGATCAGCCGGGCCTTTGACGGTGATATCCGCCGGGCCAAACACACCATTGTAAAACGGAGCGTACGGATCGGTAAAATCGATGACCTTTTCACGGTCCGGGTTTTTGCCCAGCGTTGAAATCACCAGATCAACCTTGCCCGTGGTCAGATAGGGAATGCGGTTATTGGTCGTAACCGGCACCATTTCCAGCTTCACACCCAGATCACTGGCAATCAGCTTTGCCATGTCAATGTCGTAGCCCTGCGGCTGCATGTCGGTGCCAACCGTGCCAAATGGCGGAAAATCCTGCGGCACCGCAATTTTGATCACGCCGGCATCCTTGATCGCCTCAAGCGCGCCTTTTGCCGATGCCCCCGCCAGGGGGGCTGCGATCATTGCCATCGCGGCAATGGTGACCTTCAGGAACTTTTTCATCTGCCTCTCCGATTTTTATCTGGTGAAAGTTCATTTTTTAACCATACTCAAGTTCTGCATATTTTTTGTGCTTATGTCCATGCGAAATTTTGAAACAACGGTAATTTCTTTTCGAATTTCGAGAAAATAATTGAACTATAAGGAGAAATTTCCTTCACTGGATTCACCAACTGGTCAGACCAGATGCGAGAAAAATGATGATAAAACACCAACGCGCGCCGGAACGGGCCGTGCGAGACATAAGAAAACTGATCAAAACCAAACAATTGCAAAATGGAGACTCGCTGCCCTCGCAACGCATTCTCGCCGAGGAGCTTAATATCAGCCGTGCCAGCCTGCGCGAGGCCCTGGCCACATTAGAGGCAATCGGACTGGTTAAAATCCAGGCGGGGAAAGGGGCCTTTGTGACCGACCCGCAAAAGGACTTACCACGGGATGCGCAATCAACCCGGCAAGCCGCCCAGGTATATCAATTCCGCCTGGCAATAGAGCCTTATGTTGCCGGATTGGCGGCACAGGCGCGCACCAATGCACATTTAAGTGCCCTTCAAAACAGCATTGAAGAAATGCGCCAGTCCCTGCTTGAGGACAATCTGTTTCATGCGGCAAAGGCGGATACGGAATTTCATAATATTCTGCTTCAGGCGGCGGATAATCCGCTTTTTGCCAAGGCGATGTATCCAACGGCACAAAGCATTCATGAAAACCAGATGCTGCCTTTTGCCAATGCCGCAGCCATCGAGGCCCCCTTGCAGGAGCATGAACAGGTCTTGCGCTTTGTACGGGACCGCAACCCTTCCCGGGCGCGCGATGCCATGCACTTTCATGTTCTTAGCGCGGCGACACGGGCCAATATCGCCTTTTTGCGCCCTTGAACCTTGCTGACATTGCGAACATTGCCAACATGGCCGCCCCCAAACCGGGCACGGCGGGCGCGCAGGGCGTCATCCATCAAAACAACATCCAAACAAAACAATCCCCGCACGGTTGCCCATGCGGGGATTGTCATTTCAGCGCCATCCCAAAGGAGGGCAAGCCGAATTAGGCAGCGGTCAGATCGTCAGCCGAAACGCGACCCGAACGTGAATCGGTGCGCAGTTCGTAGTTGATCTTGTCGCCTTCCTGCGGGTGACGCAGGCCAGCGCGTTCAACAGCACTGATGTGCAAGAACACGTCATTTCCGCCTTCGTCCGGTTGAATGAAGCCAAAACCTTTGGTTGCGTTGAACCATTTAACGGTACCAGTTGCCATTTTAGTCTCTCCTATGAGTATATGTTGGCACAAACTGTCAGACAAAACCCCGCGTGGGTTCCGTCCATCTTCCCGGAAATCACCTAGGCGACCGAGCGCCGCGGGCGATTCCCTGTTTTTGACCGGCCTTGATCAGGGGCACGACGCGCCCCTTTTGCCGGACCGGAATTCTTTGAATTGCGATTGGGGCGACCTGCATCTGCTTTCGCGCCGGCATTCCCCGTCGCGCCAGATTTTTCAGATGCGGATTTACCCAAAAACGCAACACTTGAGGCAATCCGGTTCTGGTCGGCGTTATCGCCCCCGGAACGGCCATTGCCATTATTGCGATTGCTGCGCGGCGCATTATTGCCCCGCACGGACCCACCATTGCCACCGGCACCACCGTCGCGCCGTGTACGCGCTGGCGCACCTTCGCGGCTGTCGCGGGCAACAAAACCGGTTTTTACCGGCTGGCTGGCGCGGTCTTCACCCGCAGGGGCAGCATTATCACCACGGCCTTGCACGTCAGAAGCCGGCTTGCGCCCGCCCTTGTAACGGCCCTGCCCTGGCTTTGCGGCCTCGGATGAGGAATTGTTTGAACGATCATTGCGAGCACCCGCAGCACGACGGCCACCAGCATCCGCGCGCCCCTTGCCCGGCCCCGAACGACCGGCATTTCCGCCAGACGCACCGCGCGAACCACGACGCGCACCTTGCGCAGGGCGGTTGGCCGCAGCCTCGGCGTCGCTTTTTGCAGCAGCTGCTGCATCACGACGATCAATGACAGGAAGGGATTGACGGGTGGTGCGTTCAATATCGCGCAGAAGCCCACGTTCATCATCGGCACAAAAGGCAATCGCCTTGCCAGCGGCACCGCCACGGGCGGTACGGCCAATCCGGTGAACATAGCTTTCAGGCACATTGGGCAATTCAAAATTGACCACATGGGTCACGCCATCAACGTCAATGCCGCGCGCGGCAATATCGGTTGCGACCAACACCTGTACCTGTCCGTCCTTAAAGGCGGCAAGGGCGCGTTCGCGCTGGTTTTGGCTTTTATTACCATGAATGGCAGATGCGCTGATTTTGTTGGCTTCCAAATGCTTGGCCACCCGGTCCGCGCCGCGTTTGGTGCGGGTAAAAACCAGGGTCCGCTCGAAGGCGGGGTCATCAAGCAATTCGGCCAAAAGCGCACGCTTGCGTGACGCCTCAATCATATAAACCGATTGATCAACCCGTTCTGCCGTGGTGGCAACCGGGGTGACAGAAACCTTGATCGGATCATGCAGCATATCGCCAGCAAGCTGACCGATCTGCGAAGGCATGGTAGCCGAGAAAAACAGGTTCTGACGTTTTTTGGGAAGCATTTTGACGATACGACGGATCGGCGGCAAAAAGCCAAGATCCAGCATATGATCGGCCTCGTCGAGCACCACAACCTCAACCTGGCTGAGATTGATCTTGCCTGCATCAACATGATCGAGCAGGCGACCCGGCGTTGCAACCAGCACATCCACACCCGGCGTCATCGCCTTGATCTGCGGCCCGTGGGCCACACCACCAACAACAACGGCAACGCTGGTTTTGGTAAAACGACCATAAGCGCGGAAGCTCTCGCCGATCTGGGCGGCAAGTTCACGCGTCGGGGCCAGCACCAAAACACGGCAATGGCGCGGCGTGGTCCGTTTATCGGATTTGGAAAGACGATCAAGAGTCGGCAATGCAAAAGCAGCAGTCTTGCCGGTACCGGTCTGGGCAATACCCAGAAGATCTTTACCTTCCAGTAAGGAAGGAATCGCCTGTGCCTGGATGGGCGTCGGCGTAGCGTAACCTTCGTGCGTTAAAGCTCGAAGTACGGGCTCGGCCAAGCCGAGATCCGAAAACTGGGTCAAATAAATAGTTCTCTTAGGTTTGCGGCAGCAGACAAAGGGAATCGGCCCTTGATATGTTTCTTATACAGGTCTGCGCCTTGCATCTCTTTGGAAATACCCGCGTAGCAGGGCAAATCTATGCTGTTCTTCCGTAACCGCTCTACAGGCTGGAACAGGTTAACGTTCCCTCTACGCTACTGGAGCAATCAAATGACGCAGGTAAAATGCGCAGAGTTTTAAGCGATTGTCAAACAGGATATTTCAATCAAAAAAAATGCGCTAATATCTTCAACTCAAATAATGATCCCGAATCCTCAGATCACGCGCCTTTTGACTTCTTCAATAAACTGCATCAACGACATCAGCCAGGAACGCTGCACTTGGGTATATGTCTGTTGAATTCCCATTGGCACGACAAGCCGGATTCGGTCTCCCACCATTTCCTGTGTCTGATCCACGCTAATTCCC
>JBNKVZ010000215.1:0-5989 GCA_050299455.1 Thalassospira sp.
CACGCTTGTCGGCCTTGATTTCCAGCGCTCCATCAGCGAATGGGAATACCAGATGGGCGCGGCCCCCTCACTGGATGTGACCAACCCGCAATATGGGGGCACTTTCGGCCCGTTCACCAAAGTGATCGACAACAAACAAACCCTGCAACAAACCGGACTGTACCTTCAGGATCAGGCCACATTTGGGGGATGGCATACCCTGTTGGGGGTTCGTTATGACTGGACCAAACAGGAAACGGTCAAACGGGCATCGAAGGCAACAGATGATCAATCCAGTAGCGCGGCATCTTACCGCACGGGTTTGCTGTACGAATTTGACAATGGTGTTGCCCCCTATATCAGCTATTCAACATCGTTTGAGCCCACTGTTGGTGTCGATGCCGCCAATAATCCGTTCGATCCGACCAAGGCAAAACAATGGGAAGCGGGCATCAAGTTTGAACCGCGCGGCATGAATGCCTTATTTACCGCGTCCGCCTTTCACATTGTTCAGGAAAACGTCCTGACAGCGGACCCGGCAAATGTCAATTTCCAGGTTCAGGAAGGCGAAATCCGCTCTCGCGGGCTTGAATTCGAGGCCCGTGGACAGGCCACGGAAAACCTTGAACTCATTGCATCGGTCACCTTGATTGATACCGAAGTCACAGAATCCACAACGGCCAGCAATATCGGCAAAAGACCACAAGCTGCACCGGAATATTATGGTTCAGCATGGGCCAATTACCACTTTGACCAAGGTATTCTGGATGGATTGGCCGTTGGCGGCGGCGTGCGATTTGTCGGAAGCAGTTTTGCCGATAACGCAAACACCGTCAAAGCAGATGGCTATGTCCTTGCCGATGCCGCCCTCAGCTACCCATTGGGCGGCATCAGTCCGTCATTGAACGGTGCGGAAGCAACGCTGAACGTCACCAACCTGTTTGACAAGGATTATTATTCAAGCTGCAGCTCAAACTACTATTGCCAGTATGGCAATGGTGCACAGTTCCTGCTTGGCCTTCGATACAAATGGTAGAATGGGTCCTTTGATCATGCTTTTGAACAGACGGAAATTTTCCCTTCTGCTCGGCGCTGCGATGGCTGCCCCTTCGGCGGCCATCGCAAATGCCGACATCGGCAGTCCCAACCGGATTACCGATATTGCCGGGCGGACGGTCACTCTCCCCAACAGGGTGAAACGCATTGTGCTGCTCGATGCCCGTGACATTCTCAGCATGGCCATCCTGCATCCGTCGCCATCCGACCTGGTCGTTGGATGGGCCGACACAGCCCGACTTGATAGCGATGCCCTGCGCGCCACATATGATCATCGCCCGAACGGCGAAAGGATCGAAATTGTCGGCGGCTCTTCTCCGGGGACAATATCACATGAAAAGCTCATTGCCCTTGGCCCTGACCTGGTCGTGGCGACGGCCTTTTCTGATCCGGAGCTTGGCAAAGGTGAGCTTGCCCACCGGCTGAAACGGGCCGGTATTCCGATCATTTTCAGCAATGTCTCGTCAAACGCGACGTCCGATCCGAACAGGACGACAAACCCCTTCGATGACATGGCGACCCTGCTGCGTATGTGGGGCCAGATTTTACACCGTCAAAAACGCGCGGAAGAATTCATCTCATTTGTCGGGGAGCATCACCGGCGCATTACAGATCGCCTCAATGGTATTGCGCCCGTCAAAACCTATCTGGAAATCCAGTCCACCTATGATGATTGCTGCTGGGCGGCGGGCCAACAGATATGGGGCAATCTTCTGCGGCAGGCGGGGGGACGCAATTTGTCGGCAATTAAGTCTCCCTGGTACGCACAAGTCGCGATCGAACAATTAATGATAGAGGCCCCGGACGTCTATATCGCATCCGGTGGTGCGTATGCCTCCGAAACACGCCCTGCTGTCGGTCCCGGTCTTGATCGTGCCAAAGCGATGACCGGATTAAAACGCCTCACGGAACGCACAGGCTTTTCAACACTTCCGGCGGTTCAAAATGGCCGGGTTCACTGCGTTTGGACTGGCCTTTTAACCATTGCCCCGTTGCAAATTCTGTTTCTCGAAGTCACGGCAAAATGGCTGCATCCCGATATCTTTGTCGATCTTGACCCTCAACACACCCTTGATGCGATCAATAACCGCTTCCTCAGCGCCCCTGTTTCCAGTCCTTGCTGGATTTCTCTCAGCCCTGATGCCTGACGAAAAAGCGGAAAAACCAATAAGGATAAACGCCATGTCCCTTTACACAGCAGATGCCAAATTCAGCTTTCCCCAGATAGACCAGGAATTTCAAAACATTATTGATCTGCTCTGTGCGCATAATATGGAACATGAAGCACGCGATAACAGCGCCTTCTTCACATCCCCCCTGGGGACGGCCCTTCTTACCCCGGAAAATGGTCATCTTCACATTCATCTGGAAGCACCCCATCCCACATCATTCAACCGCCTCAAACATGATCTGACCATTCTGATTGATTTCATTGCCCCAGCAGATGCAATTGAATTGACTTGGAAAGGAGACAAGATTGGCACCACATCCCCGCCCGACCTTCGGATTATCGAAGTAATCGATGTTATGCAGCCCAGCCCGAAAATGCGCCGCATCCGTTTTCGCGGGGAGAATCTCGAACGATATGGCGCACCGGATCAGATCCACTGTCGGCTGATGTTTCCCAATCGCAACTTGCCACAAAGCCTGTCTGAATGGCCCAAGCTTGATGACAATGGCAAAATTGTCTGGCCGCAAAGCGGCAAGCTGGAATCCCGGATATATACGATCCGCGCCATCAATACGGCCACCGGCATCATGGATGTCGACTTTGTTCTTCATGAAGCCTCCGGCCCCGGAACATCCTGGGCAATGGCGGCACAAACCGGGGACATTCTGGGCATGCTGGGCCCGGCAGGAAACGGCCCCAAACCGGCAGGTCGCTACCTTCTGATCGGGGATGAAACAGGCCTGCCCGGCATTGCCCGCATTCTTGAAGGCCTTCCGGCCAATGCCATCGGAGATGCCTTGATTGAAGTATCCGATATTTCAGAAAAACAACCGATAAAGGCCCCGGCAGGTGTCGAAATTCACTGGCTTTATCGCAACGGCGACGCCCCAGGAACCACGACATTATTGTTCGACAAGCTCCGCACACGCGACATTGCCGCACACTCGGACGACCTGTTTTGCTGGGTTGGCACCGAATATGCGTGCTTTCGCGATATTCGATCCTATCTGCGCACCAATATCGGCATTCCAAAATCGCGCCTGGTCGCCTTCGCCCATTGGCGCCGCGGCATGAGCGAGGAAGACGTCATCACGGCAGGATCCAAACAACCTTAATCAATCCAGCCTGTTCAGCCTGACTCAAACGAGCATTTGAGGCCCGCAATCTGCGCGCGGCGTTGCCGGGCGCGACCTTCAGCTTAAAATCGCTCCACTGGCTCATGAACCTCACAAACTTTCCCGGAACTTACGCGCACCCACTGGGTGCACAGCTCCCTCGACCCCATCATTTTAAGAGCATCGACCAATAACGCGGGAAGAAGAACATCAGTTCAAAAGGGACCTCGTACCCCCCAACATCAAAATTCGTTGCACGTTCCTGTATGAGACGTCATTGGTCTAGAATCACGCGACCGCGCCACAATGACCGAAACGGCGCAGGGAGTGGACTGTCGGCTAACAGCTTTGAAAATCGAGAAGCTGCCCTTCTCCAGGTAAAGCGACTTGCGGTACGAATGCCAGCTCATCCAGGAAATGAAGCGCCGTGACGAAAAGTCATGCACCTGGTTTGCGAGATAGGCAAGTTGCGACGATACAAGCCTGCTCGCAAGATCCTTCAACAGCAGCTCATCCACGCTCCCGAGAAATCACGACTATTTTTCCCTTGAGCCGAACCCAAGGTCATATACTAGAAATCAACAACCGACGGACAGGAGGCTTCATTGCGGAACGGGTCTGAAAAGCAGGTTTGGCTGACGGCTGCGCAATGCGCCAGAAGCATAGGTGTGACCGTGCGGGCTTTGCGACTTTACGAGCAGGCCGGCCTGATCCAGCCACCTCGCACCAATAAAAACTGGCGGCTTTACGGCGCAAGCGAAATGGTCCGTCTCACTGAAATCCTGGCGCTGAAGCGACTGGGGCTAAGCCTGCGTCATATTGCCCGCCTGATGGCGGGACAAACGACCGATCTCGACCGGTTGTTGACCATGCAGGCGACCGCGTTGCGGGAAAAACAACAACAGCTGCAGCAAAGCCTTGCCATGATCGACAATTTACGTGCGAAGACAACCGACGGCACCCTCCTTTCCGTCGATGATCTCGTGAACCTCGCACAGAAGACGAACATGCTAGATGCATCAATGGACAGCGTCGCCTGGCGGCGCTACGAACAGGCAAGGCCGCGTACTGAAAAGAAAATCGCCGCCAGCCTTTATGCCGACTATGCCGGTTTCTACCGTCTGGACCAGCATGTCTTCACGTTGACGCAAAGAGATGGTCGGCTTTTCGCCCGGTTGATGGGGCAAGCCGAGCTGGAAATCTTCGCCGAAGAAGAGGACCACTTCTTCTATAAAGCCGTACAGGCGCAGATTACCTTTACCCGCGACAAGGAAGGTACTGTTTCCGGCCTCATCCTGCATCAAAACGGTCATGAACAAACCGCTCAACGGCTCAATGAGCAAACTGCCATCGCGATGGAAGAAGCGCTTGCCGAACGCATCCGCGACAATCAGCCGGTTGAAAACAGCGAAGCAATGCTTCGCCAACTCATCAAACAGCATCAGCGCGGCGAACCGGATTACGAGAAAATGATGCCGGCACTGGCCCTCGCTGCGCGCGAACAATCCGCCGTCATCCAGACCGAACTCAAAACAATGGGCGAGATCAGAGAGATAAGCTTCAAGTCCGTCAATCCCGAGGGCTGGGATGTTTATGACGTGACCTTCGACAACGGCAAGCTTGAATGGCGTTTTATCCTCGCATCCGACGGCCGCTTCGGCGGCATCTTTTTCAGGCCGGTCTCTTAAAGTGGCTCTACGGCGGTGAAATGGTTCCCTGAGCATAATGCCGAAGTCGGCCGCACCTCGCATGCGGTGCACTCACAGCATCTACCACAGCTCTACAGATCAGGTTGAAATCCGGCACACATCCGAAATGGACAAGCTCAACGTACAACTCGCCGCATTGGGAAACCAATACGAGACACGGTCACTCCATCGCATATAACGCAATGGCGGCGACATGCTGCAAGTTCAACAGACCACCACTGAAACCCGGCCGATTACGACACCAAAACAACGGCGACGCAGATCTTGGCGGTTGTGAGATCAGGACGACCCAGAACTTTGGTCTGCCCCCATTGCCAACGGGCAACAGCAGAAATTCCGACTGTTGCTTTGCTTGTCTTGAACAGTCAGTTCAAGACATACGGGTCCCACCTACCAGACATTAAAAAAGCCCGCCACAAAGGCGAGCCGGACGAGATAGGGAATGCTGTCATGCAGGTTGACCGGTGTCGCATAGCTGTCGGTATAAAGAACAGTACAATCGTCCAATTGCCCGTTTGACAATGGTGTCGAAAATATCCTGTGCCACGCTAACACCGCGATACCGGCGACGGCGGTTCTGAGACAGGGTTGAGGCATCAAATACTTTATCTGTCAGTTTGAGATGCAAAAACCAGCGATAGGCGACATTGACTTCAATCTCGCGCACAAGCTGGCGTTCGGAGCGCACGCCAAACAGATAGCCAATGAACAGGGCCTTGAACATCATGACCGGATCAAGCGCAGGCCGACCATTATCGGCGCAATAAAGCCCGGCAACCCGGTCATGAATAAAGCTGAAATCGATGACGGCATCGATTTTACGAAGCAAATGGTCTGCTGGAACCAGACTGTTCAGCGTTACCATCTCGAGTTCGGTTTGTTGGGCGGAAGGTTTTTTCAGCATGCCCTATTGAATCAAAACTCCCCGCCAAAGGCGAGGAGTTTGTCAGCAGTCTGAG
>JBNKVZ010000216.1:0-5987 GCA_050299455.1 Thalassospira sp.
GTGGCGTCCCCTAGGGGATTCGAACCCCTGTTGCCGCCGTGAAAGGGCAGTGTCCTAGGCCTCTAGACGAAGGGGACACAGTCACCAATAAAGCATTTTGTCGTTAACGAGTGGCGTCCCCTAGGGGATTCGAACCCCTGTTGCCGCCGTGAAAGGGCAGTGTCCTAGGCCTCTAGACGAAGGGGACGCGGTGCGTTAACGAGGCCGGGTTTTAGCGATTGGACCGGGCAAGGTCAAGCGGGTTTTTTGTCCTTATGACGTTTTTTTTAATCTTCCTGCATTTTTAGCCGTTTTTTGCGGCTTTCCCGGCCCTGCCCCCAATCATGAATGCCAGCCCGGCAACGCCAAGACCAATGCCCAAAAAGCCAAACATCCATTGATAGCCCAATGTTGGTGCGTCGGCCGGATATTGCCCGATAATCATGCCGGCAAGGCCCTGCAGCACAAAAAGCCCGCCAAAGGTGGCAAGGTTCACCGTTGTCAACGCACGGCCCACCAGATGCGGCGGCACCGCAGCGCGGCTTGCGGCATAGTTAAGGGTCGCACAACTGCCAAAAAAACCGTGTGCCATCATTAACACCGCCGCCAACCAAACATAACTGGTCCCAAACAGCGCCTGAGAGATCAAAAGTACGGTCGACACAAAAACCGAAAACAGAATAAGCGGCCGCGCCCGTCCGCCCATGATCCGCGATACATGCCCATAACAAGGCGGGCCAAAAATCATGCCCACCGTCATGCCCAGCAGGATATTACCGACTTCGACCGGCGAAAGATGAAAAACATCCTGCAAATACGGCCCGCCCCACAGGCCCCGAACCGTAAGAATCGTGGGATAGGCAAAAAAGCCGACAGCCACCAGCAACCACATTTGCCGGTTTTTCCAGACCTCCATAATGCCTTGCAGAACTTCGCGCATGGTTTCACCCCGGCGCGGCTGCTTGCGGCGCATATGGGGGGGCTCATCGCGCACCATGACAAAGGTTAGCACCACAGACAGCAAACTAAGCCCTGCCAGCCAGAAATACACCCCGCGCCAGCCCTGATATTCGATCAGGGCGGCAAGTGGTGTTGCCGATGCCAGAACACCCAGCAGGCTAAGGGCCACAATAATGCCCGATGTTGCGGCAAATTTTTCAGGTGCGACCCAGCGTGAGGCACAGACCAGGGTCGCCATAAAGGCCGCGGCACAGCCCGCCCCGATAATCCCCTGCCCGATCATAAGCCCGGTCACACTGTGTGCGCTGGCAAAGACGATGACACCCACCACCGTCATGATCATCATGATGCCATTGGTTTTACGCGGCCCATAACGGTCCAGCATCACCCCGACGGGAATTTGCATCAGGGCAAAGGCAAAATGAAAACTGCCGGAAATAAAACCAAGCTGTTCCGGCGTAACACCCAGTTCACCCCGCAGCGGATCAGCCAGAAGCGCCTGTGCAGAGCGATAAAACTGGCTGAGTGAAAAGGACATCAATAGCGGTACAAGAACCAGGACAAACGCGAATTTGCCCTGGCCCCGTTCATCGCGTGACGATGTCACATCTATCGGATTTTTTTCTGTCATCCTATCGGAATAGGATGATCAGGCGCGCTCTGCAAGCCTGCCCGCCAGATAACTGGGTGTATCACCGTTATACGTTTTCTTTTGCAGGTAGGTCAGGAACTTGTCGCGAAAGCCATCAATGACAGAATGAATGACGCTGTCACGCGCCACCAGGGTTTCGGCCCAGGCCCGGATTTTCGGATAACCCGACAAATAATCTTCGCCCAGCGCCTCTTCAACAATCAGAAGGCGGGTAAAAACCGGTGCCCAGGCGGCATCGATCAGGGAAAATGTATCGCCATTAAAGAACGGGCCTTCAATCTGGCCTTCCACCGGTTTGAACCCCTTGTTCAGGGCATCACGATGGGTTGCGTAATCTTCCGCGGTTTCGGCCATCATCATGCGATAGGAATTCATCAGCTGGTTGCCGCCCACCTCGATCCAGGCGCGATTTTTCGCCTTTTTAAGCGGATCGGCAGGATGAATTGACGGCGGATTGGTTTCATCAAGATATTCGTTGATCACGGCACTTTCAAAAAGGACTTCGCCCTTTTCACGCAGGACCGGCACCTTGCCTAATGGTGAAATCTCCAAAAACCAGTCCGGTTTATTGGCAAGGTCAATATATGTCAGATCAAAATCAACATTCTTTTCCAGAAGCGTAATCACCGAACGCTGCACGAAGGGGCACAGATCAAAGCTGATCAGTTCGGGTTTGTGGCTGGCTGTCATCAGGTTTTCCTATTTATGGCTTCATTTATGCGCACCAATACTGCCATCAATATAAAAAAAGAACGACCATTCGCCAGCCGTTAAACCGAAATATCCACCCCGGCACAGCACAGACCAGCACAATGTTATCACCATTAACACCGAAAACATCATGCTCGGCAGGTCACGCCCAAAGGCCCGCCCAAATGAACCAATAAGTGCGTGACGAAAAATCAGGCTTTAATTTAACAGGGAAAAACTTGTTTTGCGGGGACCAAAAAGACTGGGCGAGGCCACACCATAGCGTCGCTGAATTTCATCGAAAACACCATTGCGATGAAGTTCGTTCAACGCCTGCCGCCACGGTAAAATCACCGTTTCCGGGGTTTCCCGGGAAAAGGCCAGATAGAAATCGTATTTGCCCAAACGCAAGGCCTTTTTGACCGCCGACGATGAAACACCGAGCTGACGGCTTTGGCTTGAGACCACAAGGTCTGCCGTTTCCCATAGTGAAATTCGCCCGCTCAACAGCATTTTCAACCCTGTATTCGGGGCAAAAAGAGGCATCACATTTTTAAATCCAAGCGCCCGCAAGGCACGCTCGGACGCACTGCCGGCATTCACCCCGATAGAAGGAACATTGCGGGCATCCTCGATTGACTGAATCTGAATCGGGCTGTCCGCTAATTGGTAAAAAGCCGTTTCGCTGTGCGTGATTGGCCCAACCCACTTAAATTCGTGTTCGCGTTCGGGTATCCGAACCATCGAAAACGCGGCGGTATAGGGTTCACGGTCAAGTATCGAAAGAACCCGTTTCCAGGGCATCATTTCAAATTTTCCGCTATGACCGACCAACCGCGCCATCGCCGAGACAACTTCGGCCCCAATGCCACTAAACCCGTCTTCCGTTCGATAATTCAAAGGTGGCAGGTTTTCGGTAAAAATACGAACCGATCTTGCCGCGCCGATGTAACCTTCCTCACCAATATGCCCTTGCGCCTGATCCGCAAATGCGAAAACCGGAGCGCAGATGAAAAAAGCAAGCGCGACAACCAAACTGGCAACGCGGTTTCGAAACCCTAACCCACTGTAAGACATCAATTAAATACCATGTCTTAAATATTGGACGAGGTTAAAAGGGAAATCTGTCTGGCGCATATCGAGTGTACTCCCAAATATGTGCTTTCAGGAAATTCAACCCGAAAAACACTATTCGCAACAAAAATACCTCGTACTCCCAAGGACTTGTTGATTGCCAGCAACGCCAAACATCATCTACTCTACTTGGCTTGCAATACTGAAAACAACAGGACCAATTTCAACGAATAAAATCACCGCGCAATTGTTCTCATCTTAAAGCATCACAAGCAGACAAAGATCAGGAAGCGTCTTTACTTTTTTTTATAAATAGTAAGCGCCGGACTGAACTTTGCCCGCCGCTACTATACTATCGTTTTATTGCCACTATCGCCGACTATACCGGCCTTTAACTCGAAAAAAAGTCAACAATAGTTGAGCATGAAAAAGACTTATAACGAAAAAATTCGACATTCAACCAAAAAATTTCGCGGTGTGCCTATTTCGCGCCAAACGAGAACTTTAACCAAATCACCCCGTACCCCTTTCACTATCCAGGACGATGGAAATGGCAAATGATAGCCGTGCCACGACGTTACCCGTCCTGAGCCCCGCCCTTGGCGAACGTATTCGACATGTTGTCGACATGTTTGATCGAAAAAAAGACGCTGCAGAGATAGCAGGTGTGATCCCAGAACAACTAAATCGTTGGTGCCAGGCAAAATCGGAACCCCGGTTTGTCGGCATTGCCCGCCTCGCCAAGGCTAAATCCGTTCGGCTGGAATGGATCGTTACGGGCGAAGGTCCGGTTCACATTTCTTCAGGACAGACCCCGCCCTACCCGACGCACGCCCAAAACGACACGGCGGATCAAGACATATATCCGACGCACCCGGACAATGTGGAACAATCACGCCAACAGCCCCAAAATATGAGGTCCGACGCAGGGTATGACCGCCTGGATACGACAGAAGTATCCCTGCAAAAAAAAAGATCGTACCAGCCGCAAAAAACGCACAATTCACGCGTTTTGGAAAATCAGCGCGCCGAAATACTTTTTAGCAATTACAGTTTGCTATCGGCCATTATCACAGGCTTTCTCACAGCAGAAGGCATTGATAACGCCGCCAGAATGACCCAAAGCATCCTGACAACCTATCGCGACATCATACATGTGCTGGGTCATGAGCCAGAACAGGACGAAACCGGCAACCTGATTGCCCAAATCGTATCGGCCATCATTCGCCAGCATTCTGCCGCTTCGCATCGCGATCCGTCGGAAACATAGCAATTTAGCCGACTGTCATAAGGCTGGGCAAAAAACGCCTTAAATGTGCCTCCTGCGACGGCTCTAACGCAGCAGCACAGCAACCCAGCACAGGACGGCAGGACATCGCCCCAAAGCGCCGATATAAGGTGTTTTGGCACTATTTTATCATGAAGAAAGTGCAGCCGGTGCCGCCACATCATCAATCATAAGCTGCACGCCTTCGCGGCCCTGCCATGTATCGCGGCGCAAATGCCCCAAAATGTGCAATGGCCGCCCACCATGACGCAGCAATGTCTGGCCCATATCATTATCCAGACAGCGAAAGGCAATCGCCTTTAAACGCCCCTTGCCATTGCTGCCCGACAAAATGCACCGCACATGGTCGGCCCCCACCACATCGGCCTTCACAACGCGACATTCGGTAAACACAAAACGCGGTTCGGCATTGCCTGCCCCAAACGGCCCCATACGTTCTAGCGCATCAATCAAATCAACCGTTGCCCCCATTGCGTGCAGGGCACCGTCAACCGTCATGGTTGGGCGAATATTATTTTCGGCAATCAGGCGGGGAAAGCGGCTTTCAAGGAAATCTTCAAATTCGGCCCGTTTTTCCGGCTCCAGGGTAAAGCCGGCCGCCATACCGTGCCCGCCCCCATTCACAAGCAACCCTGCCTGACGGGCAGCTATAATCGCCGCCCCCAGGTCAATCCCGCGAACGGAGCGGGCAGACCCCTTATAAACGCCATCAACCTGCCCCATCACAAGGGCAGGAACGTGATAGCGATCCTTCAAGCGGCTGGCGACAATGCCGATCACCCCGGGATGCCAGTCTTCACCCCCGACCAGTACCATCGCCCCGATACGATCCTTTTCCTCGACCATGCGAATGGCCTGATCCAGGACATAATCCTCGATCGTTTTACGTTCGCGGTTAAATTCATCAAGCCGGACGGCAATATCACGCGCCCTGGCATCGTCATCCCCCGATAGCAGGGCCGTTCCCAGCCCGGCCTCGCCCACACGGCCACCGGCATTCACCCGTGGCCCCAGGACAAACCCAAGATGATAGGCGCTGAGTTGTTCATTCACCCCGCCCACATCGGCCAGCGCGGCAATGCCGCAATTGCCCCGGTGGCGCATCACCTTCAGCCCCTGGGTCACAAAGGCCCGGTTAAGCCCGCGTAACGGCACCACGTCACACACGGTACCCAGGGCGACCAAATCAAGCCAGACCCGCAAATCAGGCGGGCGGATCGCATGTTTCTGGAAAAAGCCGCTTTCGCGCAAGGTCCGGCACAGCGCCACCGCCAGCAAAAACGCCACCCCCACCGCACATAAATCGCCCATGCCGCTCTCATCATCCAGGCGATTGGGATTAAC
>JBNKVZ010000217.1:0-5977 GCA_050299455.1 Thalassospira sp.
GCATGTCGGGCAAAATCAATGCCGCCGCAGGCAACGCGCATGCCTTTTGTAAAACCGGTCACGCCATCGCCAATATCCTCGATAATGCCGCAGCAGGCATAACCCGCCGCTATCGGTTGGTCGAGGCGGTGTTGCACCGCATTTCGGGTTGCGGTCAATCCATCACGGCGCAGTTTGTCAAAAACCTGGGCGGTTAAATCGGGGCGTTTGAGGGCCTTTGCCAGCAGGGGCATGCGTGTTTCGGCATTTTGCGTGGCTTCGGTGCCGGGGCTGATCACGGATAATGTTGTTCTCACCAGAATATATCCGGGTTGCAGGGCCGGGATCGGGCATTGGGCCACCTTTACCGTCTTTTCACCTGGAAAACGCAACAGGGCACGCATCATTGTCATGGATAAATCTTTCCCCCGAAATACCCTTAATGGCTGTATTTTCGGGGGCGGATTAAATCACACACATTGTTTCGGGTCGATCAGTGATTGACGGAACCGGCAGGTATCGCTAGCAACAATCCCATTATGAAACCAGACGATAACCGGCTTGTTTCAAGGTTGCGTCTAACTGGAATATACCATGTCACATGCCCGCACACCCAATCCCGCATCGAAACGCAAAAAACTTTTGTTTGTTTGCAGCGAAGATTGGTATTTCCTGTCGCATCGTATGGCATTGGCGCGTGCAGCCCAGGTACGCGGCTGGGAAATTGTTGTGGCCTGCCGTAAAAACCAGGCAGCGGAGATTTTGCAGGCTGAAGGTTTCAAGGTCATCGACCTTAACATTGCCCGTGGCGGCTTAAGCCCGGTTTCTTCGCTTAAAACGGTTGCACATCTGATTGCCATTTTCCGCCGTGAAAAACCCGATGTCATCGTGAATGTTGCCATTCAATGCGTCATTCTTTCCACATTGGCCGGTTTGCTTGGCGGGGCACGGCGCATCGTCAATATGGTAACGGGGCTGGGTTTTATTTTTGTTTCCAGTGGGCGAAAGGCAAAAATCATCCGGTCCATCGTGTGCTGGGTTTTGCGGTTCTATGCCCGGTTTAAATCGGTGCAGGTCATAGTGCAGAATGCCGATGACGAAGAACTGATGGCCCGTCTGGGCTTCCGCCGTGCCAATCTATCCCTGATCCGTGGGTCCGGCGTGGATATGCAGACATATTTTCCGACCTCCGGGGTGAAAGATGCAAATGCGGCAGAGCAGCCTAAAACGGCCATTTTTGTTGCACGGATGTTGTGGTCCAAGGGCCTTGGCGAATTAATTGCTGCCATTCGTCTTTTGGCAGAAAAGGGCGTTCACTATCGGTTTCTGCTGGTGGGGGATGTGGACCTTGCCAATCCGGACAGTGCAACAGTCGATGACCTTGAAGGCTGGCAAAAGGAAGGTCTGGTGGAATGGCTGGGCAAGCGCGGTGATATTCCCACCCTGTTGCAGGGTGCCGATCTGGCGGTTTTGCCGTCCTGGCGCGAAGGCCTGCCAAAATCCCTGATCGAGGCTGCGGCCTGCCGCCTGGCAATGGTGGCAACCGATGTGCCCGGCTGCCGCGAAATTGTTCGCCATAACGATACAGGCCTGCTGGTCAAACTCGGCGACGCCGATGCCCTGGCCGATGCTATCGAACGGTTGATGGAAAATAACGAATTTCGCAAAAGCTGCGCCAACAATGCCTATTCCCTGGTCGAGAAAGAATTATGTGACGCCGTTGTCGTTCAAAAGACCCTGAAAGTCATCGAGGGTTAATTCTCCGTTGTAAAGATCCTTGCCCATCTGCTTCTGACCGGGAAGCCGCTGCATCATTTTTTTCGTATTCAACATTGTATACAATATTCAAATGTGCGATATCTGGTTTCAGGCAAATCAGCGGGCGTTCCCGTCGGGCGTGACCGCGTATCGGATAAAAGGAATTTTGTTATGCAGGTAAGCTGGACTGGCGTGTTCCCCGCCGTGGCAACCCAGATGTTTGAAGATGGTTCTGTCGATTTTGATATGACGGCCACGCAAATTGAATCCCTGATCGAGGCCGGCGTGGATGGCTTGGTCATGTTGGGTTCGGTGGGCGAAAACACCACACTGGAAATGGACGAAAAGGTCGCTGTTCTTAAGCTTGCTGTTGAAATCACCAAGGGCCGCATTCCCGTCTTGTCCGGTGTTGCCGAAACAACAACCGCCGGGGCTATTAAATATGCCCAGAAATGCGAAGAATTGGGTGCAGATGGCCTGATGCTCCTGCCCGGTATGATCTATACCGCCGATAGCCGCGAAAATTTGGCCCATTTCCGCTCCGTTGCCGCCAATACGTCGCTGCCGATCATGATTTACAACAATCCGGGTGCCTATCGTATCGACATCAAACCCGAAGAATTCAACCAGCTTGCCGATGTTGAAAATCTGGTCGCGATCAAGGAAAGCTCCGGTGATCCGCGCCGTATTACCGATATCTATAATGCCTGTGGCGACCGCTTTGTTCTGTTCTGCGGCATGGATGATCTGGTTATGGAAACCCAGGTTTTGGGTGCGGTTGGCTGGATTTCCGGCTTTACCGATGCCTTCCCGGCAGAATCCGTTGGCCTGTGGAAGCTTTTGACCGAAGGTAAATATGCCGAGGCCGTTAAAATTTACCGCTGGTTTACCCCGGTTCTGCATATGGATGTGCATGCCAAGCTCGTTCAATATATCAAGCTGGCCCAGGCGATGACCGGCGTTGGCAAGGAATATGTCCGCGCCCCGCGCCTGACCCTGGTTGGCGAGGAACGCGAAACCATTACCCAAATCATCCAAAAGGCCATCGACACACGCCCGTCTCTGTGATTTTGTGTCGTTAACAATGATATTCTGGTCACAAATCGGCAGGCCATCCATTTCGCCTGCCGATTTGAACCTGTTGTTTTGTCGTCTTTTTTCTGGGTGATGAGGTGCCGATGTCTGACCCGCAACATGTTCTTGTCATTGGTGCCGGGATTGTCGGGGTGAATGTCGGCCTTGCCCTGCAAAAGCAGGGTTTTGCCGTCACCCTTGCCGATAAGGGGGAACCGGCGCGCGCGACATCCTTTGGCAATGCTGGCGGACTTGCGGTTAGCGAATGCGCGCCCATTTCCATGCCCGGTACGTTGCAAAATGTCCCCGGCTGGCTTCGGGACCCGAACGGACCCCTCACATTGCGGCTATCCTATCTGCCCAAAATGTTGCCCTGGCTGATGCGCTTTATTGCTGCCGGTCGGCGTAACCGGGTGGAACAGATCGCAACCGAGCTTGCGGCAATTCTGCGTTCCGCCTGGGATGATTATGATCCGCTGATCCGCGATGCCAAACTGCAGGATGCCGTGTTCAAAGATGGTGCGATGGCGGTTTATCGTTCCGAACAGGGCCGCCGGGCCGATGATTATTATACCGATTTGCGCCGCCGCAATGGTGTCAGGCTGACTGATCTTTCTCGTGATGAAGTTTATGAACGCGAACCTGATCTCGCACCGGGTTTTACATCGGGTATTCTCGAAGAAGATTGGGGCCGGGTGCTCGACCCTTATAAATTTGTTATGGGTCTGTATCAGCTGTTTCTGGATCGTGGCGGAAAATTCCAAACGGCGGATATTACCGACTTTGTCTATCAGGACGGCCACCCGCGTTCTGCCATTAATCGGGCGGGCGACAATATTTCATTTGATCATGTGGTTGTCTGCTGTGGTGCCTGGTCGCGCCATCTTGCGGCACGCCTGGGCAGCAACGTCCCGCTGGATACCGAACGGGGCTATAACACCACCGTGCCTTATAATGGTGTGACGCTTAATCATATGGTGATCAGCCCGGATGACAGCATTGTTCTGACCCCGATGGATATGGGTATTCGTGTTGGCGGTGCCGTCGAGCTTGCCGGTCTGAACGCCGCGCCAGATTACAGCCGGGCCTCTGCCCTGTTTAAAAAGGGCCAACAGGTTTTGCGTGGCCTGCGCGATGACGGTGGTACGCAATGGATGGGTTTCCGCCCGTCAATGCCGGATTCAAAACCGGTTATTTCCACAAGTCCGCGCCACGATAATGCCTATTTCGCCTTTGGTCATGGCCATCTGGGGCTGACAATGGCGGCAACCACGGGCCGTCTGCTGGCGGATCTGGTGTCGCGTCGCCCCGCCAGCATCGATATGACCCCTTATCGCATCACGCGTTTTTAACCCGGAGCCTGCATAAAATGGCAAAACACAGTTTCTTTTGTATTGATGGTCATACCTGCGGAAATCCGGTGCGTGTTGTTGCCGGTGGCGGGCCGCGCCTGATCGGGGCCAATATGCGCGAAAAACGCGCGCATTTTCTGGCCGAATATGACTGGATCCGTACCGGCTTGATGTTCGAACCACGCGGCCATGACATCATGTCGGGCTCCATCCTTTACGAACCAACCCGCGATGATTGCGATGTCGCCATTCTGTTTATTGAAACATCGGGCTGTTTGCCCATGTGTGGTCATGGCACCATTGGCACCGTTACCATGGGGCTTGAACAGGGGCTGATCAAACCCAAAACGCCCGGCATTGTGCGGCTTGATACGCCCGCCGGTCTGGTGATTGCCGAATATGAGCAACTCGGCGATTATGTTGAAAAGGTCCGCCTCACCAATGTGCCGTCCTTCCTTTATAAGGAAGGGATCGAGGTGGATTGCCCGCAACTTGGGCCACTTAAGGTCGATGTGGCCTATGGCGGCAACTTTTATGCCATCGTGGAACCGCAGGAAAATTTCCGCGATATGGCGGATTATTCAGTGGGCGATTTTCAGCGCCTTAGCCCGCAATTGCGCCAGCGCCTCAATGAAATTGAAAGTTTCGTGCATCCGCTGCATCCTGAAATCACTGGCCTGTCCCATATTCAATGGACGGGGACACCGACCCAGCAAGGCAGCACCCATCGCAATGCCGTCTTTTATGGCGATAAGGGCATTGATCGTTCGCCTTGTGGCACGGGAACCTCGGCTCGGCTGGCACAATTGGCCGCCCAGGGGCGTTTGCCCGCTGATGGCAAGATTGTGCATGAAAGCATTATCGGTTCGCAATTCGAGGCCCGTGTGGTGGAACAAACCATGGTCGGCGACTATCCTGCAATTGTACCGTCGGTCGCGGGTTGGGCTCGTATGCACGGCTTGAACACGATCTTCATTGATGACCGCGATCCTTATGCGCATGGTTTTATCGTCAAATAACCTCGTCTCAGGGGTTATTTTCGCCTGAACTGGTGCAAATTGGGTAATTTTATTGCCACATTCCGGTGGCCCCGTTATGAGTATCTGGAATGACTAATCCTTTGGGACGGGTTATTTTGGTTCGGCAATAAGATAGACGTATATACTATGGTAGCTTCCCCGCGTTTTACCCGTCGTACAATTACCGATCAGGTCACGGAAGACCTGCGTGAACGTATTCTGTCGGGGGATTTTCTCGCGGGGACGCAATTACGTCAGGACGCGATCGCGACCGAATATAATGTATCGCGCATTCCGGTCCGCGAGGCCCTGCAACGTCTTGATGCCGAAGGTCTGGTCACGTTTCAGCCCCATAAAGGCGCAATCGTCGCCCAGCTCTCGCTTGACGAGATCGAGGAATTGTTTGAAGTCCGTCGGCTTCTGGAATGCGAATTGTTGCGCCATGCCGTTCCGCGCCTCAATGCGGATGATATTCGGGCCGCAAGCGAAATCCTCGATGTGTATGACGAAGCCTTGCGGGCAGGGGATATTGCCCGCTGGGGGGAACTGAATCGCCAGTTCCATGAATGTCTTTATCAGGCGTCAAACCGTCCCAAGACGTTGGAAATCATCCGCACCATTGGCAATAATACCGTGCGTTTTACCCGCGCGCAGTTGGCCCTTTCAGGCGCAACCGAACAGGCCGAACGCGAACATCATGAGATTCTCGATGCCTGCCGTTCCGGGAATGTCTCTCTGGCGGTGTCTTTGCTGGATCGGCACATCTCTGATTCCTGCAAAAGCCTGATCGAATGT
>JBNKVZ010000218.1:0-5900 GCA_050299455.1 Thalassospira sp.
GCCAAGGCTTGTTTCTGGGCTTCTTCTTTGGAAAGAGCGCCGGACTTTGCCAGTTTGGCATAATGTTCGACGGTGGTTGTTGCCATTTCAACGACTTGGCGAACATTTTCCTTACGCCCGTCGAGCAAGGTGACGTCCAAGGTGAAAAGGTTGTAGCTTGTGACGGCCACGAAGGCAATAGTGACGATCCCTAGTAGAAGTCGAAGTTTAGTAGATATTGTACAATTGGATAGGTATAGCATTTCCACCCCAAGATTCCTGTAATATCGAAACCATATTCAGAAAATTCTGTATCTGGTTTCGTCAATTTTCTTTTGCTCTGACCATATCTTTTTGAGTGTTTGTTTAGTTGAAATTTTTCGATGACACAACTTTGTTTCGGCACGCCCCATTTTATTTATTTTGGCTGCACGAATTATTGTGACGACCATCAATGAATGACGGTATGTATCCTAAAAGTAATCGTGGCGCTGAATCTGTTAAATCTATGATTGATTTTTAGCGTTTCAATAATGTCGATTTCAGCCGATCTTGGGAGCGTTTTCGTGTTGTTGAGAGGGCTTCTTAAGATTACTTTCGTGATATTTTAAAATGTCTTGATGCGTATTGGCTTTTGGAGATTTTGTCTTCATTGCATCGACTTATTCTGTGTCGTCGTTGCTCTTTTACTTTTGAATTTTTCTGAGCTGCGAAGAAAAATAAATCCAGATATGGAAAATGCACTGCAAATTTCGCGATTGTCACGGTTTTTCAGGAGCCCTATCAGAGCTGCGACAGGGGTAAAAATCGCAAGCCCGATTCAGTTGTTAGCGTATTTTATGAAAATGATCGGGCGCGTTGGCTTAAAGGGGCGGTGACAGCAAGCCGCGTCAATCCGGTCAGAAGTAATGCGTGACGGCGCCGCGCGGCCTAAGAGCGATCGGCAAGGGCTTCAGAGAGGCCCGCCCGCCGATTGAGGGCGGCACTGACCGGTTGGGATCCGTGCCGGATGGTATAACGCTATTGTCTTCGTTTTACTGGGGCGTTCGGTTGGCAACAATATTGGGGGGATGCAAAAAAGGGCTGCCCGGCAGGCAACCCTTTTGTAAGGCGGTCATGGTTGGGGGCGAAACGGCTTATTCGTCAAATGGTGTGCCATCCATATTGCCGATCAGCACCTCGCGCTTGCCGACATGGTTGGCAGCGGAAACGACGCCATTTTCTTCCATTTGCTCGATGATGCGCGCGGCCCGGTTATAGCCGATGGAGAGTTTGCGTTGCACAAAGCTGGTGGATGCCTTTTTCTCGCGCAGGACAATGCCAACGGCCTGATTATACAGGTCATCATCGCCATTGCCCCCGGCGGCACCGGCATTGCCCGGCCCGCCTGCCATATAGGCGGCAACCGGGTCTTCTTCGGGTTCTTCGGTGACTTCATCAAGATAGGCCGGGTCGCCCTGATCGCGCAGATGTTGGACGATGCTTTCGACTTCCTCGTCCGACACAAACGGGCCGTGAACACGTTGCAGGCGGCCCCCCTGGCCCATATAGAGCATGTCGCCCTGACCCAGCAGCTGTTCGGCCCCCATTTCACCCAGAATGGTGCGTGAATCGATTTTCGAGGTCACGGAATAGGAAATACGGGTCGGGAAGTTGGCCTTGATCGTCCCGGTAATCACATCGACCGACGGGCGCTGGGTGGCCATGATCAAATGGATACCGGCCGCACGCGCCATCTGTGCCAGGCGCTGAATGGATGCTTCTACATCCTTGCCCGCCACCAGCATCAGATCGGCCATTTCATCGACGATGACCACGATGAAGGGCAGGGGTTCCATCGGCAGTTGCTGATCTTCAAAAATCGGCTTGCCGGTTTCGGGATCAAAGCCGGTTTGAACCCGGCGGGTCAGTTCTTCGCCCTTGGCGGCAGCTTCCTTGATGCGTTTGTTATAGCCCGCAATGTTCCGCACGCCCACCTGGCTCATGGCGCGGTAGCGGTCTTCCATTTCGCGCACCGCCCATTTTAGCGACACAACCGCCTTGTGCGGGTCTGTCACCACCGGCGTTAACAAATGCGGAATGCCATCATAAATCGACAATTCCAGCATTTTCGGGTCGATCATGATGAAGCGGCATTCTTCGGGCCGGTGTTTGTAAAGCAGGCTCAGGATCATGGCATTGACCCCGACCGACTTACCCGAACCGGTGGTCCCGGCAATCAGCAGGTGTGGCATTTTTGACAGATCGGCAATAACAGGCGATCCGCCAATATCCTTACCCAGGCTCAGGTTCAGTTTGCCGCTGTTCTTTTCGAAATCGTTTGAGGCGAGAATTTCGTGCAAATGCACGGTTTCGCGCTTGGCATTTGGCAGTTCAATGCCAATCACATTGCGGCCGGGCACCACGGCAACACGGGCGGCAATCGCACTCATGGAGCGGGCAATATCGTCGGCCAAACCAATCACGCGGGATGATTTAACCCCGGCGGCGGGTTCCAGTTCGTAAAGGGTTACCACCGGGCCGGGGCGCACCTGAACAATTTCACCTTTAACGCCGAAATCCTGCAGAACGGTTTCAAGCAAACGGGCATTCTGGGCCAGGGCTTCCTGGTCAACCTGGGCGTAATCCTCGTCGCTGGGTTCATGCAGCAGGCCCAGGGGCGGGAAGCTATATTCATCCGAGCCAACATTGCCCAGATCAAACGAAGACTGGCGCTGGGCAGCGGCCTTGGCACCGGGCTGTGGTTTGGCCGCGGGCGGGGCGACAATATGGACGGGCGGTTGCGCGTCGGTATCCTCGTAATCGTCTTCGTCGTCGGCAGCGGACAGCGTATTGCGTTCAACGGCGGCGGCAACACGTTTTTCGGATCGTTCCATCGACGGTTCCTGGCGCGGGCGGGCGTTTTTATCGCCCTTGCGTTCGCCCGGTGCCATGCTGGCCGCGTCATCGGCACTGGTCCCGGGAATGGCGCGACCCACCCCGTAAATAACTGTGCCGCCGATACGCGATAAAACATTGCCGACCGCTCGCCATTCCGACAGCTGATAAGCCATGCAAAACAGCGTCAAAATCATGCCAAAGAACAGACTGAACAGGCCAATAACCACCGGCCCGGCCGGGATGCCCGCCAGTGTCAGCAACATGCCAAGTCGGCCCAGCAACAAATCACCGGCAAAGCCGCCATAACCCACTGTTAACGGCCAGGTCATGCCACGTGGCACGGCCGAGGCGGCGGTTGCCATTAACAGCAAGGCCAGGGGCAACAGCAAAAAGCGCAGCCACATCCAGCTAAACGGGCGCAGGGCAATCAGGCGCAGGCCCCAGCCGACAATCAATGCTGTCAGCAAGGCCGCACCAAGACCCAGGGTGCGCAACATCATATCGGCGATATAGGCCCCAAAAATACCCAGCGGGTTATAGATAAAGCTATTGTCGCTGGCATGGTTGAAAGATGGATCGCCGGGATGAAACCCGATCAGCATAATGAACAGGGCAATCCCCATCGCCGTCAGCGCCAATCCACACAGCTGGATGCCGCCCCGTTTCAGGAACGCCACCAGCGAACTGGGAAGAAAAGCGGTGCCGCGTTCAAGAAGGTTTGTCTGACTGCTCATGCCGATATCCGTTTTGTCCTGTTAAGTAAGTGAGACGATGCCAGGTTAGCGTGACAGGGCGGCGTTGATCCGGCTGAGCCCCTCGCGGGTGGTGGCTAGATCATGTACCAGGGCGACGCGAATGAAACCGGTGCCAGGATTATTGCCTTCGCGGTCGGTAATGGAAAGATAACGACCCGGAATGACCTTGACCCCTTCTTCTGCCCAGATTTTCCGGGTTGCGGCTTCGTCATCATCGACATTGAGCCACAGGAAAAAGCCGCCTGCCGGGCGATGGAAGCCAAAACGGTGGCCAAAAATTTCGGCGGCAATGTCGATCTTGGCGCGATAAAGGTCGCGGTTGGCATCGGCATGGGCGTCATCATTCCACAACAGGGTTGATGCCGCCATGATCGGCATGGGAATGGTGGCCGAACAATAGCTGCGCAGGCGATTGAAATGCTTGATGATTTTGGCATCACCCGCAACAAAGCCAGAGCGCAGGCCCGGCGCGCTGGAACGTTTGGACAGGCTGTGGAAAACCAGCACATTATCCATATTGCCATGTTGTGCCGCACAGATTTCCAGCGAACCGGTCGGGGCGTCGCGGTCATAAATGTCGGCGTAGCATTCATCCATCGCCAGAACAAAATTGTATTTCCGCGCAAGTGCAATAATGCGTTCCAGATAATCGCGTGAGGCAATCGCCCCTTGCGGGTTGGCGGGCGAACACAGGAAAAACAGGCGGCATGCCGCGAATGTTTCGTCATCGATCTGATCAAGATCGGGCAAAAAGCCGGTTTCGGGTGTGGCCGGAAGCGGGACCATTTCCGCATCATTCAGGACTGCTGCCCCGCAATAGACCTGATAAAACGGGTTGGGCAGCAATACCTTGGGTTTGGGGCCGGGCTGGTCTTGCGGGATGACACAGGTGGCAATCAGATAAAGCGCTTCGCGCGTGCCGGCCACGGGAATGATGTTTTGATCACGATGGATCATGTCTTCGGGCAGGTCATAACGGCGATCAAGCCAGCCTTTAATGGCGGCGCGCAGTTCCGGTGTGCCCTGTCCCGGTGGGTATTTGTGCCATAAATGCGCATTGGCAATCATGGCCTGGGTGATCATGGCTGGCGGTTCGTGCTGGGGTTCCCCAATGGACATCACCAACGGGTCTTTGCCCGGTGCAATGCCATCTAACAGGGTGGCAAGGCGTGGAAACGGGTAATCGGGCAAGGTATCAAGACGTTCGTTGAACATGTTGTTTGACGTTCCGTAAGTGAAAGACCCCAATTCGCATTCCGGTGGGCCGGAATACTGTATGCAGGACTGGTCGAAAACAGCGCCAATTTTGCGGCAGAATTTGCGCATGGATCTGCTATGCGCCCAGAAAGCACACTTAGTTTACCCCTAATCGAAAAGTACAAAGAAAGCTTTAAAGCGGTGGGCGTAAATATCAGAAAAGCCCGGAAACGTGCGGTTTCCGGGCTTTTAACAGGAATTTGCCTGCCTTATGGCAAACGGCATCAAGCGAAACGGAGGCAGGCCGTCCCAAGCTGGTGGGCGGGCTTTTCTTAAGCCGTTGTTTTTGCGCTATAGGTTGCGGGTTGGTGCTTTACCTCGCCAGACCAATCTTTGGGAAATTTGCCAAGATCGGGTATCAGCTGGCCTTAACATCATCCTCGGGATAGGCGGTGATTTTATGGATCGAAAGGTCGGCACCGTAATATTCGGCCTCATCATCCAGGCGAATGCCCAGCGTGTTTTTCAAAACACCATAAACGACGAATCCGGCAAGGGCGGCATAGGCGGCCCCGCCGATGGAGCCAACAAGCTGCGATGCAAGGGAAACACCCCCGGTGCCACCCAGTGCGGAAAGGCCAAAAATGCCACAGGCAATGCCACCCATTAAGCCACACATGCCATGCAGGGGCCAAACGCCCAAAACATCATCGATTTTCCATTTGGCCTGGCATTTTTCAAACGCCCACACAAACAGAAATCCGGCCAGCCCGCCTGTGATCAACGCGCCAATCGGGTGCATGACATCGGACCCGGCACAGACGGCAACCAGCCCGGCCAAGGCCCCGTTATGGACAAAGCCGGGATCGTTTCGACCCGCGATCAGGGCTGTCAGAATGCCGCCGACCATCGCCATCAGCGAGTTAACCGCCACAAGGCCGGTAATGCCGTTTACCGATTGTGCCGACATGACATTAAAACCAAACCAGCCAACACATAAAATCCAGGAACCGAGGGCCAGAAACGGAATGTTGGAAGGCGGAATACCAATCACAGTGCCGGTTTTGCTATAACGGCCTTTGCGCACAC
>JBNKVZ010000219.1:0-5810 GCA_050299455.1 Thalassospira sp.
GATAGCCCATATTGGCCGCTTTATCGAGGACCCGGCGCAACACGGCCCGGGGGCATACATTTTCCGCCTCGCCGTCAAATTCGCCTAAAAACAGGATGGTATCTTCTTCCATCGGCAATTCACGGCAGGTATCGGGCAGCAGGCGCACAGGTGCATCAGGATAGGCCGTATGCCAGCCGGTGAATTTTGCGCTGTCATACAGTTGGTCATTGGAATCCCAGCCCAAAACCACATCACAAAACCCAAAACCACCATTAAGGGCAGACAGGAACTTGTCCTTGTGCATATATTTGCCACGCATGATGCCATCAACATCAAACACGCCCACTTTGACATAGCGGATTTGCCGTTCCTCGATCAGGGCGCGGGCATCATCTGCCGTCTTAACCTGTTTCGCCTCCATGAGCGACCTCCTGTTTGACCCCTGTTTACCAGGATCAATTTGTTGGTTTTATCACTGTATGGCTTGTTAGACTGCCATATATCATGATCAATACTGTAATATTTTTTACAAAATTTTATCAAGCTATCGGCGAAAAATAAAAGCGTAAAATTCATTACACATTATCGGAAAATAACACCGGCACATTCACGCCCCCATCGGGAAAGGCAGGCATCGCAGCGCAATGCCTGCCCCTTCATCCTGCGATCATCAGCTATAACGGTAGGGCGGGCCTGCCTTTTCCATTGTGTCGGAATATTGCTTGAGGATCTCGACAACCTTGGCGCAACGCGGGCTGGTCTGGGCGATTTCATCCCAGAATTTATGCGCTTCGGCTTCAACCTGTTTCCATTCCGCTTCGGGGATCGAGGTCAGCTTCATCTTTGTGCCCTGGGTGCGCAATTTGGCTTCGCCCGCCCAGTACCAATACAAGCGGTGATAATGCGAACTGTCCATACAGGCGCGGAACAGCTCCTTAAGGTGATCGGGCAGTTCGTTCCAGCGTTCTTCATTGGCGAAATAAGACCCGCACCACGCACCAGAGATATTGTTGGTCAGGAAATAGTTCGTCACGTCGGCCCAACCAACCGTGTAATCCTCGGTAATGCCCGACCAGGCAATGCCGTCAAGCTCGCCGGTTTGCACGGCAACTTCCACATCTTCCCACGGCAAGGTGACGGGAACGACACCAAAGCGCGACAGGAACTTACCCGCTGTCGGGAAGGTGAAAATGCGTTTGCCTTTCAAATCGGCCAGGTTTTTGATCGGGTCGACAGTGGCAAAGTTGCACGGGTCCCACGCCCCGGCGGACAACCATTTGACCCCTTCAACCTCGCCATAGGCCTCTTCCCAGATTTTATCGAGGCCATATTCGTAAAACAGGGTTGGTACATCCAGGCTGTAACGCGAGGCAAAGGGGAAATAACCCCCAAAAACCGATACATCCACCGGGGCGGCAATTGAATCATCATCGGACTGCACGGCATCAATCGTGCCACGCTGCATGGCGCGGAAAAGCTCGCCGGTCGGCACCAACTGGTCGGCATGGTAAAGTTCAATTTCCATTTCGCCATTGGCGATTTTATTGAACCGGTCAATCGACGGTTTAATCACATGTTCCGCCAGTGCCGGCCCGGCATAGGTTTGCAAACGCCAGGTGATTTTGGCATTTGCCGCTTTGACATAGGGGGCGGCAAAGGCGGTTGTACCTGCCGCCGCCGTTGCCAGACCTGCTTTACGAAAAAATTCGCGTCTCGAAGTCATTTTTATCTCCCTGATCAGTAAACTGGCGGGATTTCCCGCAATTTTCGGTTCGCCAAAACAGCGAAACCTCCCCTCTCCGTTTCTCGTCTATCGAATCCTCGATTGGTTTCTGATTATTGGACCTGCCTTTCCGCCACGGCCAAAACAACGCTGCGGCGAAAAGGAGGTCATTTACGTAAGACCCGCCTAATGCCCGTATTGAACACCAGGTAGCCAAAGCGCAATTTCCGGAAACGCCATCACCAGGACCAGGGCCAACACCATGATCAGCACAAACGGCGTAATCGATTGATAAATGTCTTTAAGGGTGACTTCCGGCGGAGCCATCGCCCGCATCAAAAACAGGTTGTAGCCGAAGGGCGGCGTCATATAGGCGATTTGGCAGGTAATGGTATAAAGCACGCCATACCACACCAGATCGAACCCCAAATGCCCAACCAAAGGCACATAAAGCGGGGCAACAATCACCAGCATTGCCGTGTCATCCAGGAACATGCCCATGACGATGAAGGAAACCTGCATCAAAATCAGGATCTGCCACGGGCCCCACCCCATTTGATCGACAAAGAAATTCTCGATCGCGCGAACAGCGCCCAGCCCGTCAAACACCGCACCAAAACACAGGGCGGCCAGAATGATCCACATGAACATGCAGGTAATGGACAGGGTTTTGCGCAGGGTTTCTTCCATGACATGGGATGTCAGGCGACGCTTGAAAATTGCGGCCAGTGTTGCCGCCAATGCCCCCACGGCGGAGCTTTCAACCAGCGAAGTATAGCCCATCAAAAACAGGCCGGTCATGGAAAAGAAAATGAATAGCGGGATCAAACCGGCCTTCAACAAACTGATCTTTTCCGACCATGTGACCGCTGCCCGTTCCTCCGGGCTCAGGGCCGGGCCCATATCGGGCTTTAACCAGCAGCGCACCGCAATATACAGCACAAACAGCCCTGCCATCATCAGCCCGGGAAACACCCCCGCCAACCACAACTGCCCGACGGGCTGGCGCGCAATCATGCCATACAGCACCAGCACCACGCTGGGCGGTACCAGAATGCCCAGCGAACTGCCCGCCTGGATCACGCCTGTCACCATGATCTTGTCATAACCGCGACGCAAAAGCTCCGGCATGGCAATGCTGGCACCAATCGCCATCCCCGCCACACTAAGCCCATTCATCGCCGAAATTGCCACCATCAACACAATGGTGCCAATGGCAAGCCCGCCGCGCACCGGCCCCATCCAGACATGGAACATGCGATACAAATCATCGGCAATGCCGGATTCCGACAGCATATAGCCCATATAAATGAAAAGCGGCAATGTCAGCAGCGGATACCACTTCATCAACTTCATGGCAGCACTAAAGGCCATTTCCGATCCGCCATCGCCCCACAGGGCCAGCGAAAACACAACCGCAACCACGCCAATCGCGCCAAAAACCCGCTTGCCGGTCAGCAATAACAGCATCATTGATGCAAACATCAACAAGGCGATCATTTCATAGCTCATTACAGGATCTCCCCGCGAATACGGGCGACATCCCGAAAGAAGGTCGCAATCGCCTGCAGCAGCATCATGAACACGCCGAATGTCATGACGATCTTGATCGGTGCCATGGGCGGCGACCAGCTTGAATAGCTGGTTTCATGATATTTGAGGGCATATTCCGTCGAGGAAATGCCGCCATATAGCAAAAAGGCGAGATAAAAAATCAGCAGCAAAATCGTGAAAGAATCCACGATGGCCCGGGTTTTGGGTTTCCAGGAGCTATAAAACAGATCCATGCGCACATGACTGTCCAGCTGCATGGAATATCCACCGCCCAGCAGAAAATAGGCCACCATCAAAAATTGTGCGGTTTCCAGCGTCCAAAGGGCCGGATACATGAATGTCTTGGTAAAAGACGAATATAAAAGAACCGCCAGTATCGCAAAAATCATATACATCGCGAACCGGCCAATGATGCGGTTTATCCGGTCAACCCAGCGGATATAGGCTTTAATCACCTCAGGCATTTTTCACTATCCCATCCCCCGATATTCTGGTTTTTGGAACACAGGCAAAACCCTGCCTACCCGATTCCAAGCCAAAATCAGTCAATTGGCCCAATAGCCAAAAGCATCCCTGTTCAAACCGTGCAAATACGATTGCACGTTGCAATGCCAATCAGTCAGACGGGAAAAAGCTGCACGCCAACCACCCCGAAGCCCATAGCCCCGAGGGAGGATAAAACCTGTGATGCGCATGGATGCACCACCTTGTCAGCGAAAATTCCATTTACCGTCAACCCCTGCATTGTCGAAACAATGGACGTTACGTTTGTGTCGCCTCCCAGGCGATCAACTGCCAGTTCCGGCAGTCATTTTTTCAGTGACGCCACCTTTGGTAGCAAAGGGCTTTTTGCCTCTTTGTAATGAACGTTACATCATGCCGATTTGAATGACAAGATTGTTAGTTGATGTAAAATTCATTACACTTATATCCAAGGTAATATGACAAATTGGGCAAAATCGACTATGACAAGCGCCCCGCCACCTTTTGCCCCTGCACAACATGACATTTGCCCCATCAACGCACGAGAAAACCGATTTGGACGCCAAAAACAAAACCACACCCCCCACTGTGGCCGAGCTGATATCGCAAAAGGCCGAGGACCTGACCACGTCCGAGCGTAAGCTGGCCCAGGCCCTGCTGGGGCATTATCCGATGGCGGGTCTGGAAACGGTGGCAAACTTTGCCGAACGATGTGGTGTTTCAGCACCGACCGTGCTGCGCTTTGCAGGAAAACTAGGGTTCGACAGCTATCCTGAAATGCAGTCCCGGCTGCGCGGGGAGCTGGAAGCACGCCTGCAATCGCCGCTGGCCCGCAGCGCCCTGCCCCGCGCGGCCATTGCGGCCAGCGCACACCCGATGGGCGAACTGCTCCATCATATGACGGATGCGATCACCTCCAATATTCGGCTGTCGCTTTCCAATATCGCCCCGACGGAACTTGAAGGCGCTGTTAGCCTGCTGGCCGATCAAAAACGCGGGGTTTATGTTTTGGGCGGGCGCTTTTCCTCGGCCCTTGCGGTTTATGCCTATGAACATCTGCGGTCCATGCGGCCCAATGTCCGCCGGGTTGCCGGGCAAAACACCAAATGGACCGAAGATTTGCTCGACATTGGCAAGCGCGATGTTGTGCTGGTTTTTGATGTCCGGCGTTATCAGGCCGATGTGATCGGTTTTGCCGAAACGGCTGCCAATCAGGGCGCACGGATTATTTTGCTCACCGATCAATGGCTCAGCCCCATTGCCCGCTTTGCCCGCCATGTTTTCCCGGTCAGAATCGAAACCGGCACCACATGGGATAGTGCTGCGGCCAGCATGGCGCTTCTTGAAACCCTGCTGGAAGGGGTTGGCCGCCGCAACCCGGACCGTGTACGCGACCGGATCGAACATCTCGAACGGCTTAGACGCCAACCGCCCGGCAATAGCTAATCGCCCAGGCGGGGTCATTGGTTCGGGTAGGGATATATTGATGAAGGCCCGCATCGCGAAATCATCTGTTTGCAAATAATGACAGACAATTTATTGAAACGTCACGCTCACCAAGCTAGCTTGGCGTCCTGTTTAATCCTGTCTGGAGACCTCATCATGCACCCGTTCTTCATTTTCGTTAAATGCGAACTTGGCAAAGCCTACGACGTTGCTGCCGCACTGGTAGAAGAAGTCGAGGGTGTGTCCGAGGTTTATTCGATTTCCGGCCCGTTTGAATTGCTGGTCAAAGTCTATATCGAAGACGGACAGGATATCGGCCGTTACGTGAACGAAAAAATTCACGCCCTGCCCAATATCAAAGACACCCAGACCATCATTACCTTTAACGCATTTACCTAAGGCCAACCTGAGCCTGCAAACGGGGTCCGATGAAAACGCTAGAGACGGATCGCCTTGTTCTGAGGAATTTCAGAAAAGACGACGCAGATGGTCTTTATGCCTATTTGCATGAACCAAGCGTCAGCTGCTTTCTGTCCATAAGGCTTGAAAGCATCTTGAATGCCGAGCAAGAGGCGGAAAAACGCAGCAAAAGCGACGAATACATCGCTGTGTGCGAAAAAAG
>JBNKVZ010000220.1:0-5794 GCA_050299455.1 Thalassospira sp.
TGACGCTCAATTTTTCCATTTTTATTTTAATCATACGACAGCCTGCCTGGGTGAACCGGCGGGCTGTTTTTGTTTTGGGTCAAGCTATATCGCAATCTGTTTCCGGTCCGGTTTTTGTGTCGCATACAAGGTGAGGTGTCTCATGACGAGTGCTGGCCTGTAAATTTTTGTAGGGGACGCCATGATTTCGTTATATTTTGCGCATTGTTTTGCAAGAATATCGCGATGTTGCCCGCCAAAGCGGGGCATTTGTGCGGTTTGATGAATCAAAGCTGACGGGTCTTTGGCCCAGGTTGGAGAAAATCAAAGATGGAAAAACGGGTCCGCAAGGTTATGGCTGTTCTGTTGATGGTTGCTTTTGGCGCTGCCCTGGCGGGCTGTGAAACCGCCGATGGTTTTGGCAAGGATCTGGAAAAGTTGGGGCAGAATATTCAGAAAAAGGCGAATTGACGCTCTGCCACACGCGGGTTTGTTTGCGGCGCTAGTGTTTTAGGGCTGGTGTTTTAAGGCTGTCCGCGCGCGACGGGCGTGATCCGGCAACGAGCCGCATTTGCTTTTACGGGATGCAAGAATGATTACCTGTTATCTGAAATATATTGTCGATATGCACAAGATCCCCGAATTCGAGGATTACGCCCGGCGCTGGATTCCCATCGTTAATCGTATGGGCGGCACGCATCACGGTTATTTTCTGCCCCATGAGGGGGCCAGCAACATTGCCTATGCCCTGTTCAGCTTTCCCAGCCTTGCTGCCTACGAAACCTATCGTAACCAGATGGCCGATGATGCCGATTGCATTGCAACGCTGGAACTTGAAAAGAAAAACCGTTCCATCATCAGCTATGAACGCAGCTTCATGCGCCCGGTTCTTGACTGAATTTGGGGTTGGCGATGGCCGATGATGCCCCACAGACAGCAGAGCGGGAACCCGTTGAAACCGATCGTTTGTTATTGTCACACGCGCGATTAAGCGACGTTGCGGCGTTATTTGCCTTTCTTGGCAATCATAGCGCCATGCAGTTTACCCATATTGATGAAACCTTTGCAGACTGCCGCAAACGGGTTTTGGTGCATGAATGGTTTCGCCGTCGCGATGGTTTTGCGCCCTGGGTGATCCGAAAAAAATCAGACCGGACCATAATCGGGTGGGGTGGTATTTACACTGACCCCTTTGATCCCGGATGGGGACCGGAAGTGGGATATTATTTTCATCCCGATTCCTGGGGCCAGGGATTTGCAACCGAGCTTTTAGAGGCATCATTGCATTGTGCGGCGCATGTTTATCGCTTGCCGGTATTAACCGCCTTTGCGCACCCGGATAATGCAGCTTCACGCAGATTGCTTGAAAAGTCCGGTTTTGAAACGCAGGAATTCGTTCCTGAAATGAACCGATATTGCTTGAAACGCCGTTTTTAAGGGTTTAGCCCTTTTCCCCGACTGGACAGGGCAGAAGCGAGCCGTTAAACAGTGCAGTCAACCCGCAGTCAAGGTGGGTGTTTTGTTCCGCGTTTTCCGGGTTGGAGAGAGATGCAGACCGTTAACGATATTCGCACCACGTTTTTGGAATTTTTCCGCAAGAACGGCCACGAGGTCGTTCCGTCCAGCCCGTTGGTGCCGCGCAATGACCCCACCCTGATGTTTACCAATGCAGGGATGGTGCAGTTTAAAAACGTTTTCACCGGCCAGGAACAGCGCGATTATTCCCGCGCGACCACCTCGCAGAAATGCGTGCGCGCCGGGGGCAAGCATAATGACCTGGAAAATGTTGGTCATACCGCCCGCCATCACACCTTCTTTGAAATGCTCGGCAATTTTTCGTTTGGCGATTATTTCAAGGAAAACGCGATTGAATTCGCCTGGAACCTGATCACCAAAGAATACGGCCTGCCGGCGGATAAATTGCTGGTCACGGTGTATCACACTGATGATGAAGCCCACCGGCTGTGGAAGAAAATTGCCGGTCTGAGCGAAGACCGCATCATTCGCATTCCGACTTCCGATAACTTTTGGTCCATGGGCGATACTGGCCCGTGTGGTCCGTGTTCGGAAATCTTTTTTGATCATGGCGATCATATCTGGGGTGGCCCTCCGGGCAGTGCCGAAGAAGATGGCGACCGGTTCATCGAAATCTGGAACCTGGTGTTCATGCAATATGAACAGCTCGCCAACGGCACCCGCATGGACCTGCCCAAACCGTCGATCGATACCGGCATGGGCCTGGAACGTGTTGCCGCGGTTTTGCAGGGCAAACACGACAATTATGACATCGATCTGATGCGTGCCCTGATCGAGGCCTCGGCCGACATCACCAATACCGACCCGGACGGGCCGCATAATGTGTCGCATCGTGTGGTGGCGGACCATTTGCGTTCCACCAGCTTCCTGATTGCCGATGGCGTTTTGCCGTCCAATGCCGGTCGCGGTAACGTTTTGCGTCGTATCATGCGTCGTGCCATGCGCCATCTGCATATGGTCGGCACCAAAGACCCGCTGATGTATAAGCTGGTCCCGGCCCTTGTGCGCAAAATGGGGGCGGCTTACCCGGAACTGGTCCGTGCCCAGGCATTGATCGAAGAAACCCTGAAGCTCGAAGAACATGGCTTTAAAACCATGCTCGATCGTGGCCTCAAGATGCTGGATGATGCAACGCTTGATCTGGGTGAAGGTGCTGTCCTGCCCGGCGAAGTGGCCTTTAAGCTGTATGACACTTATGGTTTCCCGCTGGATCTGACGGCGGATGCGTTAAAAGCCCGCAAAATCGAAATCGACGAAGACGGTTTTTCCTCGGCCATGGCCGAACAGAAAGCCAAGGCCCGTGCGGCCTGGTCTGGTTCCGGCGAAGCTGCGACCGAGGAAGTCTGGTTTGATCTGAATGACCGTTTCGGCGCAACCGAATTCCTGGGCTATGAAACCGAAAGTGCCGAAGGCGTTTTGACCGCCATCATCGTGGATGGCACAGAAGTTGAAACCGCCAAGGCGGGCGACCAGGTGGCGGTTCTGGCCAACCAGACGCCGTTTTTTGGTGAATCCGGTGGTCAGCAGGGCGATGCCGGTGTGATCCGCACCGAAAATGGCGCGGTGATCGAAATTACCGATACCCAGAAAAAACTCGGCGCACTGCATGTGCATCTGGGCAAGGTGGTGTCGGGCGAGATCAAAACCGGCAATGCCGCCGAATTCCGCGTTGACCATGATCGCCGCTCAAAATTGCGCGCCAACCATTCGGCAACGCATTTGTTGCATGCCGTGATGCGCAAACATCTGGGTGACCATGTCACGCAGAAGGGGTCGCTTGTCGCACCGGAACGTCTGCGTTTTGACGTATCGCATCCCAAACCGGTAACCGCCGAAGAAATTGCCGTGATCGAAGCCGATGTGAACCGTTTGGTGCGCGAAAATACCGATGTCGTCACCCGTTTGATGACCCCTGATGAAGCGATTGAACTGGGGGCCATGGCGCTGTTTGGTGAAAAATACGGCGATGAAGTCCGTGTTGTTTCGATGGGCCTGCCCGAGGAAAAAGAATTCGCCTATTCGCTGGAACTGTGTGGGGGCACCCATGTTAAACGCACCGGCGATATCGGCCTGTTCAAAATCGTGTCTGAAGGGGCGGTTTCCAGCGGTGTTCGCCGGATCGAGGCGCTGAGTGGGGCTGATGCCGCCAGTTACATGGCAAACCGCGATCGCCTGTTACAATCGGTTGCCGGTGATTTGAAGGCAGTGCCGGAAGATGTACCTGCCCGTGTGCAGGCCCTGCAGGAAGAACGCCGCCGTTTGGAACGTGAAGTTTCCGACCTGCGCAAAAAACTTGCAACCGGTGGCACCGGCGGTGCCGGTGGTGATGCGGGCTTTAAGGAAATTAACGGCGTTAAAACCGCGTTTAAGGTTCTTGAAGGCATCCCGGCCAAGGAACTTAAGGGCATGGTCGATGAATTGCGCAGCCAGATGGGGTCCGGCATTGCAGCCGTGATCGCCCTTGATGGCGCTAAGGCCTCCATCGTTGTTGGCATGACCGCTGATTTGGTCGAGAAATACAACGCGGTTGACCTGCTGCGCATCGGCGTTGCCGAACTGGGCGGCAAGGGTGGCGGTGGCCGCCCGGATATGGCCCAGGGCGGTGGACCCGAAGGTGACAAGGCCGAACAGGCCCTTGCCGCCATCGAGGCCGCATTGGCAGGCTAAGCCACTACGATTTATGGTGCGGCCCGTTTTGGGGCGTACCCTGTCGCATTAAGCCCCGTTACCCGTTGGTAGCGGGGCTTTTTTTGTCTGATTTTTGGATATCGCCAGACCGGTTGTGTGGGGGCGGGGCGTTAAGCGGCTTTTGTCGTGCCGGTTGTTACGGCCAAATTGTAGGTAGTGCCTTCAGCTTTCGGGAGCGCTGTTTTCTTTTAACGGGTTTTGCGCCAGTGTGTTTTCCTGCCATTCGGCACTGCGGCGCAGCACGCGGCGCGCGGCGTTTTCAACGTCGCGGCGGTCATCGGGGGTGATAATGTTGCGTTGTGCGGTGTGCAGGATGATCCTGGCCTGTCGGCGGATTTCATCGCGCTGGCTGGTGGCGCTGATAAACGGAATCAGGCTTTCCAGGGTTTGCGCAATCGGGATCAGCACGTCGGGTTTTTGCGCGGCTGCCTGTCTGATCTGGTCAATGGCCGCACTGAGCATACCGCAAAAATCCGCGACCGGGCCGCTGAGGCGGGCAATGTTTTTATCATCCATCCATAGCCCGGTAGGATAGGAAAAGACCAGCGTGTGGCGCAGGGCGCGGCCAAGGCGATAAACCGATGCAATGGCGGTAAACGGGTCGTTGATGCCCGGCGACAGGGCGCGTACGGCGATTTCAACAATCTGGCGCAGGGAAAATTCCACATCCAGCGCGGCCGTACGAAAATCGCCAATCATCACGGTTTGGGCAACGTCGTGGTTAATTTGCGGGCACAATGTTGAAAGCTGGCTTTCATCACACAGGACACGGCCAATCATTTCGCCCTGAATGACATGTTCGCCGGGCTGGCGGATCAGTTCGACGCTGGCATGGCGGGCGGCAATGCGCTTGCACAGGCCATTATAATCAATCCCCTGAATATAGCCCGAACGCGTTGCCTGAATGGCCGTTTCCGGGGCGATTTCCAGGGTTTGGGGCAGGGTGGTGCAGGCATTGCGCCCTTCATTGATCGCAGTACCGATACGACTGTGAATATCGGATATGGTTTTTTCCAGCCGGTCACCAATTTCGATAATCACCTGATCGGCGACAATCGACCGGCCGAGATGATGGACAAATACAATCAGTGAAAACAGGCTGATAACAAAAATTACCGCGCCGACCAGCCCGGTAATTTGTGCGACCTGATTATGTGCCGAAAGTCCGCCCATCATAAGCAAGGCGGTGACAAAAAACGTGATATTGGCAACAAAAATGCCAATCATACATTGGGTTATATGGTCGCCCATAAAATTGCGGATCAGGCGCGGGCCCAGATTTTGCGCCGCCAGCGTAAGAACCACCATCGTGATCGACAGGGCCAGGGTAAACATGGTGACAAGGGCGGGCAGCAACATCCCGATCATGCTTTTCACATCATCGATATTGGAAAAAAGCGGCCAGACCGGGGCGAATATTCGTTCAAAGGGCAGGTCAACCAACTGCATGATGCCCGCTGACAGTAACGCTCCGGTCATGCCAAACAGCAATGGCACGATCCAAAGGCTGTGGCGCAGGCGTTCCCAGGTGCGGATCAGGCGTTCAAACATATGGCTGTCCGGTTACGCTGGCGGGGATAATGAGGATAAT
>JBNKVZ010000221.1:0-5724 GCA_050299455.1 Thalassospira sp.
ATCCAGTTTGACCATCGCTGGCTGGCGAAGCTGACCTTTTGTGTCGTGCTGTTTTTCTGGTGGCGCACCACCCGGCTGGATATTTCCCCCGATCAAAAACGCGCCTGTCACCTGATGCTGGCCGCCGTTTGCCTGCAAGTCACCCTGGGCATTTCCACCTTGCTCAGCGTGGTGTGGCTACCTCTCGGTGTCGCGCATCAGGCGGGGGCCGTCCTGTTAATCACGGCGACAACCTATTGCGCCTATAAACTGCGCGATGCGGCATGAGCATGCCCGTTTCATTCTGCCTACGCTGCTTGGTTTAAACCGGCAGAGCCGGGTGGAATGCGAAAGACAGCCCCCCGAACCGGGGATGAACCTTGCCTTAGCTCTGGATTAGCCCTGCCCGTCCTCGCGGTGCAGGGCTTTTTTGATGCGGTGCATGGAAAACCAGATGATTGCCAGCACCACCGGCACCGACGCCCCGCTGGCAATGGTGACATTTAACGGGATGCCCGCACCTTTTAACGCCTTGAACAAATAGCCCAACAAGCCGACGGCATAATAGGTAATGGCGGCAACCGATAACCCCTCGACGGTTTGTTGCAGGCGCAATTGCAATTTTACCCGCCGGTCCATACTGGCAAGAAGGTCGCGGTTTTGCGCCTCAAGCAATATGTCCACCCGGGTGCGCAAAAGGTTATTGGCCCGCGACACCCGCTTGGAGAGCACCTCCAGCCGGTCACCAATATTCTGGCAGGTGCGCATCGCTGGCGCCAGGCGGCGTTCCATAAACTCGCTTAGGGTTTGCATGCCTTCGATGCGTTCTTCGCGCAATTCAACCAGTCGGGCCTGCAAAATACGATAATAAGCCCGCGCCGCGCCAAAACGGTAATTCAGCGATGCGGCCATTTCTTCGGTCTGGGCGGCAAGATCGGTCAGTTTTTGCAGGGTTTCTTCGTCGTTTGTGTGGGTTTTACTGGCCATTTCGGCGGTAATCGCCGACAGGCGCGTATCAATCTCCGATACCTTCGGCGTCGCGGCATGGGCCAGCGGAAAGGCCAGCAGCGCCATCATGCGATAGACCTCGATTTCCTGTAACCGCTGCACCAAACGGCCAGCTTGCAGACGTTCCAAGCCGTGATCACGGACCAGAATACGGCCAAAGCCATCGCCATGCAGGCGAAAATCGGTCCAGATCATCGCCCCGCGGCCCAAAACGCGGCTACCGGTCAGGCCATTATAATCAAACAGGCGGGCAATATCCTCGCTGCTGCGATCTTCCCGCTCCATGGCCAGATGCAAGCCGACCAGCAATTGCCCAGGCACCGTTTCCAACCAGTCCTGCGGGATCAAATTGATCACCGGATCGTCAAACGGATGATCAAATGCCGCCTGACGTTTAAAAACATAAACGGTAAATTCGGCATGGCGTTCCCAAATCACGGTGAAGCCGTCGCAGGATGCCTCGAAATATTTCTGGTCTTCGGCCGGGGGTGTCAGGGTGTAACGGTCACAAAAAGCGCGAAAATGCTGCCGGACCTCCCCATCCAGATCCTCGCCCGCATGAAAGGCAAGACAGCTGCAGCGAACCGGGCTTTCCACCCCGCCAAAGGGACGGGCATGAATTTCATTGTGAAGGGCAACTCGCAGGGGATGTTCAACAAACATTGCCACGGGCTTTCATCTTCGCCTTTGCCAGTCTATATAGGATGATTATAGAACCTTGTATAACCAAAAGCCGTGACAACAGATAGCCCGAAACCGTAAGGGAAAATACTGTCCGGTGTTTTTACATCATACAGGGTAGGATCACCCGTCAGGCGCGGATGCGCAATATTGACGGCCAAGGAGGTTTCATGACCGATCTAAGCAAAACCGATAACCTCTTTTTCGACAAGGGCGAACTGGATCGTGACCGGCTGGAAAGCCAGGTCAATGATGCGTTGTCTGCTGCCGAAGACGGTGAACTTTTTCTGGAATATCGCCAGTCCGAAAGCCTGACCTGGGATGACGGACGCCTGCGCAGTGCCAATTTTGATACCGCCCAGGGCTTTGGCCTGCGGGCCGTGGCCGATGAAGCCACCGCCTTTTCCCATTCCAACGAGCTGTCCAACGCCGCCGTTGGCCGGGCAGCCGAAACCGTCAAGGCGGTTGGCACCGGCCGGTCGGGCAAGCTGGATTTGGGGTCAATTGGCACCAATGTGTCGCTTTACACCGATGTGAACCCGCTGGGCGAAGCCACATTTGAAGCCAAGGTTGACCTTTTGGGCAAAATCGATGCCTATGCACGCGCCAAAGACCCGCGTGTATCGCAGGTTTCGGCCTCCATTTCCGGCAACTGGCAGGCGGTTCAAATCTGGCGGTCGGGCGGGCAGCGCATTGGCGACATTCGCCCGCTGGTGCGCTTTAACGTTTCCGTCGTCGTCAAGGATGGCGACCGCATGGAAAGCGGATCACACGGGCAAGGCGGACGTATCGGATTTGACGGTTTCTTTGATGAAAAAACCTGGAAATCCGCCGTGGACGAGGCCCTGCGCCAGGCGATTGTCAACCTGGATTCCGTTGCTGCCCCTGCCGGTGAAATGACCGTTGTGCTTGGGCCGGGCTGGCCGGGCATTTTGCTGCATGAAGCGATTGGCCACGGCCTTGAGGGTGACTTTAACCGCAAGGGCACCTCGGCCTTTGCCGGGCTTTTGGGCCAGCGCATTGCATCGCCCGGCGTTACCGTGGTGGATGATGGCACCATCCATGACCGTCGCGGGTCGCTGTCGATTGACGATGAAGGCACCCCGACCCAGCGCACCGTCCTGATCGAGGATGGTATCCTCAAAGGGTTCATGCAGGACCGGCTGAATGCGCGTTTGACCGGGGTTAAATCAACCGGGAACGGACGGCGTCAGTCCTATGCCCATGCGCCAATGCCGCGCATGACCAACACGTATATGCTGGGCGGCGAACATGATCCTGAAGAAATTCTGGCATCGGTCAAAAAGGGCATTTATGCGGTTAACTTTGCCGGTGGCCAGGTGGATATTACATCGGGCAAATTCGTGTTTTCGGCATCCGAAGCCTATTTGATCGAAAATGGCAAGCTGGGCGCGCCGGTGAAGGGGGCGACCCTGATTGGCAACGGACCCGATAGCCTGACCAAGGTTTCCATGATCGGCAATGACATGAAACTCGATGACGGCATTGGCACCTGCGGCAAGGATGGCCAGGGCGTACCGGTTGGTGTGGGTCAGCCCACCCTGCGCATTGACGGCCTGACCGTTGGTGGCACGGCAATGTAAGACACACGGCCGGTCCAGAACGATCGTTTATGAAGGGTGCTGCCATGTCGGGCAGCACCCTTTCTGTTTTTTATCAAATTACAACAATCGTTTAAGACCTTATCGGAAGAGTTGTGATCTAGAACTTTTCAACCAGACCGGTTCAGTTTATTCTAACTGTATATGGGGATGGCGGGCCCTATGATACGGGCGCACTAAAGGCGCTGCGGGGCCGGCAAAAAACTGGGGTCTTGAAGTGTCTTTATCGAATTTCCGGTGCGGCAAATATGCCGCCGCTGCGATTTGTGCTGGTGTTTCCCTGTTTGCCTTTACGGGCATGTCATGGGCGCAGGAACCCGCCGCTATTGATGCGGCACAGCGTTCTGCCCAAATGCAGGAAGAATTTCAGCAGCTCTCGGGTGCGGCACAAAAATCACAATTTCTGCTTAATACCGATGACGGCAAAGGCATTACCTATGCCGATATTTTGCGTGACCCGGATAATATTGTGCTGAACTTTCGCTGGGCCAAGGCGCAAATGGCGCAAGGCAATATTCGCGGTGCTTCGGCGACACTTGAACGTATCCTGATCCTTGATCCTGATCTGGCCCCGGTGCGCCTGTATTATGCGATTGTGCAATATCGCCTCGACAGCCTTGATATTGCCCAGACCCAGTTTGAAAAACTGCGCGCCCTGCCGATCAGCCCGGATGTTGCCGCCCAGATTGACCAATATCTTGATGCCATCAAAAAACGTCGGCAACGCCTCAAACAAACCTTATCCATCAGCTTTGGCGTTCATTACGACACCAACCGTAATTCCGCCCCGTCCGATAATGAAAGGCTGGTTTTAGGGTCCTTGCAAAACATCACCAATAGCGAAGACCGGCATCAGTCCGATTTCGGCTATATGGCTGCGGCCCATTATGACATCACCTATGATTTGGGATATCAGGCCGGGCACGACATTTTTGCCGGTGTCACAGGTTATTATGACGATCAGGCAAGGCTGGATAACCTCGATGTCGGCACGGCCAGTTTTGAAGTGGGCGGGCACTGGCGCAGCCCGTATCTGACCATTACGCCAACATTGATCCAAACATCGGCGGAACTCAATCACGAAAAATTCCTGACCTCGCGCGGGGCACGCCTGCGGGCGGACTGGAAAGTTCAGCCTGATACCACCTTGTGGGGCCAAACCAGCTATTTTGATGAACGTTATGGCGCGACACCCGATTCACTTGCCCTGCCGCTGCGATCCGGGCAACGCTATCAGGGTAAAGCCGGTATCACCTATGCCTGGGACAACCATAACCGCACGACATTTGGCATGACGATGGCCCGCAAAAAGGCCGCACGCAACTATTATACCTATCGCAGTGTCGGTGCCGAACTCAGCCATGTGCTGCTTTTGGAAGGCGGGAAATATATCCTGGGCAGCGTTTCCTATGGTGTTGACCGCTATCAACAGCCGGACTCCCTTGTGACGGGCAGCAACCCCGTCAGGCGCAAGGATTATCCGCTTCGGGCCCGGATTTCTTATGGCTCCAATCTGGCAAACCTGCTCAAGGCATCATGGTTTGGAGACGATATCGGCCAGGACATTTATCAGTTTATCGCCCCGATTTCCTGGTCGATTACCGAAGAATACCAGGCAACATCTTCCAACATTGCCAATTACGACTATGACAACTGGCGCACACAGTTCCTGCTGTCGCGCCGTTGGACATTTTAACCGGAGACGCGATATGACCAGATCAAACATGCTTCATGCTGCGATCCGCCCTTGGGGCAAAACCCGCCCGACCGCCTTTTTGCGTGGTGTTGGTGGTGTTGTTGGACTTGGCCTTTTGGCTGTCACCAGCATAGTGGCAAGCCAACCGGCCTTTGCCCGCGGCGAGCAAGCTGGCGTAAGTGCCGCTGTGCGCGGCGAGGTTGAACTGGCCGAAGCCAAAGGGATTGTGGGCACCCAGGTGGAAAGCGGACAACCGATTTATCTGGGCGATTATATTACGTCCTCGGCCGGGTCGGGCATGCAGATATTGCTGATGGATGAAACGGTTTTCACCATTGGCCCCAACAGCGAAATCGCCATTGACGATTTTGTTTATGACCCGTCGAACAATCAGGGCCACATGACGGCCAGCATCACCCGTGGTGTTGTGCGGGTTCTGACCGGCAAGCTGGCCCATAACGACCCCAAAACCATGAAAATCAACCTGCCGGTCGGGTCCATCGGTATTCGGGGCACGCAATTCCTGGTGTCAATTGAAACCCCGCCGGCAAGGGGAACCACGGGCGGTAGCAGCAACTGGTCGCCGCAAACACGGCAATTCGCCCAAAACCAATTGGGCAACCAAAACCCGACCGGGCCGATTGTCGGGGTCGTTAATCTGGGTCCCGGTGCGGGCCGAAATGATTCCGGCTCCCGTCCCGGTGCGGTTGAACTGACATCGCTGAACGGTGTGACCCA
>JBNKVZ010000222.1:0-5708 GCA_050299455.1 Thalassospira sp.
ACATCATGCGCCCATTCATGATCGATCAGGTAACGCAATTCTGCTTCATAAAGATCATGCCCGTAAAACCGGCCCAGATCCTCAAGCGATGTGGCATGACGCAAAATCTGTTCGATCCGGTTGCCATAGGCACGTACCAAACGATGCAACATTGCCGCCGGCATCCAGTCATAGCGCTGCCCATATTGTTTCAGGGCGGCGTCAAAATCCCCGCCTGGCAAATCACCACCGGGCAGCGGTGCGCTGGCGGTCCAGGCATGGTCATCGCGCGCCAGTTTGCGACAAATAATTTGCAAGGCATGTTCGGCCAGTTTGCGATAGGTCGTAATTTTGCCGCCAAACACATTCAGTAACGGGGCTTTATCCCCGGCATCGTCCAGCTTCAGGGTATAATCCCGCGATACCTTGGAGGCATTTTCGCTTTCGCCGCCATAAAGCGGGCGCACCCCGGAATAGCTCCACACGACATTTTCCGGCGTAACCGGCTGTTTGAAATAGCTGCTGGCAAGCTCACACAGATAGGAAATTTCGCTTTCGTCAATTTTCACCTGTGCCGGATCGCCCTTGTAATCCACATCGGTGGTGCCAATCAGCGTAAAGTCATGCTGATAGGGAATGGCAAAAACAATGCGGCCATCCGGGTTCTGGAAAATATAGCATTTATCGTGATCAAACAGCTTGGGCACCACAATATGGCTGCCCTTGACCAACCGGATCGCCGCGCGCTGCGTCGCATCCACCGTCCCATTTTCGGGGTCAATCAAACGGGCACACCACGGCCCCGCCGCATTGACCACCATTTTACCACGCACCTTGCGGGTGACACCGCTATCTTTGGCGCGCAAGGTCACATCCCAGCCATCATTCCCGCGTTGCGCACCAACGCATTCAGTGCGGGTCAAAATTTCGGCCCCGTGTTCCTTGGCATCCATTGCATTCAAAACCACCAGGCGGGCATCATCCACCCAGCAATCAGAATAAACAAAACCCTTGCGCAAGTCCCCGCGCAGCGGCTGCCCCGCTTCGTGGCTGGCAAGATTGATGCCTTCGCTGGCGGGCAGCTTTTTACGCCCACCCAAATGGTCATATAAAAACAGGCCCAGCCGGATCATCCATGTCGGACGCAAACCCGGCACGTGCGGCAGCACAAAGCGCAGCGGCCAAATAATATGCGGCGCATTGCCCCACAAAACTTCGCGTTCTTTCAGGGCCTCGCGCACCAGCCGAAATTCATAATGCTCCAGATAGCGCAACCCACCATGAATAAGCTTGGTACTGGCTGAAGACGTAGCACTGGCAAGGTCATTCATTTCGCACAACAACACACGCAAACCGCGCCCGGCAGCATCACGGGCAATACCAGTACCGTTAATGCCACCCCCAATCACCACCAGATCATAAACATCCTGATCCTGCGCCACTTCTTTCGACTGTGATTTTGGTTTCTGCGATGCGCCTGACATGATCCTGACCTTCTCGAATTTCGTGAATGATCGTTATTTAGTTCATTTACGAAAATTTTTCAAGCAGTCAATCATGACATTTTGAACACATTCCACCCGGGCATGACATTCAGATTTCCAAACATTACCGCAACGAAAGCGTCGAACAACATAACCATAGGCCCAAAATCCCAACATTACCAAGGCTTGCCATTGGCAACCCTGCCTTGGGCCAGAAGCCGCAAGAATGGCCTTAAAATGTAATATTCCGAAAATAAACAGTCGAAACACAAAAAAGGGCGCTGTGCGACCCACCGCAACAGCGCCCCCAAAATGCCAAACCCAAATGCCGGATTACGATAGCCAGCGCTGCTGCCAGGCAGACAACATCAAGACAGACCATAACTTGTGGGCATTGTTGGTTGCCCCGGACTGATGGTCCTTCATTGCCCGATCTATTATCGCGCGGTCCAGGCCAAAATCATCATACAGCGCCGGGCGGGCCAGCAAGTCATTGGCCCAGTCTCGCAAAGGGCCGCGCAGCCAGCTTGCCAGCGGCACGCCAAACCCGGTTTTGGGGCGATTGATCAGCTCGTCAGGGACATATTTTTGCAAAATACGCCGCAGGGCCACCTTGCCCACCCCATCCTGAATTTTCAGATGTGCCGGCAAGCGCCAGCCAAATTCGATTACGCGATGGTCGATCAGCGGCACCCGCACCTCAAGCGACGCCGCCATCGAGGCGCGGTCCACCTTGGTCAGCACGTCATCAACCATATACATCATCGTATCCATCACCTGCATGGACGAGATGTAATCAAGATTGCGATTGCGCGAAAACTTTTCGCCCGGCACATGAAAAGCGGGCGTTTTTTCATCACCACGTCCGTGCGGGCGCAATGTTTTCGGGTTCCACAATTCCAAAAGTGCGACATACCGGTCAATATCGTCGCGAATGGCCAAAAGCGGCGCAACCTTGTGAATTTTATCGCCAATCGTGCCCGCCTTGCCCCCCACAGGCAAAACCGAACAAACACGGTCCCACTGCCGGGGAGACAGCAATGTCAAAGCACTGGCAATATGTGACGCCCCAAAGGGGATCGCCTTGCTGGTTCGCGCCAGATTATTGGCCCACAAATAGCGGTTATAGCCGCCAAATGTTTCATCCCCACCATCGCCCGACAGCGCAACCGTCACATCCTTTCGCGTCAGCGAGGCCATCAAGGCCGTCGGAATGCCGGAACTGTCAAAAAACGGCTCGTCATACATATCGGCCAGTTTGGGCACGACATCCAACGCATCCTGGGCTGTGACATAAAGCTCGGTATGGTCGGTGCCCAAATGTTTTGCCACCGCACCGGCAAAGGCGGCTTCGTTAAAGGCTTCGTCCTCAAAACCGATGGAATAGGTTTTTACCGCACGGTCCGATACCGACTGCATCAGGGCAACGATGGTCGATGAATCAATACCGCCCGATAAAAACGCGCCCAGTGGCACATCAGCCACCATGCGGCGTTGCACTGCATCGCGCAGCAAGTCCTCAAGCGCATCAATCGCGCTGGCATCATCCCCTGCCCAGCGATTGTTGCGGCCATTTAAAACAACATCTTCCATCGACCAGTATATGGAATCGCGAATTTGGCCTTCGGCATCAATCTCGATCATATGACCGGGGCGCACCTGCCGGGTTTTGCGATAAATCGACTGGCCCGACGGCACATAGCCAAAGCGCAAATAATTATCCAGCGCGCCGCTATCCACCTCGCGCGGGCAAACGCCGCCCGCCACCAGTGCCTTTAATTCGGATGCAAAGGCAAACCGGCCTTCATGATGGGTCCAATATAGCGGCTTGATCCCCAACCGGTCGCGCACCATCACCATGCGGTGCCGTTTTTTGTCCCACAAAACAATGGCAAACATGCCAATCAGCAATTTCAGGGTTTCGGCAACCCCCCAATGGGCAAAGGCCTCGACAATCACTTCACTGTCGGAATGGCCCCGCCAGGCAATGTTGTGGCGGGCTAACTTGGCACGCAGGTCTTCGGCATTATAAACTTCACCGTTATAGACCATGACATAACGACCATCAGACGATGGCATGGGCTGTTTGCCAGCATCGCTCAGATCAATAATCGCAAGGCGGCGCTGGCCCAGCGCAACGCCATTGTCATCATCAACCCAAATATCACCGCCATCAGGGCCGCGATGCAGCAATGCGTCATTCATTGCTGTCACAATCGTTGCGTTGTTACGCTGGCCGTTCTGTTTTGGTGTCCATAGTCCGGTAATGCCGCACATGGGAATCCTCTGAAGCCCTGATATTATGGCCCGTCATCACGCTGCGTTTCGGGTCTTCTCCGGTAATAGCGAACAGCAAAGGTTGCGACAACGGAAATCGGCAACTTTTCTTTTTCCCCGGCTTGCGGCATAACGGAACCATGTTGAAACTTGACCGAATTTTCATTCGCATCTTGCAAATCTTGCAAACCAACGGCCGGATATCGAACCTCGATTTGTCCGAGGCGGTCAATCTGTCGCCGTCTCCCTGCCTGGAACGTGTCCGCAAGCTGGAAGAAAACGGGCTGATTTCGCACTATATCGCCGATATTGACGTCGATAAAATCGGCGCCAACCTGCATGTGATGGCCGAAGTCACCCTTGGCAGCCATCTGGTCGAAGATTTCAAACAATTTGAAGCCGCCATCGCCGAGTTTGATGAGGTGATTTCCTGCTATAAAATCGCCGGTCCGTTTGATTATACGCTGGATATGATCTGCCGGGATATGCCGCATTTCAATAGCCTTAAGGAAAAACTGACCCATTCCAGCATCGGAATTGAAACCTTTCGCGGCCATGTCGTCATGGAACGCACCAAGGGCTTTGCCGGATATCCGCTTGAAAGCCTGACAGCCCCGACCCCGCTGCGCGGCACATTGACCGACGGGTAAACACCCCGGCAAGATCGCGCCAAAATCATAGGATAAAAACAGCGATGCGGTATGGCGGGCCACATTGGGCAGGCACCTGCCCTGATAATCCGGGTCATCCATCATCTGGGCATCGGTGAAGCTATAGCTGGCAATCATATCAAGCCGTTTGGTCAAGGCCCCCACCAGGTCAATTTCCAGCCCGTGAGCACGCACACGCCCCGCTGCTTTGCCGCATTGCACCCCTGATGCTGGAGCTGGCACGTGCGGACCAGCCCAGAACCCTGCAAACCCTTCACCGGCGGGTCGATATTCGCAGCAATATCCGCCCGAAACGATAACCCCTGCAATCCTCATGTCATCGATCATGCTGCACGCACCGTAATACGGCATCAAGAGGTTGCGTCACCCGGCACATCATCCAATGCGTCATCCAGCGGATGCCCGATATTTTCTTCGGTGATGATATCGTTAAAATCGGCACGATCGGCAATTTCAACCCGTGCGGTTTTGCCGAATTTGTCTGTCGTTGCCAATAAATAGGCCTTTCGCGCCACCGACATCGCCATGCGTTTCACCGCGATCTTGCCCGTGTCAAAATCCATCACGCTGCCGGCCGGTTCAATCGCGGAACAACTGATAAAGGCGAAATCTGGCCGCAATGCGCGCAGTGCCAAAACCGTATCCTCCCCGGTAACCGAGCCATCCGCCCCGCTCAGCCGGCCGGGCAACATCCGCACATCATGGCGGACCGGGTCAAAGGCAGCGGCCACATGCAGGCTGTTGGTCACAACATATAAAAACGGCTTTGACGCCAGCAATTCGGCCACCGCCTCGGTCGTGGTACCAACATCGAGATAGACAAACGCGCCATCGGGCACCAGATCGGCGACATATTCGGCAATACGTCGTTTTTCGCCACGGCCAATCATGCGCTTTTGCCCATGATCCATCCGGTCCACCCACACGCCGCCTTTAACGCCGCCCTTCACGCCCGCACCGCCGTGGAAACGTTCAATCAAACCGGCTTCGTGCATGGCGATCACATCGCGCCGCACTGTTTGCATCGATACCGAAAACATCTCGGCCAGCGCCTCAAGGGTGATAAAGCCCTTGGCCTCTATCCGGGCCAAAACTTCCTTTTGCCGGTCTGACAGCGAAAACATCCTGAAAATCCCCTATAGACAACGCCACAAATTGGAAGATAACTTACAAGATAACTTCTCTTCAAGGATTAACATGACAATGACATTTCTTTGGTCTGATGCATCTGGCCATCTGTGGCAGGACACCAACATGTATTTCGATGCCTGGCAATGGCAGTGGGTACAAGGCGATA
>JBNKVZ010000223.1:0-5547 GCA_050299455.1 Thalassospira sp.
CACTTGAAACATTACGGTTCCGGGTCCTGGCAACATATGTAAATGCCCCCTATTCCCGTATGATAAGGATGCGCGGCGCACAGGTTTTAAACCGCCTGACCGCCGATATTGATGCTTTGGACGGAGTGTCTTTACGGTTGGTCCTGCCCATCATCGCGGCAATATCGACGCTGGCCGTGGCGTTTGGTTTCTTATGGTGGCTGGTGGCCCCCGTTATTGGCATCTGGATTGCCGGGGCCTATCTTGCCGGGGCGATCATCATTTTTATCTGGATGGCGCGGTTTTCTGTTCCCCTGTCACGGCGCGAGGAAGTGGCCGCCCAAGCCTTTCGGACCCGTCTGATCGATTTGGTCCGCGCGCGGCGCGATTTGGCAGTTTATGGCCAGTTGGTGAGCCAAACAGAACATGTCCATAAAGCCGATAACCGGCGCGAAAGTTTACGTCACCTGTTGGATTATGGCGAACGGCGGGTGGGGGCGTTACTGGCAATCCTCACAACAATCGTGACCGCAGGCGCTCTGGGGATTGGCATGCTGCTTGTACAATCCGGGCAAATCACCCCTGCTTATGCCGCGTTGGGCTTTTTTACCGCGCTGGCCTTAACCGAAACACTGATGCCCCTGCGGCGTGCCGTGTCGGACCTTGGCCGCATGGCCGATGCCGCCCGCAGGATCCGGCGTGACTTGGCCGATCCAGCCCCCATCTCCCCTTCCCTGTCCGTCGAAACCCCGGAAAATACGGTCAAAGACCCTGACTTGCAGGTTACCGATGTAACTCTCCAACGTCTGGATGCCGATCCGGCATCCCTGCCAATCCTGACCGATTTTTCGCTGATGGCGAAACCTGGCCAAACCATTGCGCTCACCGGGCCCAGTGGCCGGGGTAAATCAACCCTGTTATTGGCGATTGCCGGCCTGCATCCGGTCATGGGCGGACAGATCACCATCGCGGGCAAAGCAATTGCCGACTGGCCGGAAGCTGATTTACGAACCTGTCTGACCTTATTGCCGCAACGCAGCACGTTAATGGCCGGCACAATCGCCGACGCGCTTCGGATGGCCGGACCGACAGATGACGCATATTTGTGGCGACTCTTAAGCGCTGTTCAGCTTGATTCAACCGTTGCGAAAAAAGGGGGGCTGACTGCCACCATCGGCGCGCGCGGCGACGGTCTGTCCGGCGGCGAGGCAAGGCGCCTTGTTTTGGCCCGCGCATTGATGCGAAACCCGAAAATCCTGCTGCTCGACGAACCGACCGAAGGGCTGGACGATGCCACAGCAATGGCAGTTTTGCAGGGGTTACGGGCGGTTTTACCCGATGCGATCATGTTGATTGCGGCCCACAGACAGGCCGAACGGGACTTCGCTGATCATATTCTCGAATTAAAATAATTATCGCAAAATCGAACCGTTTTTGACTTGGGTCAAGACACATAAACAGGGATATGTTAGCACATTCGCGAATACTAATTTAAATCGTGAATGCGCTACCTCACGATAACTGGAGCCAAGAATATGGAATTTGGCATCGTAGAGCTGTCAAGGCTACAATTCGCCATGACGGCCTTATATCATTTTCTCTTCGTACCGCTGACATTGGGTTTATCCATTCTTGTCGCGATTATGGAGACCGTCTATGTCATGACCAACCGCCCGATCTGGCGGCAAATGACAAAATTTTGGGGTACATTGTTCGGGATCAATTTTGTTCTCGGCGTTGCGACCGGTATTACCATGGAATTCCAGTTCGGTATGAACTGGAGCTATTATAGCCACTATGTCGGTGACATTTTTGGCGCGCCTCTGGCGATTGAAGGGCTTATGGCCTTCTTCCTTGAAGCCACCTTCGTCGGTCTTTTCTTCTTTGGTTGGGATAAAATGGGCAAGGTTGCCCATCTCGTTGTGGTATGGCTTGTCGCAATCGGTTCCAACTTCTCAGCCTTGTGGATTTTGATCGCAAATGGCTGGATGCAAAATCCGGTTGGTGCGGAGTTCAATCCGCAAACCATGCGCATGGAGATGACAGATTTTTTTGCCGTGCTGTTTAACGAAGTCGCACAGGCAAAATTTGTCCATACGGTCAGCGCGGGCTATGTCACGGCCTCTGTCTTTGTGATTGGTGTATCAGCCTGGTATCTGCTTAAAGGGCGACATGTCGAACTTGCCCGGCGATCCATCACTGTTGGTGCAGCATTTGGTCTGGCAGCAGCGTTTTCCGTTGTGCTTTTGGGCGATGAAAGCGGTTATGCCGCCACGCATAGCCAAAAGATGAAACTCGCCGCGATTGAAGCGATGTGGAACACCGAAAAGGCCCCGGCCTCTTTCAATCTCATCGGTTTTCCTGATCAAAAGTCACGCGAAACCCACTATGCAATCGAAATTCCGTGGGTCATGGGCCTGATTGGAACTCGGTCGCTGACAACGGAAATTCCCGGCATCAATCAGCTGGTAAAAGAGGCACAGGGCCGCATTCGCTCCGGCATTATCGCATATGATGCGCTGATGCATATCCGGGCGAAAAACGGCGCCCCTGATCCGACCGACACGGCAACGTTCGAAAAACATTCCGCCGATCTCGGTTTTGCCTTTTTGCTGAAAAAATATATCGATGACCCGCGCCAGGCAACAGATGCGCAGATCATTGCTGCTGCCAATGATACGGTCCCAACCGTATGGCCGCTTTTCTGGGCCTTCCGGATCATGGTCGTACTGGGCTTTGGCTTTATCGGAACGATGGGCTATCTGTTCTATCGTGCCGCCTTCAAAGGCATGAGCTATCCGCGGCCGATGTTGCGTTTGGCAGTCTTCATGATCCCTGCCCCCTGGATTGCAGCGGAAATGGGCTGGTTTGTTGCCGAATTTGGCCGCCAACCCTGGACGGTGGATGGCGTGTTGCCGACGGCCTTGTCTGTTTCGTCGCTGTCAATCACCGAAGTATCGATGACACTGGCTGGTTTCGTGATTTTCTACACGGTGCTGTTCATCATCGAAATGGGTCTGATGCTGAAATACATTCGCAAGGGTCCTTTCCAGGATGTCGAGGAAACCGACGCCTGGGTGCAACGCCATAAAAAACGGCTGGCAGGCCGGCGGAATGCCGACTCTATCGCCATGCCTGCGGAGTAACAGCCATGATTTTGCACGATTTAATCAGCTATGATGTGTTGCGCGTTATCTGGTGGGTCCTGTTGGGCGTGCTGCTGATCGGCTTCGCCCTTACCGACGGCTTTGATATGGGCGTTGGCGCACTTATTCCCTTTGTTGGCAGAACCGACATTGAACGCCGTGTAGCGATCAATACGGTCGGGCCGGTTTGGGAAGGCAACCAGGTTTGGTTCATTCTTGGGGGCGGTGCCATCTTTGCCGCCTGGCCACCTCTTTATGCGGTGTCATTCTCCGGCTTTTATCTGGCGATGTTTGTCGTTCTCGCGGCCTTTATCGTCCGTCCGGTGGCGTTCAAATATCGTTCTAAACGCGATGACCCTCGCTGGCGTACGGCATGGGACTGGGCCTTGTTTGCCTCTGGTGCCGTACCGGCCCTGTTGTTCGGTGTCGCTGTCGGGAATGTCATCCAGGGTGTTCCGTTCCACCTTACCGAAGACCTTCGTTCGGTCTATGAAGGGGCATGGTATATCAAGTTCATCGGCCTTCTTGACCCGTTCTCGCTTCTGGCCGGTGTTGTCTCGCTTTCCATGCTGGTCATGCATGGTGGTGCCTGGCTGACACTCAAGGCCGAAGGCCCGGTCCAGCAGCGTGCCCGGACAATCGGCTCGGTCGCGGCTCTGGTCGCTGTGGTGGCATATGCCCTGGCCGGTGTCTGGATGGCTTATGGCATTGAAGGTTATCGTATCGTTGGCGATTATATCACCACTGGTCCGTCCAACCCGTTGCATTTCAATGTTGAAAAGACCGCAACATGGCTGACAGCTTATGGTGACCGTCCCTGGATTGCGATTGCACCGGCGATGGGCATTGTCGGCGGTTTGCTGACCTTCCTGGGTCTGCGGGCCGGACGTGAAGTCTCGACCTTGCTGTTTTCCAAAATGGCCATTCTCGGGGTTATTTCCTCGGTCGGGCTCACGATGTTTCCCTTCATCATGCCTTCTTCGTCCCATCCGCAGTCGTCATTGACGGTATGGAACAGTTCGTCATCGCAATTGACCCTGTTTATCATGCTTGTCGTCACGGTGATCTTTATGCCGCTGATCCTGATGTACACGGCCTGGGTCTATAAGGTGCTGTGGGGCAAAGTCACAACCGCCAGCGTTCATGATAACTCGCACTCGGTCTATTAAGACCGGAAAGGACGAAACACATGTGGTATTTCGCATGGATATTGGGGCTTCCGTTAGCCGCCATATTTGCCGTCATGTGCGCAATGTGGCAGGAACTCCGGGAAGACCAAAAACTTCTCAACCAGAATGACGATACGGAACCGCATACGACGCGATCTTAATCGCATCGTAAGCACACAAGTCCGCTATCGCGGTTCAAATACCTAGACCAAAACAGCAAAAGCAGATCCGCTCTCGGATCTGCTTTTGTGTATCAAAATCCTGATCAAATGCGCAAAAGACCTAATTAACCTGATCGCGGAATGTCCCGATAAATCGGCGTAGGGCGATGCCTCCATCGCGGGCCATATCGCCGTAACGGGCAACAATTCTCCCGCGCACGAAGCGCTTCAGGAACTGCCCTGACCGCTCAAAGCTTCTTCTCACCAAGCTGAAACATATTTCTCAAGATCCGCACTCAGCAGCGTCCTCTATTGAGAAGATACTCTATTTCAAGTAGAATCATCACTTTGTCGTCGTTATCCAAAAGCCAAAGCCCATTTTTTGGTTTTTCGCGCTCATGCTCTGGCTTCTTAGTTTTGGGGTGATTTATACGGATGGAAAACACACATCAAACCTGGATGAAACGTGCCGAAGAGGTAGAGGCGCTTAATCCGGATATCTGCTTCACTTTGAAGCCTGATATATATATCGGTGATCCCGATGATTCGACACAATTTGACAATCCGGCGCTCAATATACCTTTAACGCAACCGAAGTTTGAGCATCTTGTCGCCCCTGTGATCCTGAGTTCGGAATTGCAAAATCACGAGCCGGAGATGGTGGCATATTACCGCAATGTTATTGATTTAGCTGCGGCGCATGGACTGCCATTTAATGATATTAGCCACTATTTCTGGCTACGCCTTTGGCTCTGGCGTTCAGATCAGGGACCAGCGGCAAGTGCCCCTTGGTGGGATAGCTTCGGTGAGATGATTCCTTTCTTCGATGCCCTCGAAAAACATGAAAAACCCGGACTGATATTTGAAGATATGGATCAAGGTTGGCGTTTACAGGTCGCGGCCGACGATCAATTCTTTTATTTTCGAGAAACGGACGACATCTTGGACGACGATATCGACCCTGAGGACGAGATTTGTTTTCGTGTGCCCAAGCAGGATTGTCTCGCTAAATTGCACGATGTCCGCCAGCGAACACAAGCGAGCATCACCGAGTTATCCCGCATGATGGGTGCGGATGTCTGGACGACTTAC
>JBNKVZ010000224.1:0-5313 GCA_050299455.1 Thalassospira sp.
TCGGCCTTCAGGCTTTCGCGGCCAATCAGCATATCGGCCAGGCGTTTTTTCCAAATGACGTGATCGGACTTGGCAATCCGGATGCTTTTGTTCGGGACATCGAACTTGGAAAGGACGGTGATTTGCTTTTTCACATTGTCCACGACATGGTCGGTGGCATCGGCGCTGGCCCGGATCACATCGACATTGCTGGCGGTTTCTTCGGCAATCTTGCTGATCCGCTGGGAGACCTCGACAGAGGCCTGTTTTTGCTGATTCAGGATGCTGGCAATCTCGACCGAGCGGCGCGAGATATCGCTGATCAGTTCGCGGATGCGATCAATTGTCTCAACCGAGTCCTGCATTGATTTTTCGCCAGCCGTTACCGCCTCGGCCCCTTTTTGCATCGACTGCACAATACCGGAAATTTCGACGGTCAATGCCTCGATGGTGCTGCGCACATCCACTGTGGCCCGCGCGGTTTGACTGGACAGGTTTTTAACTTCGTTTGCCACAACAGCGAAGCCTTTGCCGGCATCGCCAGCACGGGCGGCCTCGATGGTGGCATTGAGTGCCAGCAAATTGGTTTGTGAGGCGATGTCGTCAATAATGGCAATCATTTCGACGATGCGGCTGGATGTTTCGGACAGCAATTCAACACGCTGGCTGGCTTCGGTCACGGCCTGGGCCACAAGGTGCATGTTTTGCGCCGTATCCTTAATGATACTGCCGCCGTTTTCAGCGGTGGAATTGGCCGTTTCAACCTGCTGGGCAACCTGGGCCGTATTTTCGCTGATCCCGGAAATGCCGGTCGCCATTTCTTCGACAGCGGCTGAAATGGATTGGGTTTGTGAATCAACCTCACCCATTTCGCGCATCATCGAGGCATTTGAACTGGCAACTTCGTTGATCGATATCGATAAATCGACATTGTTATCCAGCATTTCATCGGCAAAACGATTGCCAGCATCCCTTACAGCCTGTTCACTGGACGCCGTGAAGAAATCCCGCAGGGTTTCTTCAAGTGACATGGTCAAAACATGATGCAGGCTCTGAGTGCCGGCCTGGAATTGGGCATGTTTCCAACGGCAATGATGCGACAGATCGTCCGTTAGAAGCGTGAAGGCGCGGTGATAAAGACGGGAAATATCCCGGCTATCGAAATCAAACTGATGATACAGCACCCCCAGTTGCGCATCCTTTTGTGTGGGACTGGAGGATGCTTCCAGGGCCTGGATCCAGGCACCAACCTGATTGGCGATAAGTTGATCGGCCTTTTCCGTTCCTTTGGGAAGAACAGATTCGGAAACGTCGTTAAACGCGGCTGTCAGGATATGATCAAGGTTATCAGAGAGTTTGTGTCGTAATGCACGAACATCAATTTTGGTGTCGTCATTTATTTTTGACTGAAAAGATCGCTTGTTCATCTTTCGGCACCTCTCTATCGGGGCGTTCGGCCAAAGCGCGTGGACCAGAACGTAACCATGTATCGGGATTTAAAGTTGGTTTACCGAGAGGTTTATAGATTATGTGGCGATTTTGAAATGTAAAATCCGGGCAATATATTGCCGCGGGAACAATCAGAGTTGTTATTATTAAAGATTTTTATCTAAAGCCATGAAGATAAGGAAATTCTTGAGATTTTGTGGGAGGTCCGTTTTTGCAGATCAGGGTTGCCTTAAACGAGACTGTTCGAAAATCCGGTCATTTCAGGCGTTTTCTGCCAGAACAAGCCCAGCCAGATAGAGAGACCCCAAAATGAGGAACCGTCGCGCCTGCGGGTGGTTATCGCGCAGGGTTTCGATGGCGTGGCTTGTGCTTGAACAGGCTGCCGCGGGAATATTAAGGGCCTTGGCCGCATCAACCAGGGTTTGTGGCACATGGGCCTGATGTTCCCCGGGGATATCAACCGCCGTCAGACCGGAAACATAAGGGGCAAGCGGGCGTAAAAATGCCTGTGGGTCCCGGTTATTGAGCATGCCCATGACAACAACAATATCCCCGCTGTCACGTGAGCGTTCCAGCCATTTGGCAATCGCCTCGGCTGCGGCAACATTGTGCCCGCCATCGACATATAATTCGGCGTCCTCGGGCAAAAGGTCGATCAATGGCCCTTTTTTCAGGCGCTGCAGGCGGGCCGGCCAACGGGCGTTTTTAAGGCCCTGAGAGATTATTTCGATATCGATATCATCGCCATTTGCCTTTTTGATGCCGGCATTGCGCACGGCAACACTGGCCACCATCGCATTCACATATTGGTGGCGGCCCGGCAGGGCCGGGGCCGGCAGATGAAGCGGTTCGCCATTGATGTGCATGTCAAAACCGTCGTCATCTTCGGCGGTGATGGCAAAATTGGTCACAAGTGGCGTGCCGATTTTGTCGGCATGGCGCACAAGGACATCAAAGGCCGGCAGCATTTGCGGGGCAACAACACAAGGGATGCCCGTTTTCATGATACCTGCCTTCTGAAAGGCGATTTTTTCAACCGTGTCGCCCAGAAATGCCTGATGGTCGATCGAGATCGGGGTAATCACGCTCAGGGCTGGATGGGGCAGTATATTGGTGGCGTCATAGCGCCCGCCAAGCCCGGTTTCAAGCAACAGGACATCTGCCTCGACCCGGGAATAGGCCAGGAAAGCGGCAGCCTGGGTGATTTCAAAATAGGTGATTTGTGCACCGGCATTGATTTGTTCGACTTCTTCAAAAAGGTCGCACAATTCATCTTCGGTGATTTGTTTGCCCGCCAGAACAATGCGTTCATGAAAGGTTACAAGATGCGGCGAGGTCGAGGTATGAACGCGAAGACCCGCAGCTTCGTAAATCGCGCGCAAATAGGCAAGGGTCGATCCCTTGCCATTCGTGCCGGCGATGTGAATGACGGGGGGAAGTTTCAGGTGCGGATCGCCCAGTTTTTGCAACAATGTCGCAATACGGCCCAGTGATAAATCAATTATCTTTGGGTGAAGCAGGCCGAGTCGCTCAAGGATGGCGGCACTGCTTCGCGATGAGGGCACCTGCATCTTCAGTCAGCTTTTTCCGCGGTTGTGGTTTTGGTTTTGTCGTCGGCTTTTTTGTCCGCCTTGATCGGCACAACCGATGCACCGGGCTTGGGCCGGCGGATCATGTCAATCAGGCGGCCAAAGGTCGCGTTCAGTTCGCTACGCGGTACCACCATATCGACCATGCCATGTTCCAGCAGATATTCCGCCGTCTGAAACCCCTCCGGCAGTTTCTGCTGAATGGTCTGTTGGATGACTCTGGGGCCGGCAAAGCCGATCTGCGCCCCGGGTTCCGCGATGATGATATCCCCCAGCATGGCGAAACTGGCCGAAACGCCGCCCGTTGTCGGGTCTGTGAGAACAGAGATGTAAGGCAGCCCCGCTTGTGCGAGTTGCTTGAGGGCCCCGGCGGTTTTCGCCATTTGCATCAGCGACAGAATGCCTTCCTGCATGCGCGCCCCGCCCGATGCGGGAACAATGATCAGGGCGGCATCCTGGACCACGGCCAGTTCGGCTGCGGCAACAATGCCTTCGCCAACGGCAGTGCCCATTGACCCGGCCATAAAGGAAAAGTCAAATACCGCAATCACGGTATCGTGGCCGCCAACGGTGCCGTGGGCAACCGCCAGGGCATCCTTGAATTCGGCCTTGGCCTGGGCTGCCTTCAGGCGTTCAGTATATTTTTTCTGATCGCGAAAACGCAGCGGATCAACCGGGACCGACGGCAATTCGATGGTCTGGTATTTGCCGCTGTCAAACATCAGTTCCAGACGGTTGCGCGCGGAAATCCGCATGTGGTGGCCGCAATGCTGACAGACATGGTTGTTCTTCGCGAGATCGCGATGAAAAATCATCTGTTCGCAGGACGGGCATTTGTGCCAGAGATTTTCGGGCACATCGCTACGGCGAACCAGTTTCTGAATTTTGGGTCGGACGAATTCAGTCAGCCACGACATATCGGATATTGATCCTCGGTTTTGCCTATATCGGTCTTGCGGTCAGGCGCAACATTACTTGCGGGCGTTGCGCACGCCATCGGCCAGTTCACGTACCAGGCCAGTGACCACACCGGCGGTGTTATCGGTGGCCTTGCCGTTTTCGTCAAGGCTTTCTGCGATTTTTGATACAATCGCCGAGCCAACAACGGCGGCATCGGCCTCGCGGGCGACTTCGGCGGCCTGCGCAGGTGTTTTGATACCAAAACCAACCGCGATGGGCAAATCGGTATGGCGACGCAGGCGGGCCATTGCCTCGACAATTTGTTCATTGGTGGCCGAACCTGCCCCGGTGACACCGGCAACCGAGACATAATAAACAAAGCCGCTGGTGTTCTGAACCAGTTTGGGCAGGCGTTTATCATCCGAGGTCGGGGTGGTCAGACGAATGAAGCTAAGCCCCTTATTGACGGTGGGCAGGCACAGCTCGGCATCTTCTTCGGGCGGCAGATCGACAACGATCAGGCCATCAACGCCGGCATTGCGGGCATCTTCAAGAAACTCGTTCACACCATAAATAAAGATGGGGTTGTAATAGCCCATCAGGATGATCGGGGTTTCGTGGTCCTGATCGCGAAAGCCGCGCACCAGCGAAAGGGTTTTGCGCATATGCATGCCAGCGGCAAGGGCGCGGTTGGATGCCTCCTGAATGGCGGGGCCATCGGCCATCGGATCGGTAAAGGGCATGCCCAGTTCGATGATGTCGGCACCCGCCTCGGGCAGGGATTTCAGGATTTCAAACGATGTTTCCGGGTCCGGGTCGCCTGCGGTTACGAAGGTGACAAGACCGGCGCGGTCTTCTGCGCGCAGTTTTTCAAACCGTTTGGTGATGCGGTCCTGGCCGCCGATGATTGCGTCACTCACAGTTTGACTCCCAGTGCTTCAGCCACGGTAAAGATGTCCTTGTCGCCGCGTCCGCTCAGGCACATCAGAATGATTTGGTCTTTGCCCATTTTCGGGGCGGTTTTGATGATTTGGGCAATGGCATGGGCGCATTCCAGGGCCGGAATGATGCCTTCCTTTTCCGAACACAGGGTAAAGGCGTCCAGTGCTTCTTTATCCGTGATCGGCACATAATTTGCCCGGCCAATATCTTTCAGCCAGGAATGCTCCGGCCCGATGCCAGGATAATCCAGCCCGGCGGAAATCGAGTCGGCTTCTTTGATCTGGCCGTCATCATCCATCAAAAGATAGGTGCGGTTGCCATGCAACACCCCGGGACGGCCCGCGCTGAGGCTGGCGGCATGATGGCCGGTATGAATACCGTGGCCTGCGGCCTCGACACCGGTAATGGCGACTTCCTTGTCATCAAGGAAGGGATGGAACAGGCCCATCGCGTT
>JBNKVZ010000225.1:0-5267 GCA_050299455.1 Thalassospira sp.
ACCAGTTGACCATTCCCCGTTTTTGTCAGGGAACCGGCACCGCCAACAACACCCGAGACCGTTAGCGTGGTATCAACAGCCGTGTTGATTGTGCTTTGGGTATTTTCGTTAAGGGTCGCATTTTGTGACGTTGTAAAGGTGCCGGTGCTTGCAAGTGTACCACCCGCCATAACGATATTTCCCGCCCCCAGATTGGCTTGCGAGGCAACGGACAAGGTACCGCCGGAAAGGGTCAATGCGCCGGTGAAATTGCTGTTATTCCCTGAAAGGGTGGTATCACCCGCAAGAACCTTGACGGCCCCGGCACCCGAGATGTTGGCGGCAAAATCGTAATTGTCTGTCGTGTGCTTGAAAATGAGCGAACCCGTGCCACTGCCAAAAAGGACATTGGTTGCGTCAACAATCCCTGCCGCGACAGCCGGATCGCTTCCCTCGGCAGCCCCAATATTCAGGATACCCGAAGAGTTCGTATGATAACCGATATAGATGCCTTTTGTCGTATCGGTGACCGTGATTTTACCACCATTCGAAAGGGTGGCTTCGCCAGATCCCTCGCTGCCGATATAGGTATAGATTTTTGACGTAACGCTTGAACCGGATCCGTCGACAATCAGGGAGCCGATGGTGCCAGGAGTATGGCCTATCATAATGCTTCGTGTGTTGGATATTGTGCCACCGTTGGTGACAGAGGCGATGGCATCTTTGCCATAAGTGCCGATGCTGAGGTAACTGCTGGCGTTTTCACTGTCCATTTTTAAGGTTGAATTGGCGCCTGAAACACTCAGTCTGCCTTTTGATCCGTTGTTATAGCCAACAAAGACATGTTTGCCCGCTTCAAGGACGGCACCTCCAGAAATATCAAGCGTGCCATCGCCAGAGTTACCGACATATACGTCTCCTCCTTTTGAATCGACATAAGTGCCGTTGCCCGAGACGCTCATTTTCCCTGTCGCCTGACTGTCCTGGGCAATGGTAATGCTTGTCGTCATGGTCGATGTTGCACCGTCTTTGATATAAAGCTCTCCATTTCCGCCCTGAATGCCAATATTCATACCTGTGGTCGTAAGTTTACTGCCAGATCCTGATATTGTGACGACACCGGTCTTATCTGTCATAACGCCGATGCTCATACCGTTGTTACTCTCGAAATGGGCGCCGTTTAGAACGTCCAAAGAGCCGTTGTCAATTCGGGCAGTGGTGCTAATGCTCAGCTTGGTTTCCTGGCCGGTCAAGGTGAGGGAACCTTTAACGGATGTAGGGGCATCAGTTGACGGGTCGAATGTTCCCACAATCATACTGGTGATATTTAAAACCGCGCCGTTCTGAGCGGTTAGCGAGGGGGAATTCTGGCCTTCGCCGCCAATATACAGTCCTGAGGCCGTTGTGGTGTTGTTGTCTGCTGTCAAGCTACCACTTCCAACCTTGATCTGGTTATAGGTGTTGTCCTGGCTCAGGGTCAGGTTTCCCGATCCTGTTTTTTCGAGGTTAACAGGGGTAGCCGTGTTGGTAATCGTCCCTGAAAGCTTTGCACTGCCGCTAAGGACTTCTACGGCGAATGTTGCATTTGCAAGATCGATGGCATTGCTGATATTCGCGCCATCCACAAGGCCCAATGTGCCGCCTTTCACCGTTAGCTTGGACGATCCGATGGCTGTGTTTGTCCCCAGTGTCAGGGTGCCGCCTTCAAGGGAGACGTTTCCGCTAAAGCCGTTATTGTCCGCAGTCAGGCGGGTTTTACCTGCAATATTGCGAAGGGTGCCTTTGCCGGTTTCCCCGGATATTGCCTCTGTGAATTCATAATCGGTGTCGGTGTGGTTAAAGATGATGGTGCCGGTGCCCGTGCCGAATTGAATGCCGTTTGTGGCTGTAACCGTTCCCGCAGCAACCGCCTCTTTATTGGCGTCAGCCCCGATAATCAGGGTGCCGTTTGCACTATTATTACTGCCTATGGACAAGCGGCCAGCCGTCGAGAATGTCGCGCCTTTTTGAACCGTAACTGTCCCGGTACCGTTAAATCCGATAAAACTGTTACCATCGAAATGGTCTTTTATGGATGACAGTTTGCTGTTGCTTCCGGTTACAACAATGCTTCCGGTAGAGCCCTCATCAACGCCAGCCGCAACAGATGATGCCCAAGCCTGCGCCCCTTCTGAAATGGTGAGGGTGCCGGTATTGGTGCTGGCGCCGTTGCCGTTGCCGCCAACATAGAGAGATATATGGGCGTTCCAGGTGGTGTCTGTGCCAGATAATGTCATTGTAGCGGTTTTTTCGGGGCTGGTACCATCAACGTAACCGGCATCTGATTCCAGGGTTACACCGTTTGAAATTGTAACAGTACCGGATTCAACAGTGAAAAAACCATCGGCATGGTCCCAATCTATCGGGGTGCCGGGATTTGCCGTGCCGATTTTGATGTTTGTATTGGGGCCCGAGGCATTAAAGGTGGCGCTATTGATGTAAAGTCCGCCAGCGACAGTTTCCAGTTCTGCGCCATCTTTAACTTCAAACGTGCCTTTGTCGAAGTCACCACCTATTTGTGACGTTAGTTTCGAGCCCGCACCGGTGATGGAAATGGACCCTGTTCCCACATCGGTGGAGGTTTTTACCTGATAAGCGGAAACCTTTCCTCCGTCGGAGATATCAAGTTTTCCTTGACCCTGATAGCCGATGAGGAGTGCCGTGCTATTGTCGTTCCAAACGGCATTAGAGCCGGTTACATTAGCGGTTGCATTCGTGCCGTTCACATAACCGATAAAGGTTTCTTTCGCATCGGGATCGGTACGGGTTCCACTGTTCAGGGTCGTGCCTGCGCCGATATTTAGGGTGGCGACACCCGAGTTCTCAGCCCCCCCCAACGTGACGTGGACGTATGTTTCTGTGCCTGAAACAGTATGTGTGGCGCCATTTATATTAAGATCTTCAGCGTATCCTGTGCCATGAAGCAACAAAAGGTTTGTTGCGGCTGATGCGAGCAAGAAGAGTGTTGTTTTCCCACGTGATGACCTGCGCATGCTTTTTCCCCCTAAAATTTATGACTGAACACCACCCTGTTTTTTCTCTGTATTGGCCTGTTTGCAGAATGTGCTGAGTTGCTATGCAGTCCTGTATTTCCCCAAGGTAAAACTGTAAAATTATACCCCTGACGATAGGTTCCCCATAACCGCAAGACTTCAGAGCATTCTTCGAATGGTCCGTATCATGGACCGAAAATACCATGCAGATAGCTAAGACGGGTGATGTCATGATTAAGTCAGTAAATAACCCAACCCCTATGGGTTATTTACTTTTGGGTACTTTAATTTATTTCTTTATAATATAAAAATAAATATTGGGTCTGCTTAAGGGTAGCCTGTGGGGTGGGTGTCTAGCTATAGGTATAGACTTCTTCGCATTGGCGTCGGGAATGCATGTGGCTTCAATGGCGCGACTGGCAAATGACCCGCCCGGATGATGGTGCCGTACAGGCCCAAAATGTTTCAGGCCCTCACGCGTGATGCGATGAGGGCCTGAAACGTTCAGTTATGCTATGCGGCGTTAAGTCGTGCTCAGCTTACCATTCAAACCGGCCGCCAAGGATAAAGCTGTGTTCGGTCTGTTTGGCCCCGAAAGAGGGCGCGTAGCTGGCAAAGGCCTGGAAGGATTCCCCAAACTTCACGGCCGTGCCGATTTTGCCGACCAGCGTATTGCTGTCTTTCGGGGTGCCATTGACAACAAAGTCACTGCTGCCGCTGGCAAAATGCAGCGTGCTGGAATTGGCGGTGCTGCCAATATGATGTTTCAGGGCCAGTCCCAGCTGCGGCAGCAGTTTTTTATGATTGCCGATGTCATATTCGCTGGAATAGCGCACCCCGAAGGTTGCCGTGCCATTCAGAATATCGTCTTCATTGCGGGCCAGGTTGGCACCCGGGGCCCCGGTTTCGGTAAAATCGCCAAGATATTGCTGCATGGCGGAGGCGGCAATATAGGGCTCGAACCACATATTCTTTTCAACCTGAAAGGTATGGGCCAGTTCGGCATCAACAGACAGGCTTTGATCGGTATAATCGGCCCGGGCGGTTTGATCAAACCCGCCAATCTTCAGGTTGCGCCGGCTTTTGGCGGCAATTCGGCTCCAGGCCACCTGGGTGCTGGCGCGCCAGTCCCCTTCGCGATATTCGCCATATAGGCCAGCGGTAAAGGTATCGCTATCGACCCGGGAACGGATTTCGGTCTGTTCGCTGTTGCCATTGATATAACCAAAAAACGCGCCCAGCGTGATTTTCTCGGTGATGCGGGTATCATAGCCGCCAATGATTCCCATCCAGTCATAACTGGTTTTGACCGATTCCGCATCGGCATCAATGATGCCTTTGCCACCAACCGTTTGCGACCACAAGCCATTCGGCGCCCTTTCGGAAGACGACGCCGTTGATGAGGTCGTCAGACCCAGCGAGGCGCTAAGGGGTTGGGTAACGTCAATCTTGCCTTGTGGCTGGGCAAAGCCGGCCATTTGTGCGGCATTAAATGCCAGGCCTGCCTGTCCGCCCGCATTTGACGAAGTCCGCAAGGCGGTCAGTCGCGAGCCAACCTGCTGGCCGACCTGATGGTTGACATTAGTATTGGCCTGCACGGTGATGGGATAGATATTGCCGGTCAATTGGGTGTAGGCATTTTGAACCCCGGCTTCGGACTGGGCCAGGATATTGTCCAAAAGCGTATCTGCGCCTTTAAGGCCAGTCAGAACGCTGGCGACCGCTTTCTGATTGGGGGTTTTGGCCACATCTTTATAGCCGGTCTGGTTGCGTTTCAGGGTCAGCGAAACATCATTGCCGGTGCCGGCACTATAGCTCACCGCGGCATCATAAAAGGCCAGATCGTCGCTGACCGAGGCAAAGGTGCCGGTGATGTTCGCGACACCCTTATTGTCAATGATGATCTCGGAATATTCGTTTTTCGCGAAATTACCCTGCAAACCGACGATGGAAAGCTTGGCATTGGTGATATCGACCGTGCCGTTATTGTCGACAACCACCTTGTCCATGCTGCCGGCATCATTGACCTCGATTTTAAGGGTCGATCCGCTGGCCAGGGTATAATTGCCATTTATGGTTTGGGTGCCGACGCCATTATTGCCCGGTGAATGGATGCCGCCCGAGGAGACGTTCAAGGCACCGATGCCTCCTGTCCCGCCAAAGGTAGCGGCACTGGCGACCAGAACCGACGATGCCGCATTGCCACCCGTGACCCACAGGCTCCCCTGATTGACATTTGTTGCGCCGGAATAGGTG
>JBNKVZ010000226.1:0-5150 GCA_050299455.1 Thalassospira sp.
ACTATTTGGCGGATCGTCACGAGCGTTTCCGGTTCTATTTGTCGGTTTTTTCCGGTTATTCCGGCGCAAAAGAGGCCAGCGGGATTTTAGGCGAGATCAAGGCGTTGCTGCATGACAGGCTTTTGCCGCTGGATGCCGGGGTGATGGAGAGCATGCGGATGACGCGACGGGCGGTATCGCCCGATATTGACGATGCCAGCTTTACCGGGTCCGCGACAATCGAGGTTTTGGCCCGGCCGTGATGGCCGGTTTTTTATGGTTTGGTGCCGCCTTCGGGGCGGCTTTTTTTATGGGAGTTTGTTATGGGGCTTTCAACTGCCGCTGGCGTTAAAATCTCGGTTTCCAATGCGGCATCGACTGCGGCGGATAAAGCCGATTTCGAGGGGGAAACCTACGTTAAGATTGGTGAGGTGGAGACGCATGGTGCGTTTGGTTCGGAATTTGCCAGCGCCACCTTTGCGTCGCTGGATGACCGGCTGGTACGCAAATTTAAAACCACCGAAGATCCGGGGACGGTTGAATTAAATCTGGGCATGGACCCGGACGATACCGGACAGCAGCAATTGGTGACGGCCCGGAATTCGGACAGTGATTTTGCCTTTAAGGTGGAATTGAATGACGGTGAAACCACGCCGACAACCTTCTATTTTCGCGGCAAGGTAATGTCGTTTCGCTACATTCCTGGCGGCACCACCGACGTGATGAAAGCAAGCTGTTCGATTGGCATCAATACCCGGCCTTTGATGGTTGCGGCGACCTGATTGTGCCTGTCTGGCGTTCTTTCCCCTTTTGATGATGGATGAAAATGATGGAAACCCTGAATCAGTCGCCGATGGTGGTTACTGTTGGTGGCGCGTCTTACGAACTGGTGCCAAACCTTGCCGCGTTGCGCGGCATCAATGCGGCCCTGGGCGGTCTGCTACCTGCCTTTGAAAAGGTGAAAAACCTTAACTTTGATGCGATGGCCAGTGTGATTGTGGCGGCATCGGGGGAAAAGGTGGATCAGGCCGGGTTTGACCGGCTTGTTACCGCAATCTGGCAAGGTGATGATGGCGGAAAAACCGGGGCGGTGATTGTTGATTATCTGCTGGTGATGCTGAAAGGCGGGCGGCAGGTTGATGATGGTGCGCCGTCCGCATCCGCGCCGGGAAAGCCGTAACCCTGCCGGAATGGTGGGATATTTTGTATAAATATGCCACCGGCTGGCTGGGGTGGCCGGATGACGTGGCGATGAAAACGCCGATTCCGCGTCTTTTGCTGGCCCTTGATGGCAAGGCGGATTTTTTGCGTGTCCAGTCTGGCGCGCCAGATCGCGGGCAGGGGATGGCAGAGCCGCGCAGCGGGGCGGATGTTGCCAAAAGTTTCAGGGCCCTGATGATGCAAGCAGGGGCAAGGGCGGTGTGACCATGACGGTTACGGGCGGACGGGCGGTTGCAGCAGCGCTTCGGGCGGTGCCGGATCGTATGAGAGAGCCGATTGCGGAAGCCGTGGCGAAAGCTGCGGCTTCGTTGCTTTTGGAAATGCAGCGTTTAACGCCGCGAGATGCGGCAAACCCCGGCAGGCACGCCGCCGATGGTTTGACGGTGCAAATTGTTGATGGCGGGCTTAAGGCCTATGTCGGTTTGCCAAGTGATGCGTTGGCGCAGGACTATTTCTGGTTTCGCTTTCTTGATGGCGGCACCAAAGGCGGCGTTGTGCAATACAAACGCGCGGGGAAGCTGGGCAAGCGATATAAAATGAAGGTGCCAAGGCGGCGCGCCCTTCATATTCGCGACCGTGCGGTTGATGCGACAATTGACGAAACACGGAATGTAATTTCCGAGGCGGTGCGCCGTGCCATAAGCGGGGTTTAGGAATATGGCGATTGAACAGCATGGCATTGCGGTATCGATTGAGGCGCAACTGGATAAATTCCGTAAGGAAATGCAGGATTCGGGCGGCCTGGTCGAGGTTGTAACGACGGGGATGGACCGCGCCACCAAGCGGGCCGCAACATCGTTTAACCGCTTGCAGGCGCGGATTGACCCGGCAACGCGGGCTTTTCGCCAGTATGAACAGCGTGTTTCACAGGTGCGCCTTGCTGTCGAGAGCGGTGCGGCAACGCAGCAAGAGGCAGAAAATGTACTTGAAGGATTGAAAGACCAGTACGAGCAGGTTCGGGAAAAGCTGGCAAGTATGGGTGAGGCCAGCGCCGCTAATGATAATGAGGTTCGGCATAGTACTTCGACTTATCGCAAATTCGGGGCAGTTGCTCAGCAGGCCGGTTATCAGGTTGGCGATTTTGCGGTGCAGATCGCCAGCGGACAAAATGCCCTTGTCGCCTTTACCCAACAAGGTGCGCAGTTGCTGGGCGTTTTTGGCCCGTGGGGCGCGGTTTTGGGGGCTGCGGTTGCTGTTGTCGGGGCGCTGGCCGTAGCCTTTTGGGATTCAAACGAGGCGGCAAGCGATGCGGCCACGTCGGTGGAGAGATACAAGGAATCCGTCAAGGATGCCGAGGCTTTTATCAAACGGCTGAATGATGAAACGAAAACGCAAACACAATTGCTTCGTGACGAGCGGGCGGAAATTTTAAAGACAGCCCAAGAGCGGGTGAAAGCGGCGATTGCCGACCTTGAACAGCGCAAGGCCCGCGTCGAGGCGATGAATAAAAAATCAAATGATCTTGGCTTTGGTATCGAGAATGAAGAGGTCGATACGGAAAGCTACCAGCGGTTTGTTGACGAGATTGCCAAACGTAAGAAGCAATTGGATGATCTGACAAAATCACTTGATGACATCATTAAAAAGAATGAGGAATTCAAGAAAGATCAGGCGGACAGGAAAGCCGCAGCCGAACAGCAGGAAAGAATCAATGACGTTATCGATTCTTTGAAGTTTGAACGTGATCAGCTTGGAAGAACCGACCGGGAGCAGTTGATTTACAATTCGCTCAAGCGTGCGGGTATTGATGCCTCAAGCAAATATGGGGATGTTATTCGCAATATTGCGGGTGATTTATATGATTATCAACAGCGCCTGGCGGATTTGAATGACGCTGTTGAGCGTGAGAATGCCTTGATGGTTGAGGGTGCCAGGGTCACGGAAAGCAACCAGACGGCAATTGAGTCCTATAATGTGCAAATGGCGCGACTGCGTGAGTTGGTAGATGCCGGGGCAATCAGCCAGCAAACATTTGCACGGGCATCGGTCGCGGCTGAGGCCGCCCTTGCCAGTGTGCAGGATGAAATGTGGAAATCCAATTCCGCAATGCAAAAGCAGATAGAGGATACTACCGATTGGGGCGGGGCGGCTTCAAAGGCGTTTGATGAATATTCTACCAAGGCGCAAAACGCGGCGGCGAACTCGCGGCGTTTGGCAAGTGGCGGGTTTTCGGCCCTTGAAGATGCCCTGGTTTCCGTGACAACCAAAACCGAGAGCGTCAAGGATGCCTTTACATCGATGGTCGATGGCATTCTGGCGGATTTTCAACGGTTACTTATTCGCCAGTCCATTACCGGGCCATTGGCGAAAATCGCCAGCGGTGCAATTTCGTCGTTTGTCGGGGGCATGTTTGGCGGCGGCGGGGCCGGCGTTGATTATTCATCGCCAAGTTATGACTGGTCGCAGGTTGGTGGTGGGACTACCGATATGACATCCCCAAGCTATGACTGGTCAAAGTTTGCCGATGGTGGGGTGATGACGCCCAACGGGCCGGCACCGTTGCGCCGTTATTCGGCCGGCGGCATTGCTACCAGCCGCCAGGTGGCGGAATTTGGCGAAGGATCGGTGCCCGAAGCTTTTGTTCCGGTGCCGTCGGGCAAAATTCCGGTTGATTTAAAATTGCCAAAGGCGGCGGCATCGTCTGCTGCGTCTGGCAGTGTTTTTAACATCGATGCGCGCGGCGCGGATCAGGGCGCGATTGCGCGGCTTGAACAAACGATTGTCGCGATTGGTGGTGTGGTCAAGCGGATCGATACCAGCTTTGACAAACGTGCTGTTGGGGCTGTGAGCGGTGCGGTGCAACGGGGCGGGTCTGCTGCGCGGGCCATTCGCGGGAAAGGGTGACGATTATGGTTGAACCGTTGGCGTTGCCGGTTACGCCTGAAAATGTGGAATTAAAGCAGGTTTTGGCGGTCGGGCTGGCGGTTTCGCCCTTTTCGTTTCAATCCCAGGCACAGGACTGGGGCGGGGAACGATGGGACGCGGTAATTGATTTTCCGCGTGGCAATCGGGCAACCAGTCGATTGATAAAATCATTCATGATCAAGCTGCGCGGGCCGGTAAACCCGTTTTTAATGGGTGATCCGGCCTGCCCATTACCGCTTTTTAATACCCGTGACGTGGTTGTGCAGATGAATGGCGGGCATGCGCGGGGTGCCCGCATGTTGCAAACCAAAAACTGGCAAACCGATGACCCTGAAGGTTATGCGCTGCGGGCCGGGGATTATATCCAGCTTGGCAGTGGTATTGCATCGCGCCTGCATTTCGTGACCGATGATGTGGTGATTGAAGATGTCGGCCTTGGCTTGGCGGATCTGCATATTTGGCCCGCCCTGCGGTCGGATTATCTATCGGGATCGACGGTTATTTATCGCCGCCCGGTTGGCGTGTTTCGCATGAAAGCCGGGAATGCTGCGGGCTGGTCGGAAAGCCCTGGCCTTTGGGATGATATGAAGTTTGAAGCAATGGAGTATCTGACGTGAGCCGCGAAATTGATGCTGATCTGGCCGGGGAATTTGCAGCCTCAAAATTGGCGCCGGTGGTGCTGGCACGCATTGGTACATCGGCGGGTGATGTGCGGATGTGGTCGGGGATTGGCGAGTTGTCCTTTGCCGGGGAAACGTGGTTGGGGGCCGGTGATTTCCTGGGCGTTTCCGAGGTGACGGAAACCGGGGATGTACAGGCTAATGGCGTGACATTTTCGCTTTCTGGCGTTTCGCCCGAACTGGTTGATATGGCACTGCGCCAGATCAGGCAGGGTAAGCCTGCGGAAATTTACATAGGGTCGATGTCTGAAAGTGGTGTTCTGATCGGCCAGCCCTTGCGGGTGTTTTCCGGCAAAACAGATGTTCCGGTGATTTCCGATGATGGCACGTCATGTGTGATTGGCGTCACAGTAGAAAACGCGCTGGTTGATTTGGAGCGTGCGCGCACGCGGCGTTATACCGATG
>JBNKVZ010000227.1:0-4953 GCA_050299455.1 Thalassospira sp.
GAGGATAATGATCGTAACCTCACCGGCAGCGGATGTGAAAATCAAAGCCTGCCCGTTTTGTGCGGTCGGCAGTTTGTCTTAGAAAAGCATGTTTAACAAACGTTTGCCACGTTCAAGGGTTCCCGCCACCTGGATGGGGCCGGTTTTCAATTTGGTGCCGGTTGTGGGGGCGTTGTTTTATGGCGCCAGCGGAATGTAAATGTCAGTGATCGCCTGGCTGCTGGGGACTTCGCTGGCAAAGGAAATGCGCTGTAAAAACAGCGGGTAATTGCCGGGGGCTTCGCCCGCCTGCGGCATCCAGTCGGCGTAAAGCGGGGCGACGGCCTGTTTTAACATATGATCCGGGCCGATATGGCGCAGCCGCGCACATCGGTTTGCCGGAATGACATGTTCGAATATGCCATAGGGATTTTCGGGAATGGCCATTGTTGTGGCAATACACAAATCAATGATCAGGCCTGTCTTTTGCGGGGGCTGCGGGGTGGCATGGACAATGGTGAAGGTTGTATTTTTATGGGGCGGCAAATGGTTGCGCTGGCACCAGTCAATCAATCGGCAAATGGAATTGCCAATATGGGCCGGGTCGTCCCAATGGCGTAGGGCCGCGACACGGGTTGGCGCGAAATTGACAATTTCAACATCTGATAGCGGGTCAAAATCAGGTTTGAGCATGTTTTTTTTGCACATCCACAAAAGCAGGACAGGTTTTGGGCGTGGCGGTTACATCGAATTTTGCAGAAACTGACGGTTTTTGATCACGCGGCTTGTCGATACATTTGCCACAGGAAAGGGGCCGGTTGCCCCCTGCCTGTGGCAATAAATTTTACATTGCTTCCCAGTTTCCCGATGCCTCGAACGCGCTGGCAGCCTGATAAATGGTGCTTTCACCATAATGACGGCCAATCAGCATCATGCCGACAGGAAGGCCATCGACCAACCCACAGGGCACCGACATGGCCGGGTGGCCGGTAATGTCCAGCGGGGCGGTATTGGCGATCATTTCAAAGGCACGACCGATATAATCGCCCAGCGGTGCATCGGCATCGGGCAGGGGCTGGGCCGTAATGGGCAAGGTTGGCATCAACAAAAGATCATAGCGGGACAGGGCCGCATCGTAGCCCTTTCGCAAAACCCGGGCGAGGTTTTGCGCCTTGGCGTAAAAACGACCGCCATATTGGTCGATCCCGTATTGGCCGACAAACATGCAAATTTTAAGGGTGGCGGAAAGCTGGTCTGCCTTGCGGGTCCAGGATGAATGGGCATCGAGCAGGCCCACATCATACTGGCCCTTCCAGTTAAAGCCCATGCCGTTGCCATTCATCATTTGCGCGGTCAGCCCTTCGCAGCCAATTGGTTGCCAGATGGCCGGGCCCATCGCATGTTCTGCGATTGAAACTTCCTCAACAATTGCGCCCAGGCTTTCCAAGAGGGCGGCGGCGGCCCGCACACTATCGGCGACTTTCGGGTCCATATTGGCAAGGGCGAAGCCTTCGGTCACAACACCAATTTTCAGGCCGACAACGCCCTTGTTCAGTGCTTGGGAATAATCATCAACAACAGGTGCATATTGGCGCGGGTCCAGGCCATCGGCCCCGGCGATGACTTCAAGTAACAGGGCATTGTCTTCGACATTGCGGGTGATCGGCCCGGCATGGTCAAGGGTCGCCTCAATCGGCATAATGCCGGTATAGGGCACCAGGCCGTGGGTGGGCTTCATGCCATAGGTGCCACAAAAGGCAGAGGGAATGCGAATTGACCCGCCCTGGTCCCCGCCAATCGCCATGTCGGCCTCGCCCATTGCCACCAGGGCAGCCGAGCCCGAAGATGACCCGCCAGAGGAGAATCCTTTGCGCCGCGGGTTATGCACCGGGCCGGGATCGGAGGTATGGCTGCCGCCCGAAAGGCAAAAATGTTCGCAGGTTGCTTTGCCAAGAATTGTCCCGGCAGCATCAAGAATGCGTTCAACCACAGTGGCGTCATAGGAGGGGACAAAGCCCTCAAGGGTGGAGGACCCATTCATCATTGGCACACCGGCCAGGGCGATATTGTCTTTTAAAACAACGGTGCGTCCGGCAAGTTTTCCGGCATCGGCCCCTTTGACAACGGATTTGCGGTACCAGGCATTGTTTTCATTTTCCGAGGCGGGCGGGCGATAACCCGGGGTGCGGGGATATTTTACAGCGGGCACATCGTCGGGAAGACTGTCGATCAGATCATAGGCATCAAAACTGGCTTGCATCAGTTCCAGATAATCACCGGCCTGTTCGGTCGTGAGGGTCATGTTCAGTTTTGCGGCGATTTCTTTGACGCGGTCCAGTGAGGGGCGGGTTATAGCCATGAAAATGTTCCTGTCAGCTGTGCAAAGCAGTCTTGCCTGGCGGTTTGTCCGATGATGGCGCCCAGGGGGTGGCCCCCTGGTTGGGTGGATCGTCAAATTATTAGAATATACAATACTAGCTTTTACAACTAAATTTATTGCACAAATTCTAACCCGCAAACTGCCAGCCCACAGCTGAATGGCTGGCAAGTATTTGACGTGATGATGTTTTCTCTGGAGGGGCGTTTTCTTGCTGCGTGTCAGACAAACATCAGGGAATGCGTCATTGCGTGAAAAAGTGCGCATAAGCTGGCACAGCACAGCCATGCGGTGCCGCGTCGGACGTCATTGGATGTTTGGCGATAAAGGCGATGGGGGGGGCTGGAAGGCCGAAGGGCTGGGGGAGATCCGGTTTTGGACGTCAGATCAATTGACGCAGGATATTGCCCAATTGATCGGCCTTGTTTGATTTCAGCCTGTTGATCAGATTTTCTTCCTGTGCCCGATGAATTTCCGTCAGTGTGCCTTGCAGGGCACGTCCTTTGGTGGTCAGGAAGATCAGCACTTTTCGGCGATCATTTGGGGCTGGGCCGCGGCTGACCAGGGCGTCGGCAACCATACGGTCGACAATTTTGGTCAGGCTTGCCGGGTCAATCAGGGCGGCAGCAGCAAGGTCGCGCATGGATCGGCCATCGGCGGAATGCAGGGCATTTAAAATGCGAAATTGTTCAACCGGTACACCGTTTGACCGCAGGGCATCGCTCAGCTCGTCCTCAAGCTGTCGGTTGACGCTGGCGATAAGGTAGGTCAGGTGTTCTTCCAGGCTCGACGCGTTCGACAAAATCCGCTCCCTACGGTTTTGAAACCCGAAATTTTCTTATATCACAATACTTGTAATTACAAATGATATTAACGCCATGTGATGAAGGTTTCATCATTAAGTGCTTAATTTATAGGCGAAATATAAGGTGCCTAATTTGTATCATTTGTTGTAACCTGTTAGCGTCCAGGATATCGACGATACAGCGCGATGGGGGCGTTGCGGTGGTAAAGAAGCAATTAAAAGTTGGCGTTATTGTTCCGTTTCAGGGACCTGCCGGCATATGGGCCGAATCCTGCCTGACAAGTGCGTTGCTGGCGGCGGCCGAAATCAACATGCAGGGCGGGATGAATGGGCGCCAGCTTGAGCTTGTGATCCGTGATAGTGGCAATAGCGCGTATAGTGCCGCCGCCGCCGCGTCGGAAAGCGTTGATGTCGAGGGGGCGGAAGCACTGGTCTCGATGGTTCCCAGTTCAGCGCGACAGTCGATCCGCGATGCGGTGGATTTGGAAATTCCGTTTATTTATACGCCGCAATTTGAAGGCTGTGGTGGCCCGCAGGCGACCATGATGATTGGCGATACAGCGTCACAATTGCTGCGGCCCGCAATAGACTGGCTGGCGCACGAGAAAAAGGCCACGCGGTTCTTTTTGCTGGGCAATGACTATATGTGGCCGCGCAAAAGCATCGCCCAGGCCCGTCACCTGGTGGGAAACTGGGGCGGGCATGTGGTGGGTGAACAGGAAATCCGGTTCGGTGTGACGCAGTATGAGGGCCTTTTAAAGCGCATCGCGCGTGCCCGTCCCCATGTGGTGATTTCCTGGTTATTGGGGAACGAGGCAATTTCGTTTAACCGTGCCTTTGCATCATCGGGCCTGGCGGCAAAAATATTGCGCCTAAGCATGGCAGTTGACGAAACCGTGCTGTATGGCATTGGCGCGGATGCAACCGAAAATCTTTATGCGTGTTCCAGCTATTTTGCCAATATTCGCTCGCGCAATAACGATGCGTTTCTTGAAAAATACCATCAATCTTTTGGCGCGTCGCCGCCGCCGCAAAATGCCTTTGGACAATCAATGTATGAAGGATTGCATTGTTTGAACGCGCTGGCGGCAGGGGCTGACAGCCTGCATTCGTCCAGCCTGTTTCGTCGGATTGGCAAAGTGCCGCAACGTAAAACCGCCCGCGGGTTTGACGGCAATGTCGCGGTGGGGGCCCGTCATCCGGTATATATCGCAAAGGCCGAGGGCCATGCGTTTAAAATATTGCTTAGCCGGTAGGTCCGCGCGGCTTTGTGCTGCGGATTGGCGCACTGACGCGCGCTACCATTGGCATAATCGGGCCACTAAGAACGTAAAACGCCTTGAAAGGCTGGCGGCGTTGCGGTGCAAAATTATCCGGCCAGCGGAATATAAATATCCGTTGTCGCCTGCGCGGCGGGGATATCGGGAAACAGCGATACCCGGTGAAAGAAAAGCGGATAATCACCTGCAGTTTCGCCCGTTTGCACCATCCAGTGGGCAAAAACCGGTTTAATGGTATCCTTCAGGCTCTGGTTGGGGCCGATATGGCGCACCCGGGCACAGCGCAGGGCGGGAATGGTTTGTTCAAAAACACCTTCCGGGTTTTCGTCAATCGCAATGTGGGTTGCCACGCATAAGTCAAACATAAAGGCCTCGGCGGGCGTGTCCTCCGGGTTGGAATGGATGATATTATAGGTCGCTGCTTTATGTGGCGGCAGGGTGTGGCGTTTGCGCCAGGCAATGAAACGGCGGATGCTATCGCCCAAATGGGCCGGGTCCCCGTGATGGCGCAA
>JBNKVZ010000228.1:0-4912 GCA_050299455.1 Thalassospira sp.
CGCCGAGGACCTGTATATGGCCCCGGAAACCGTTCTTTTGAAATGCCTGCAGCAAACCCATGATGATGCCGATACTGTGATGATGGTTGGCCATAATCCCGGTATGGAAAGCTTTGCCCTGGCATTGATTGGCGGTGATCGCAAAGATTTGCGCGCCGATATGGAACGCAAATTTCCCACCTGTGCCTTATGCCAGTTTACGTTTGATATTGATGATTGGGGCGCTGTGAAATGGCGTTCAGGGCAACTTGAACGGTTTGTTAAAGTCAAGCAATTGCAGGGCGAGGCCCCGTCAAGTTCCACTGATGCGGATTTAGGGGCGGGGGATGCGTCTGCCAATACTTGACGTGGGCAGGCGAGAAGCGTTTTATACGGAAAATTCGGACGCTGACGGGCGTGTCAGATCAGGAAGTTTTTGCAAATAGACCGGGCTGGGTGCCGTTTTGGCAGCGAACACGGGAGATTTGCGCGTTTTTTGTTTGACAGCGCCTCTTAGCCATGCACCTTTGCGGCCAAATCGCGGCCCAAAATATAACGCAACCTGGAAAGACCATGCACCCTTATCGCTCACATAATTGCAATGCACTTCGCGTTTCCGACGCCGATGCCCAAGTCCGCCTGTCTGGCTGGATTCACCGCAAACGCGACCACGGCAACCTCCTGTTTGTCGATTTGCGCGATCATTATGGTATCACCCAGGTCGTAATCGACATTTCCAGCCCGCTTTTCGAGGTTCTGGACAAATCACGCGCCGAAAGCGTGATCACGGTTGACGGCAAGGTGGTTAAACGTACCGCAGAAACCATCAACCCGAACCTGCCGACCGGTGAAATCGAAGTTTACGCATCAAATATCGAAGTACAGTCCTCGGCCGATGTGCTGCCGATGCCGGTTTTTGGTGATGTTGAATATGGCGAAGAAGTTCGCCTGCGTCATCGTTACCTCGATCTGCGTCGCGAAAGTGTGCATAAAAACATCGTTCTGCGCTCGCAGGTCATTTCGGCAATGCGTCAGAAAATGACAGCACAGGGTTTCCTTGAAATCCAGACGCCGATCCTGACGGCCTCGTCGCCGGAAGGGGCCCGTGACTTTTTGGTGCCGTCGCGCACCCATGCAGGCAAGTTCTATGCCCTGCCGCAGGCACCCCAGCAGTTCAAGCAGCTTCTGATGGTTTCGGGCTTTGACCGTTACTTCCAGATCGCACCGTGCTTCCGCGATGAAGATGCCCGTGCCGATCGTTCGCCGGGCGAGTTTTATCAGCTCGACTTTGAAATGGCATTTGCCACCCAGGACGACGTTTTTGCCGCCATTGAACCGGTGCTGCATGAAATTTTCGTCGAATTTGGTGGCGGGCGTGAAGTTACCGATTATCCGTTCCCGCGCATTCCGTTTGATGAATCGATGGCGAAATACGGGTCGGACAAGCCTGATCTGCGCAACCCGCTGATTATTTCCGATGTGACCGAAGCCTTCCGCGGCTCCAATTTTGGTATTTTTGCCAAAAACATCGAAAAGGGTTCCGTGGTTCGCGCCATTCCGGCAACCGGTGCGGCCAACCGTCCGCGCAGCTTCTTTGACAAGCTGAACGCCTGGGCCCGCGAAGAGGGTGCCGCCGGCCTGGGTTACATCGTTTATGATGAAAACGGTGAAGCCAAAGGCCCGATTGCCAAGAACCTGGATGCCGAACGTATTGCATCGATCAAGGAAACCACCGGTGTTGCCAATGGCGATGCGGTATTCTTTGCTTGTGACAAGCCGCTGGCGGCTGCCAAGTTTGCCGGTAAATCGCGCGAAAAGATTTGCGACGATCTTGGCCTGCGTGAAGAAGGCAAATTCAAGTTCTGCTGGATTGTCGATTTCCCGATGTTCGAGGAAGACGACGACGGCAAGATCGAGTTCAGCCACAACCCGTTCTCGATGCCGCAGGGTGAACTTGAAGCCCTTGAAACCATGGACCCGCTTGAGATTAAAGCATGGCAGTATGACATCGTTTGTAACGGGATCGAACTGTCGTCGGGGGCCATTCGTAACCATCGCCCGGACATCATGTACAAGGCGTTTGAAATTGCCGGTTACGGCAAGGATGTGGTCGAAGACCGCTTTGGTGGCATGTTGAACGCGTTTAAATTTGGCGCCCCGCCGCACGGTGGTTCGGCCCCGGGTGTTGACCGTATCGTCATGCTGCTGGCCGATGAACCGAACATTCGCGAAGTCATTGCCTTCCCGCTGAACCAGCAGGCCCAGGACTTGATGATGAATGCGCCCTCGGTTGTCGATGATCGCCAGCTTAAGGAACTGCATTTGCGTGTTCAGTTGCCGCCGAAGGCAAAAAAAGACTGAGAATGACCGTTTTTACGGATAAAAATTGATGAAAAGGGCGGTTGGCATGGCTAATCGCCCTTTTTTGTTGCCGGTTTGCAACCGGCGTTACCCTTATATTAAGGTGCTGTCTGTCAGAATTGGACAAAGACGTTTATTCGATGGGAGACGGGCCGTGAGAAGGTTTCTGATAATAGCAGCCCCCCTTTTCCTGTCTGCTTGTGGCGGATCGGGGGACGATACGACATTATCCAGGCTGGCCGATGACGTGATCAGCTATGTCACGACGGGGCGGACAGTTGCCGAAAACCAGCGTGCCCTTGTTGCAGGCCAGGGCTGTGGCACCGATGCGTCATTGTTTGGCAATGGCGATTGCAAGGTGGGCGCCGGGGCGACGATGGGCTTTGTTGATCGCAATGGCACCTCGGCCATTGCGCCGCTTGCAGGTGCGCGCAACAGCGTTTATGCCGTGAATGCGCCCGCCGAAGACTGGAGCAAACCCGGAAACGGCCGTGTGCACCCCTTTGGGAAATCAGCCGATGTAATGATTGTTGATCTTCCGCCGGCGGCCAGCCAGCTTGTTCAGCCAAACAAGGACAATGCGCTTGCCGCCACATCAAAGGCCGATATGGCAAAGGCGGCGCCTGCCGATAACGTTGATGCCCCGCAAACTGGGCCACAAACAGCGACGCATGCCACACCAAAAGATATGGCATCCGCACCACAGGATGCCCCGCGTACGGAAGTCAGCGCCCTGCCGGACGAAGAACCCGCCAGCATGAGGCAAGACGCATCAGCAAAGGATGCTGCGAAGGTCGGTGATATCAACGGGCAGCAGCAGGCTGCGATTGCACCGGATGACGGGCAAGCGATGACAGCGGACAAGCCGCGTGATCGTCAGCATGATCTTGACCCTTCGGATGTGTCGCAATCCTCCTTGCCACCAGCGCCGATTGGGGCAAAGGCGGGTACCAAATCCATATCCAAAGCCAAAGCGGCACTGAAAACGCCGTTAGAGGGCAATGCTGTTGGACCGGATGCGCACAAGCAGGCATCGGGGAAGGATGAGTTTGAAACATCGGCAGCGCATGGCACAATGGCGGGGAAATATGTGGTGCTGGGCAGTTTTAACAGCCAGAAGCGCGCCCGTATCGCCCTGGATCAGTTTTCGCAATATCATCCGCAATTGATTCCTGCGACGGTAAAGGGTACGCCTTATCTTAGAATTGCAGTAGGTCCAATGAATATGGCGCGAGCAAATGACTTGCGCCTTGTTACGGCCAAAAATGGCGTCAAAGATTCGTGGATTTTAAACATCGACGGCAGCGGAGAATAGATTTGCCAAAAATAATGCGAAATGCGGCCGGCCGTACTGCAATGCTTGCAGTGGCAGTGACGTTGGGTGCTGCGTTAGGGGGATGCAGTGCGCAGGCCGGGCCGTCTCCTGCTGCAAATGGTTTGGTATCGCATTTGGCGGAATATCGCCTTCACCTGGTTTCTACCAGTGCCAATAGCTCGGTTGTGGCGGCCAGGGGGGCCTTTGGCTTTCGGTTTGAAAAGGTGTGTGACGGCTGGATTTCCGAATATCGCAATTCGCTGATTTTGCAGGGGCCGCAGGGCAGCGCTGTGAATTCATCTTATAGCATGACGCAGTGGGAAGATTTTGCGTCAAAGCATTACCGTTTTCGCGTGCGCGATTTTCAGGACGGTTATTTGATCGACGAAGTCAATGGCGACGCCGAACGCCTGGATGACAAGGTTGTGGTCCATTACGAAAATCCGGTTGATGTTACCGAGGAACTGCCTGTCGATACCCTGTTTCCAACCCAGCATTCGATCAAGCTTTTGCAGCATGCGCTGGATGGCGAGACATATAGCAGTGACCGGGTGTTTGATGGTGCGGGGGATACCCCGGTTTATCATATCTCCTCGGTGATTTCGGGGGCGAAGAAGGCCAAAGAGACCACCAAGGATGCTGACCATATCGCCGATGCGCCGTTTCATCGTGTCAGTATGGCGTTTTTCCCGGTCGATGACGCGGAAGAACAGCCGGCTTATGAAATGTCGGTTGATTATGGCGAAAACGGTGTCACCCAGAGCCTGTTGCAAAATTTTGGCGATTTCAAGCTGCGCGGCGACCTGGTCAAGGTGCGTGAATTACCGCCGCCGCAATGTGACTGATGCCGGTCCGATCTTTTGCATGATATGAAAAATGACCTGTTGCCTGTGAATGGCGGCAGGTCATTTTTATCTAGAACAGGATGTCGGGCCGTCTTTCGGCATTAAAGCACGTCGCGCTTAATCTGCACCATTTTGTTTGTTTTTGGCGAGCCTTAAAGCGTTTTGCCGATATCGCGCAAAACCGACATTGCCAAAGCAGAAATTGTGACGCCCGGAGAGGCGGGATTATGCGACGATATTGTCTTTGCTTTCACCACAATAAAGCTCGTAGAGCGTTCTGATGATGCGAACGGCTTCGTCGCCATTCTCATAAGTGACACGCAAGAGGCCTACACAAGGCCGGTGGACACGTTTATCGATGAGATCCAGATGCCGGCGCGGGTCTTCAATTTAAAGGGGAATCTTGATAATG
>JBNKVZ010000229.1:0-4820 GCA_050299455.1 Thalassospira sp.
GCACTTATGAGCATACGGCCACGGCAAGTGGAAATGTTCGTAGCGTCGCAGACAGCTGAACGCCTGGGAGCCAGCGACCGGCTACTGGAAATGATCCTGGAACTGTCACCTCCGGTTAAAAATGGACCCACCTTCCGGCGGTAATCGGACCCACCCAACCGGAATTTTCTGAGCTTACCCGGGGCGGATATCCGGACCCACCCTATATCTTTAATACCAATCCATAAAAATATAAAATCGTGCCAAAAACCTGACCGGTATGAGAGGGCACGATGCCAAGAGCACGCACACGCAAGCGACCCTGCAAAATATGTCGCAGATGGTTTATGCCGGACCCAAGACAGATTGGCAGACAAAAGACCTGTGGCAGATCCGAGTGCAAAGCAGAACATCATCGCCGGCAATGCCGGCAGTGGAACCGTAACAACCCCGATTACTTCAAAGCCAACTACTTGAGCGCCAAGCTGGCCAAAACCAGAGACCCGCCGGCTGCTGCCAAAAGACGTGCTGCTGGCATACCGCCAAGCCGCGTCAAGCTGGGCCTGCAAACCGACGTCGTAGTCGAGGTCATTGGGCCGCTGGAACTGGTCATCCTGGAATATATCGTTGCGCAGATCATGCAGCGGGTGGTGGTCAAATCACCTGTGCAGCCGCCATAACCCGATATCTGATTTTAAGATGCATGATTGCAATAAGTCCTTGTTATTATTTATCAACAAAACCAACTAATCGAAAGACGTTTTTAAGATTCAATCGGCAGATAACACACTGAAAATATAGTCGGATACTGACCGACAAATATCGATATGGTTTTTAAGACGCAATAGACATCGGCGCGCCGAATCGATACAGCTTTGGCCATGAGCGAGCCATCCTACATAACGCTTTTGATAGAGGCCATCGGCCGGCGCTACGCGGATCTGAGGATTATCCAGCCCGCGGCCGAAAAGAGCATGGAGCGCTCCATGCAACGACACGGCCAGCTGACGCCGGTGGTGGTCGGCAGCAACGGCGACGGCTATGAAATGGTCGACGGGTTCAAGCGGCTGCGGGCCGGGCGAAAGCTGGGCTACAAGAGCCTGAAGGCCTGTGTCATGCCCGGCGGCCGGCGTACCATGAAAGCGGCCATCATCTATCTGAACACCAAGGCGCGCACCATCGCCGACATCGAAAGCGCCCTGGTGATCCGCTCGCTGTATCGCCAGGATCATTTGAGCCAGGTGGAAATCGCCGTTCTTCTGGACCGTCACAAAAGCTTTGTGTGCCGCCGCCTGCAGCTGGTGGAAAGGCTCGGCGACGAGGTGCTCGAGCACCTGAAGCTGGGACTGATCAACATCACCATCGGCCGGGAGCTTGCGCGGTTGCCGGCGGGCAACCAGGCAAGTGCGCTGGCCACGATCCTCAAATACGGCTTTACCGGCAAAGAGAGCGCCCAACTGGTGAGCCTTTTGCTCCAGCAGCCCCGGTGGACCGCTGATATGCTCCTGCAGTATCCGCAGCCCATTTTAGACCTGCGCTGCGAACCGCGTCCCCGGAAGGATTGGTGCCGCAGTTTTTACAATCGCCTGGTCAAGATGGATGTTTACTTGTCGCAGGTCACTCATGGGCAATTGAACACCTGCGGGCCGCAGTGTGTCCTGCCGCACATCGAGAGCCTGCAATCGACCCTGTCGGCCATGCGCAGGCATTTGACGCGATGATCCTCTGGGTGCGCAACCGGCAGGATCTGGAGCATCAGATCGTTGTCTTGCATGCCCAGGGCTGGAGCATCCGCGCACTTTGCCGGCATTTTGCCATGGGCCGCAACACGATCCGCCGGATCCTGCGTAAAAATCGCAAACAGCGCGACAAGGGTCACGATGTGCTGGATCGGCAAAGGCCCGCTTCCCGCCAAAGCAAACTGAATGCTTTCAAACCCATGATCAAGCAGTTGATAGAACAGTACCCCGATATCACCGGCGTGCGTGTGTGCGAAGAGCTTGCAGTGAGTGGTTATGAAGGTGGTCGCACGATTATCACCGACTACCTGCGCAAGATCCGGCCCCGGCCCAAAAAAGCGCCGGTGGTGCGTTATGAGACGCCGCCGGGCTACCAGGGACAAATGGACTGGAGCCCGTATACTTTGAACTTTACCCGCGGCGGGCGCCAGCAGGTGCTTTGCTTCTCCTACATCTTGGGTTATTCGCGCCGGCAGTATATCGATTTTACCACCGATCGCAAGTTTTACACCCTGATCCGGCGCCACCAGGATGCGTTTGCGCACTTTAACGGGGTTGCCCAAACCTGTCTGTACGATGGCGAAAAGACCGTGATCCTGCGCCGGGAGGCCGGCCAGGCGGTGTTCAATCCGGCCTTTGTGGCCTTTATCACCCATTACCACTGCCGGCCGGTGGCCTGCCTGCCCGGCCGGCCGGAAACCAAAGGAAAAATCGAGGCCCCGTTTTTATACATCGAAAAGAATCTGCTCAATGCCCGGCAGTTTGAAGATCTTGCCGCCCTGCGGCAAACGGCGGCCTGGTGGCTGGCCAATCGCTCCGATGTACACGTGCACGACACCACCGGCCGGCCGCCGTTGGAGCTGTTTTTGCAAAGCGAGCAGGCGGCGCTCACCCCGCTGCCCGCACACCCTTACGACAGTGGCGAAGTGGCCCTGCGGGTGTGCCGGGTGGACGGATTTTTGGAGCATGAGACCAATTTGTACTCGGTGCCTTATGAGTACGTTGCCGATATTGTCACGGTCAAGGCCACGGAAAACGAAATCATTGTATATAGCCCGGACCTTCGCGTGATCGCGCACCATGAAAGAAAACCGCTGGGCGCCTCGCAGACGGTGGAAGATCCCGACCACCGCAAATCGACCAAGGTGCGCTATGGGCTCGAACCGGTCAAGGAGGCCTTCTTGTCCCTGGGCGACAGCGCGCCCGATTTTTTAAAGGGCCTCAAAGACCGCCACCCGCACCAGTGTGGGTTCCAGGCCCGCTATATCCTGCGCCTCAAAGAGCACTATCACTGCCAGGACATTCACGCGGCCCTGGTGCATGCCATCAAGTATTATGCTTTTGAGGCCAAAACCGTGGAGCGCATTTTAAAGGCGCGCTTTTGCCCGCGGCAGCTGGAGTTCATCAGTGCCCGGTCGGTATCGCAGAGCCTTGCGTTGCTGCCCGAAGTCAAACAGCGGCCGCTGGAAGAATACAGCGCCCTTTTCAAGGAGTCTTGCCATGGCTGAAGGTGCCACCGACAACATCCGCAAACACTTAAAGACTCTTAAATTGCGTCGCATGGACCAAGAGCTGGACCAAACGCTGGCCCTGGCGGCAACAAAGAACCTGGCCCCTGCAGCCGTGCTCGAACGCCTGCTTGAGATCGAGGCCATTGCATTGATCGAAAGACGCATCGAGCGGCGCATCCGCGACTCCAAACTGCCCGAGCGCAAACTGCTGGCCGATTTTGACTTCAAGTTCCAGACCGGTATCGATAAAAGCCAGATAATGGAGTTGGCCACCCTGGGCTTTGTGGATCGCAAGCAATGGCTGATTTTGGCCGGCAGTTCCGGTGCCGGCAAAAGTCATCTTGCCAAGGCCCTGCTGCTTTTGGCCTGCCAGCGCCTGTACCGCTGCCGGTACGTGACCGCTTCTTGCATGCTGCGCGATCTTCTATCGGGGCTGGCCGACGACAGCCTGGAAGACAAGCTCAAGGCCTATCTGCGCCCCGATATCCTCTTGATCGATGAGATCGGCTTTGACCGTCTGGAGCAAGAGTCCAGCCGCAACGCCTCGCTGTTCTTCAAGGTCATCGAGGGCCGCTATTGTAAAAGTACAACCATTTTGACCACCAACATCGACTTTAAGCTGCTGGGAAAATACCTGGACGATCCGGTTGTCACCGCCGCCATGGTGGACCGCATGGTGCACCATGCGGTTATTATCAATATCGATGGGCCCAGTTGGCGGATGCATGAATCCAAGCAGTTAAATCAGGTATCGCGCAAACCAAACCCGGCGAAAAAAACAAAATGACCCGCCGTTTTACCTCCGGGCAGCTGATTTATCTGCGCAATCAGGTGCCCATCATCCGGGTCATAGAGGCCTTACCAGAGATTGTCACCCGCCATGCCGATGGCAAGTTGCGCTTTGGCTGCCCGGTGTGCCACGGGTTCAATACTTGCATTAATACCGAGGCCAACCTGGGACGATGCTTTGACTGCCGAAAGAATTTTAATCCCATAGAGCTTGTCATGTGCCAGCGGCAAATCAGCTTTGTGGAAAGTGTCAAATGGCTGCTGCAGCGCTCAGCCGACAAATCGACTACAGGCTCAGGAGCCACCGGCACAGTCTCCACCCAGCCTGCCGCTGTCCGCGATATCCTGGCCGGCATGCTTTCTGTGCCGTCAGATGGAAAAACAGAATATCAGCCTACCGAAACGATCCCACAACGAATCTCACATTTAGAGCAAAATGTCAGACGCCTTTATCGCCTGATCGATGAACTTCGATCGTCTATCGATCAAAAATAACCAATCCATATTTTACCGATTTGATCTGCGGGATCAGGCGGGGCGGGCTCTCTTTTTTATTTTCGAGGGCGGGCTGGAGGCCACCACAAGGCCGGTAGCATCTGCGGCTAATCTCTCGAAACCAGCAACTTTGTCCTGGGTCCAAAAAAATGCTCAGGTGGGTCCATTCTTAACCGGAGATAGCACACAAAGGCTGGTGGCATCGGTTTACAAAGATCAGAGAAGCTGATGAAGAGTTCTTTGAGTAGAGATCACAAAATCGTAAGGTAGGAGTCATCAAAGTCCATACAGGAGCAAAAGGGGAGGC
>JBNKVZ010000230.1:0-4358 GCA_050299455.1 Thalassospira sp.
GATGAAATATCTGTCGGGCGTAAGTTGAAAAAACGGGGCTAAGTCAAGCCTATGGCTGGGCCTCTTTATCATGCTCAAAACGAACTTGTAGTACATGCCCTCAAAAAAGGGGTTTTGTAACCGAGTTGGTAAAGATCAGAAAGTCGCATTTATAAAGGTATGGTTTCAGGCCGAAATCCGCGGCGGTCAGAAAAATATGCTCATAAGGCATGGAATACGGCTATTGGCACTTAAGGGGCCGTTGCGTGATTTTAGTGCTATTTGCCCGTAACGAGACAAAGGGCCGGATTGGTGCTGCCCTTCTGCATACCTAACCCACTTTTGCTTCAATATCCCACGTCATCACACAGGATGCCTGCGCAGTTGTGCGGATGGATCGGGCGGGTATTATATAACAGACACGTTTGATGTCTTTGCCAATATCGGAATTTTTGCCCGGTATAGAACACGTTTATTGACTAATCCCGAAGCATTATATCCATCGGAAGCTGCACATGGGTTCATGGTTCTAATTCGTGCAAGTTGGTATTACATGTCAAATCCCAAATTCTTACAAAATCTGACATATATTCTTAAGAAGGGCTGAAGTATAATTGACAGTTCCGATAATTGTATTTTTCCCTGTTAATTTTTTTTGTATCTAAGGTTGCAATATATATGCGCATCGTTATTTTTATCTCAATACTTTAGGACTGAAATATTACCTGTAAGTATGACTTTTTATTTTTAACTTCTCTGTTACTGGTGCATTTGTTTTAACCATGGTAAGAATATTGAACTGAATTAAAAAACATTCCTCCGCTAGAGGGGCTGTCAGCTGGGACTGATCACTCTGTTTAGGTAAAACAGTTTTGATGGAAGGGATCCATGCCCACACATGAGATCGGGAAATCGGTCTTCGAGACGTCCTGTGTCGAAGACCTTTTGCGCTGTGATGTCTGGCGAGAGAGCATATCGCGTCTTTTTAATGTCGATGCTGCGCTCGAGGATCGCGATGCGATCCGTTTTGACGCCGTGATCAAGGCATTGCGCGTCGACAGTATGATGTTGACCGAAACCCGTTCGGTTGCGCAGCTGTGGCAACGTGGTCCACGTGAAGTTGCCCAGAACGGGCTGGACCATTATATGGTCCAATTGTTTTTGGCAGGCAGTGCGAGCTGGGAAAAACGCGATGGCGGTGATCAGACCGTTCGTGCAGGTGACATTATTGCGTTTGATCTTGCTTGTGAAATGCAGGTTCGCACGACCGGATTCAAGCATTTATCGCTGATCATTCCGCGTGCGCTTCTGGCGCCAATGCTGGATTATCCGGATCACCATCATATGCAGGTGTTGCCTGGCAACGTGCCCGTAGTACGGATTTTGGCAGATTACATCATTTCGTTAAATCGTCATCTGCCGTCGATTGAGGCGGTTGAAGGCAATCAATTGGTACCAGCCGTTGCCGCGATGGTTGCCACTTGTTTAAACAGGTGCGGTTCGCCTGAGCCGGTATCTGAGAGCTCAAAAGGCTGCGATTTGGCAGATTGCCGCATCCGGAATTTTATTCGGCAAAATCTGAGTGATCCGGAAATTGATGTTAACCGGATTTGCGATGATTGCGGTATTTCGCGCAGTGCGCTTTATCGTCTGTTTCGCGAAGAAGGTGGTGTGAGGCATTTCCTGCGCGAGGAACGCCTGGTCAAGGCGATGCACGATTTGCTGTTTTATCCCGATCAGCAAATTTCTGTCGTTGCCCGTGATAACGGGTTTATCCACGCCAATGATTTCAGTCGGGCATTTCGGCGTCGTTTTGGCATGACGCCGCGCGAATTGCGCGCCACCCAGTCCAATCATCAACAGCACCGCACAGCTTCACATGACAGGGTCGGGCGCGAATATGAGGACTGGTTGCGGCAGATTGTTATTCATCCCGACGCGGATCGAACTGGTGCAAAGATGAGAATTTGATTGATTTTGTCTAAATCAATGAAGCCCCTTGGGGCCACAAGGGTTTGAAGAATAAAAGTTTTTAGCAGGCAATGAATCTCTGCTTATTAGATATCTGATATTGGCGGTTTTGTTGTTGTAAATCCGGTTTTGCGCTGTTTGGGGCGTAGGCCCGGTATTTGGGGACGATGTGGCAGCGAAAATGGGTTGCCAATGACGCTCAGTGATAGGGATTTGACGTCACGGCAAAGTGCTTGTGGCTCGCATGGGGGAAGTTAGACAATGGTTGCGGTTATCGGGGAAAACAAAGGTCGTGTGATCCGGCGGGCATTTGCTTATGCGCTGAGCACGACAACATTCCTTGTGCCATTTTCGGCGCATGCCAATCCGCAAATCGTGACGGATGGCAATACGGCAACCAACCTGAATGTGCATGGCACTGTGACCGATGTGACCACATCGACCATTCAGGGTAATAGTGCGCTGAACTCCTTTAGCAAGTTCGACGTTTACCAGGGCAATACCGTTAATCTGTTCGTTCCCAACAAGGCCGATCATTTGATCAATATGGTCAATGGTCCGCGTACCCATATTGACGGTATCCTCAATTCCATCAAAAACGGTCAGATCGGCGGCCAGGTTTATCTGCTGAACCCCAACGGCGTTGCCATTGGCGCACAGGGGCAGCTGAATGTTGGCAGCATGACCATCATGGCCCCGACCAGCGATTATGCCGGTTCGTTTTTTGATGCCCCGGGCAAGGCCAATGCGGGCGCCTTGCAACAGCTTCTTTCAGGCAATGTCCCCCTGTCCGAAGATGGCCTGATTTCGATTGAAGGGTCCATTCGCGCAACGCGCAAGGCGGCTTTGCTTGCCAATGGCGTGCAGGTTGCGGGCGACATTGTGGTTGGCGCCCAGGCGCTTAAACAGATCGCCTTTTCCGATGTTGTGAATGTCGATGGCCTGGATGCCGGGCAGGAAGCCGTTGTGACCGACAGTGGCTATATCGAAATCAAGGGCGGATTATCCGGGGTGGATATTTCCGGTGTGTTGTCGGCGGATGGGGCCGATGGGCACGATGCCGGCACGATTGATGTGCGGGCAACCGGCGATATTTCGGTCAAGGCCGGGGCGAATATTTCGGCCCGTGGTGTTGGTGCCAATTCCAAGGGCGGCACTATCACCATTTTTGCCGATCAAGACGCCACTTTTGCCAAAGGGGCGCATATCGACATTTCCGGTGGCGATATTTCCGGTGATGCGGGCTTTGCCGAATTTAGTGCGTTTAACGCGGTTCATCTTGATGGCGGGACATTTGCTGGTGGTGCCACGGATGGTAAGGCAGGCACGGTTCTGATCGATCCTAACAATCTGACGATTTCGTCGAATGTGACGCAAAACGACGGTACTAATTATATTTATGAAGGACGGGATACAATCACGCTGACGCAAGGCGTGACGGTTTCGACCAAAACCACGAATAAGAAATCCGGCGATATTACGCTTAAGGGCAAGAATATTATTCTTGAAAAAAACTCGAAGCTTGATGCTTCGGGTGGCGGGAAGGGTGCCGGCAACATCACCCTGGAAGCGGCGGGTTCGACAACCCATTCGATCAAGATCACCAACGCCACGCTGAAGGGTGCAAATGTCACCATCACCGCATCTGCAATTGCCAAAGGCAGCAATCCGCTTTCCAAAGTTTCGGCAACGGTGGCGCTGACCGATACGGTGATTAACGCCAGTGGCGATGTTTCGATCCTGGCAAAGGCGGAACAGGGCTTGCCGACCCTCACTGACGGTATTTTTGATGCCCGCAGTGCGACCGCCAGCCTGACCATGACCAATGGGTCGATCGTTGCCGGCGGGAATATTTCCCTGGCATCGTCGAGCAAAATTGAGAGCCAGGTTGGCGTGCTGTTGGCAAGCCCGATCAATGTGGCGGTCGCGGTGACAGACAGCAAGGCAACGACCTTGGTCACCGGGACGGCAGACCTGCAGGCCGATGGTGATGTGAATGTAACCGCCGATGCGGTGACGGATTCAACCGCCATTGCCAAATCTGTTTCGACAGTAGCCGGTGTGACAACGGCTGTTTCAGTGATTGATAACAGCGCCATTGCCCGTATTAATGGCTCGGCCAAAATTTCCAAGGGCCATGCCGTCACCCTTCGCGCAACCGGTAAAACCCAGGTTGATACTGTTGCCGATGCCGCGGTCGTTGATAGTGGTGGGTCCGGGGCGTCTCTTGGGATTGCGATTTCCGATGTTGATGCCACCGCCATTGCCGAAATTGGCGAAGGCGCCTTGGTGACCAATGCCGCCAGCCTGACTGTGAATGCGCAAAATGTGACCACACAAAATACCGCGTCGCGCGCCGGTGTTGCCGATGGTGCGGGCACAGCATCGAAGTTGTTTGGCGATGCCCT
>JBNKVZ010000230.1:4368-4617 GCA_050299455.1 Thalassospira sp.
ATGCCCTTGACAGCACGTCCTTAAGTGACGAGAGCAAAGGCGAAATTTCGGCGCTGTTTGAAGGGGTTTTGGGAAATGTTAGCGACAAGCTGAAAGAAAAGCCGAAAGAAGGCGAGGCAGACAGCGGCGGCGTGCAGGCTGCGGGTGCCCTTTCCTATGCCTCAAGCGATTTTGATACCGAGGCCCTGATCACGGCCAATGCCGATAAAACCCTGTCGCTTTCCGGTGCCGTAACGGTCAATGCCCAAG
>JBNKVZ010000231.1:0-4563 GCA_050299455.1 Thalassospira sp.
GATCAAAAATCTGCGCTCCCGGTTTTGCCGTGTCACTATGTGTGCTGGTGCTGCGGATCGGGAGAGGTCGATTGCCTGGCATGAGGCCGGGGCGGGCTTCTGAATTTTGATAATCTGTGCGGTGGACCGTGCTTGATGGGTTATTGTGCGAAAACCTGTCAAAAACCCTTGCCCGCACGGCGCAAAACCTGTATCACCCAAACCGCTTGGTGAGCTTTCACCAATGCCCTGCGCACCCGTAGCTCAGCTGGATAGAGCGTTGCCCTCCGAAGGCAAAGGCCACAGGTTCGAATCCTGTCGGGTGCGCCATTTTCCCCATGCACATCTCCGAAAAACAAACTGATTTCATTGCCGAAAATCGCCCAAACAGCGATGTTGGTGCGACGCATGGTAGACCAATCCCCGAGCTATACTTTCCAAAAACGCGGAATCTTTTATTTCTCCCGACGTGTTCTTGCTGATCGGTGATTTACTCACAGTGACGGTGCGGTATCGTTTTGAAGGGCCAACTTGTCAGCCGTAATTTCTCAAGTACGGCTGAACTGAGCGGCGAGGCCTGGACTGAGGGCACCTGCTTTGTTTGAAACTTGTCATTCCGTGCAAAATGCTGCAGTAAAGTAGTGTTGTGGTGGCGAATATCATGGATGGTCAAAGCACACGGTTTGACATGATTTGAACCGTCTTTTAGCTATTGCTTGTTTGCGCTGAATTTACCGATTTATCCAGATGGGATTATCCATTTGCATCCATCTGGCTTTTTACGTTTTTGGTGCACCTTTGAGCTCCATTGCATGGCGATTTTTTCTTAGCTTAAGGGTGTGTATTTGAATGAGTAGCATTGTGAAAAACCGTACTTCTGTATGCCCGATCGTCTTGTGCGGCGGTTCTGGTACCCGTTTATGGCCCTTGTCGCGCCGGGACTATTCAAAGCAGTTTGTGCCTTTGATCGATGGCAGGTCCCTATTGGAGATGACGTTTGCCAGGCTGAATTCGTTGGGGTCTATTGTTGCAATCGGGGCTGACGCACAACGGTTTCTTGTTGAGGAAGCGGCCAGTCAGGCGGGATGTGACGTCACACAGATACTTGAACCATTTGGGCGGGACACCGCACCGGCAATGGCATTGGGGGCGCTTGCCGGTGGGGAAGCAGATGATTTGCTCTTATTCTGCCCCGCTGATCACTACATTCCCGACGATGCAGCATTTGCGGACATGGTTATGGATGCAGCCGCCGCAGCAAGTAACGGCAATATTGTGACCTTCGGTGTCATGCCGCATTCGCCCAGTACCGCTTATGGCTATATTGAAATGGGCGAAAAGCTGGAAAATGGCTGTTTTCAGTCACGCGGCTTTTTGGAAAAGCCGGTTTTTGAACGGGCCGCCGCTTTTTTAGCCTCTGGAAAGCATGTCTGGAATGCCGGCATTTTTTTGGTACGCCGCGATGTTTTGATTGAGGCTCTGTCTGCTTTTGCGCCGACCACTTTAAAAGCCTGTGAAGAGGCTATGGCCCGTCATTCAAAAGACGGGCAGTTCATCCGTCCTGATGCTACGGCCTTTGCCAAAGCCGAGGCGAAAAGCATTGATTATGCGGTGATGGAAAAGGCAGAGAATGTCGTCATTTATCCATTTTCCGGAAGCTGGAGCGATGTTGGTAGCTGGAATGCTCTGGCTGACCTTAATCCGGCAGATGAAGCTGGCAATAGTGCGGGTGGTGCAACCAGGAATGTTAAAACCATTGCGACAGAAAATACATTTATACATGCCGATCCAAACCGATTGGTTGTTGCCGTTGGCGTGAAAGATCTGATTGTGGTGGACACACCCGATGCCGTTTTGATCAGCAGCCGTGATTCCGTTGAAAATATCAAACAGGTGGTTTCCGAGCTTGTAGATGAAGATCGTTCCCAGGCCGTTGCCCACCGCAAGGTGGCCCGTCCCTGGGGGGCCTATGACAGCATTGAAATGGGGGAGCGCCATCAGGTAAAGCGCATCACGGTGAAGCCGGGTGCGAAACTTTCCTTGCAGCGCCACCATCATCGGGCAGAGCATTGGATTGTTGTCAAAGGTACGGCGCTGGTAACATGCGATGAGCGCAAGTTCCTGTTGCGGGAAAATGAATCAACCTATATCCCGTTGGGCGCCGTCCACCGGATGGAAAACCCAGGAAAGATCCCGCTGGAGCTGATTGAAGTTCAATCGGGAACGTATCTTGGTGAAGATGATATCGTCCGTCTTGATGACGATTACGGGCGCAATTTTAGCGATACTGAAGGCCGAAGCGAACAATGACCAAAAAAGCACTGATTACAGGAATTACCGGCCAGGATGGCAGTTATCTGGCAGAATTTCTGCTTGAAAAGGGCTATGAAGTTCATGGCATTAAACGCCGTAGCAGTTCGCTTAATACGAGCCGTATCGATCATCTGTACCAGGACCCTCATGCACGCGACAGAAAGCTGTTTCTGCATTATGGCGATTTGTCCGATACCAGTAATCTGACCCGTATCCTTAATGATGTGCGCCCGGACGAAGTATATAACCTAGGCGCGCAAAGCCATGTTGCGGTCAGTTTTGAGGCACCAGAATATACCGCAGATGTTGATGCCCTTGGCACATTGCGCCTGTTGGAAGCGATCCGGTTTCTCGGACTTGAAAAGACAACCCGGTTTTATCAGGCTTCCACCAGTGAACTTTATGGTCTGGTCCAGGAAATTCCGCAAAAGGAAACCACACCGTTTCATCCGCGTAGCCCTTATGCCGTTGCCAAGCTCTATGCTTACTGGATTGCTGTTAATTATCGCGAAGCCTATGGGATGTATGCCTGTAACGGTATTTTGTTCAACCATGAAAGCCCGCGCCGTGGTGAGACTTTCGTAACTCGCAAAATTACCCGTGGTCTGTCCAACATTGCCCAAGGCCTGGAACGTTGCCTTTATATGGGAAACATGGACAGCCTGCGGGACTGGGGCCATGCGAAGGACTATGTCCGCATGCAATGGATGATGCTGCAACAGGACAATCCTCAGGACTATGTAATTGCGACCGGCAAGCAATATAGTGTGCGTCAGTTTATTGAAAAATCTGCAGCCTATTTGGGCATAACATTGCGATTTGAAGGCAGTGATGTGGAAGAACAGGCCATTGTGGAGCATATTGAGGGGGACCTTGCGCCAGGGATTAAGCCGGGTGATGTGATTGTTCGCGTGGATCCGCGTTATTTCCGGCCGGCCGAAGTTGAAACCCTGCTCGGAGATGCCTCGAAGGCACATGCCGATCTTGGCTGGCTTCCGGAAATTACCCTGAACGAAATGATCACTGAAATGATGGCGTACGATCTTGATCAGGCGCGTCGTCATGCGCTTTTGCAAAAGCATGGCTTTGATGTCGCCCTGCAGGTGGAAAGCTGATGACAACAGGTAAGCAACGGATATTTGTTGCAGGGCATCGCGGCATGGTGGGCGGCGAAATATGCCGTCAACTCGCCGCTAAGAGTGATGTTGAGCTGGTAACCCGTACGCATTCCGAGCTTGACCTGACATCGCAAGCTGCCGTTCAGGCTTTTTTTGCGCAAGAGAAGATTGACCAGGTTTATCTGGCTGCGGCCAAGGTCGGCGGCATTCACGCCAATAATACCTATCCGGCAGAGTTCATTTATCAGAATCTGATGATTGAAGCGAATGTCATACATGCGGCCCATCAGGCGGATGTGCAGCGATTGCTGTTTTTGGGATCAAGTTGCATTTATCCACGTGATGCGCAGCAGCCAATGGCCGAAGATGCCTTATTAAGCGGTTACCTTGAGGCGACCAACGAGCCTTATGCGATTGCCAAAATTGCCGGCATCAAGATGTGTGAATCCTATGCCCGGCAATATGGGCGGGACTATCGCAGTGTCATGCCCACTAATCTGTATGGTCCGGGCGACAACTATCATCCGCAAAACAGCCATGTCATTCCGGCCCTGTTGCGCCGGTTTCATGAAGCCACGCTGAACACATCGCCATCGGTTCAGATCTGGGGGACGGGAACACCGCGCCGCGAGTTTTTACATGTCAGTGACATGGCCCGGGCATCGATTTTTGTGATGGATTTAGCCCCTGAAATATACCAAAGCCATAGTTCCGACATGTGCAGCCATATTAATGTTGGCTATGGCAGTGACATTGCGATTGGCGAGCTTGCGAAACTGATTGCTAGGGTTACCGGCTATCAGGGGGAGGTCACCTTTGATCCAGCCAAGCCAGATGGTACCCCGCGAAAATTGATGGATTCAACACGGTTACGTTCAATGGGCTGGAAACCGGAGATCGATCTCGAAAACGGCCTCCACGAGACATATCAAATGTTTAAGGTCGTATATGAGAATGGTGTTTAAGGCCGCTAACTCATTATTGAGATAACAGGATTTTTCTTTGTGAACATGTCTCCCAATATTCTTTATTGCATGGCTGCCCCTGCTGAATATGGTCCTTATCTGCAGGCGCGGATCAAGCCGGAGATGATTGGGGTTGGCCCGGTTGAGGCAGCAGTCAACTTGACGGCGGCAATAGCCAGGCGCGAAGC
>JBNKVZ010000232.1:0-4562 GCA_050299455.1 Thalassospira sp.
GCTGCCCGGGAGACCTCAGTGGGAGAAAACCCCGAGGTCGCAGGGCGCAGTCACGCCCTGCATATGTTTGGTGCCGATGTGGCTGCTGGTACGTGCCAGAAGGCAGGGGCAGAAAAGCAGGGGGTCGCGGGATCAGGAATTTAGCGGATATGTAATTCCGTGCTGCCAATTTCGACGGGGGCTTTGCCATTGCGCGAAAACAGCACACGGCCCTGATAGATACCACTTAGCCATTGATCGCCGCTACGATCGGCATTGACGTAAAACCACTTGGCGCGCGGGCCGTTATCGTTGGGCAATTTGATGGTGAAATCCCGGCTGCCGTTAAAACCGCGTGGACCGGAAACATTCAGCGTAATGACATCGCCATCATTTACACCAATCAGATAGCCCCAGAAATATAACGACGGGCTGGTGGCCGGCAGGGTATCGTCGCGGTAATAGCCGCGCTTGATGTCGGTGGCGTTGGGGCGGCCCGACGAAAAACCCAGCCCATAAAGATGTACGGGGCGATAGGCCATTTCGGCGGCGGCCTTTGGCGTCCACAGCGCAGCCTGGTCGGGGCTGCAATTATTGGTGCCAGGCTGCGCCATATCGGTGCCGCTAAACGGGTCAATCAGCTTGTCATGGTGGCGCAAATTGAAATGCAAATGCGGAAATGTCGCCTGGCCTGACATGCCAATCAAACCAATGGCCTGCCCACGGCTGACATGGTCGCCCTTGCGCACGGCAATGGAACCGCGCCGCATATGGCAATACTGGCTTTGCCAGCCATCTGCATGGTTAATCAAAATGCCATTGCCGCATTCGATGCCATTCAAGGCGTCCTTGTTGAGGCGACTGGCATCAATATCCTCCACCCCGTCGCGGGTGGCGCTGACAATGCCATCGGCGACCGCCAGAACATTAACGCCATTGATCATGGTTTCTTCGTCGGGAATGGCAAAATCGGTGCCGCGATGGCCGTCATAGGTGCTGGTGCCGCAGGCAAAATCGCGAATGCCGGGGCCGGCATCATGATCGACATAATGGACAATATCACATTGGCCAGACGGGCATTCAGCCGGCAGGTCAAACGGAGGACCATCGGCCCGTGCCGGTGCCGCGTGCAGCGCCCCCGCCAGAATGCCAATGGCACACATTGCGGAAAACACTAATTTGTGACCCATCAAGGCCTCCTTGCTGATTGCCTTGCCGTGGGGAAACAATATTGTGGTTGTCGTGCCCCAGAGACAGCCCAAGAATATCGTATTTAAAAATGCGCCCGATACCCCAAATACAGCGTCACGCACCTGACGTTGCTAACCGCCATGTGTATACGGGCGATCAAAACAGTTCAAATCCATTTTACACAGGAATATCATCGCAGTCATGGATCATACGGTGCTTTTTCGTCTGGCGGTTTTTGCCACCCTGCTGGTTGTGATGGGCCTGTGGGAAGCAATCGCGCCCTATCGCAAGGGCGGCGGGCAGGAACGTGCCGGGCGCTGGGCAACCAATTTCGCCTTAATGATTTGTGGTGCCGCGCTGAGCCGTTTTACCATCGGGGCGGCCATGATCATCGCTGCCTCCTATGCCCAGGGGCAGGGCTGGGGGCTGCTGCCCTGGCTGGATTTACCGGCCCCGGTGGCGGTTTTGCTGGCGATTGTCGGGCTGGATTGCGCGGTTTACTGGCAGCACCGTTTTACCCATATATTTGCCGTGTTGTGGCGGTTTCATCGGGTGCATCATGTTGACCCGGGCTTTGATCTTTCAACCGCGGTGCGGTTCCATCCGCTCGAAATTGCGGTTTCGGCGGCCTATAAATCCTGCTTTGTTGTTATTTTGGGGGCAGATGCCTGGGCGGTGGTGATTTATGAAACCCTGCTGAGCAGCTTTGCGCTGTTTAATCACGGCAATGTCCGCCTGCCATACTGGATTGATCAGGCATTACGCGTGCTTTTTGTGACCCCCAATATGCACCGCATTCATCATTCGGCGGTGATGGATGAAACCAACAGCAATTACGGCAATATCCTGTCGGTCTGGGACCGTCTTTTTGCCAGCTACCGGGAAAAATCGCACGAAGATGACCGCAAGATGATGATCGGTCTTACCGAATTTCGCGACCGGGAAAGCCAGTCTCTGGTCGGGAGCCTGTTATTGCCATTTCGGCGTACCCCATCGGCAGAACCGCAAAAACAGCATCGCCCCGCCGATGGCGATGCCTGATCGGGCGGGGTGCTGGGTACTGGGCGCGGGGCTTCGCCGTTGGGGTGTTTGTTACCTTGGCCGTCAGGCGGGTTGAATGCCCCGCACGGCCAGGGCGGATGCCACAAGCGAGCGTTTGCCATCCGCCTCGCCCGCAATATAGGCGCGGCGCACCGCCGATTGCAGGTTATAGGCATGTTCACCGTCAAGGCATGTAAAAAAGTCCCGGATCAGGCTGTGGCTACCCAAAAGCGATTGCCAGTAATCGTTGAAATCCAGAAAATCCATGCGGATCGACAGGGTTGCTGTTTCAATTTCGGTCAGGCCCGCATCGGCCCATAAATCCAGAAGGGCGTCTTCATCGTGATAGGGCACCTTGAAAATGCGGGCGCGCAGGGCCTCTCCCTCGCCATCAAACAGGATGGCGGCGGCATCCAGAAAAAGCCGTAAAAACGCCAGCCCACCGGAGCGGTCCCACACGGTCGCTGCGATGATCCCGCCGGGGCGTGTAACACGTTCCATCTCATTGAGGGCCTGTTGCGGGTCGGCCAGGTCATTTAGCATCAGTTGCGAAAATGTGGCATCAAAACGGTTTGCTTCATACGGCAGGGCACCGGCATCGCCGATTTCAAATTTGACATTGGGGGCGGCATTTAACAGGGCCTCGCCCAGATAATCGGGCATTAAATCGATGCCGGTAATGTCCGCCGAAGGATAACGGGTTGCGGCCGCCAGTGTCAGGCTGCCTGTGCCGCACCCGACATCTAGCAACGTGCCGCAGCAAGATGGCGCATCGATGAAAGCCAGAAAGGCACGGGCGAGCCGTCGGCTCCAGCGGCCCATTGCGATTTCATAGATGTCGGCGGCAGAGGATGTCATGTCTTGGTTCCGTAACTGGCATATCGGCAATACAGCAAAACAGGCCATCCTGCCGCGTCCCCCAAAAATCGTCTGGGGCGGCGATGGCCTGATTGCTGTGCTTAATTGTGCTTAATATTGATTGCACAGCGGAACAAAGCAATGGAGATTAATGCAATAAAGCCAAGGTGATAGATGCAGTGCGATGCGGCATGGCCAGGGCATTATAGCGTTGTGCATCGCACCGGAATGCGGGCAAAATGAATATGACAGTTCATTTGTTTTTGCAAAAGCCCATTGCGAAACGCCTGTTTGATGATGATACTTTATTGATATTGCATTGCACAAAGATAACGATATGAGGATCGACAAGATGACAAAACGTGACGGTCTGGAAGGCTATTATCTTGAGGATTTGGAAGTTGGCATGGAAGGCAGCTATGCCAAGACCGTAACCGAAACGGATATTATTTTGTTTGCTGGTGTGTCGGGCGATTGCAACCCGGTGCATTTGAACGATGAATTTGCCAAAACCACGATGTTTGAAGGCCGCATTGCGCACGGCATGCTCTCGGCCGGGTTTATTTCAACCGCGCTTGGCACCCGTTTGCCTGGGCCGGGCACGATCTATCTGTCGCAGAATCTGCAATTCCGCGCCCCGGTCCGCATTGGCGATACCGTCACGGCAAAGGTGACGGTGCGCGAAATAGTCGCTGCGAAAAAACGTATCGTGCTCGATACCACCTGTTTTGTCGGTGACCGTGTGGTGATTTCGGGTGAAGCAACCGTGATGGTGCCGTCACGCGGCAACGCAAGCTGATTTGCGCCGATGCCGGGGGCCGTTTTGCGGGCGAACCCCGGCGTGGCAGGCAAAATAAAGTACCAGCATGGCTGTTTTGCACTGTTATAAGCAGGAAAAGGCTTTACGGTGCGGCCTTGGCCGATTTATAGCTGCCTGCCGGGCCTTTTTTACGAAAGGCCCGTTATCGGAATCCTTGTGCGAGCAAAACAGAGAGAACGGCATTGATGCGCGTTTTTCGATCCTTTGAAAATTTGCCCATCGATGCGCGCGGCGCTGTTGTTGCAATTGGCAATTTCGACGGCCTGCATCTGGGGCACCAGACCATTCTGGCCGAGGCGCGGCGCATTGCCGATCGCCTGGGCGTTCCCCTTGCCATCCTGAGTTTCGAGCCCCATCCCCGCACCATTTTTCGGGCAGGCGAGCCCCCCTTTCGGCTGACATCGGCTGAAGACCGGCTGGCGGCGGCATCCGAACTTGGCATTGACCTGTTTTACGAGGTCGCCTTCACACCCTAATTTGCCACGCTTAGTGCAGAAGAATTCACCCGCCGGGTTCTGATTGACGGGTTGGGCGCGCGCCATATCGTGGTGGGCTGGGATTTCTGCTTTGGCAAGGGCCGGGCCGGAAATGTCGATACCTTAAAGGTGATGGGCGCGGATGCCGGTTTTGGGGTGACGGCGGTGGAACCCGTCACACATGATAACGGCATTAT
>JBNKVZ010000233.1:0-4556 GCA_050299455.1 Thalassospira sp.
AGCCATTGTTGGAGTGGGCTGCCGATTTCCAGGCGCAGATACACCTGAGGCATTTTGGCAGTCGCTGCTTCGCGGCGCGGACGCCGTAAAGAAAGTTCCTTCCAGCCGGTGGGATGTTGAAGCGCTTTACGATCCCGACCCTGATGTCTCCGGTAAGATATCGACACGAGAAGGCGCTTTTCTGGATCAGGTAGACCAGTTCGACCCTCGGTTTTTTGGCATTTCGCCCCGAGAAGCCATGCACTTGGATCCCCAGCACCGCTTGCTTCTGGAAGTGAGTTGGGAAGCATTGGAACATGCCGGACAGGATTGGCGCAGGCTGGCCCGCAGTCGCACAGGTGTTTATGTGGGTATCGGCCAGAACGATTATTCCAGTCTGAATCAAAACCAAATTGATCATATCGGCGCCTATGACGGAACCGGAAATGGTTATTGTTTTATTTCCGGACGGTTATCCTACCTTCTCGGCCTGCAAGGGCCAAGCATGGCAATAGACACGGCCTGTTCATCCTCGCTGGTGGCGGTTCACCTGGCTTGCCAGAGTCTGCGCGTGGGTGAGTGCGATATGGCATTGGCAGGTGGCGTGCAGCTCATTTTGACTCCGCGGGTTTCGGTTCTTCTCTCCAAAGCCCATGCGCTGTCCCCTGACGGACGGTGCAAGGCATTTGATGCGAGCGCCGATGGCTATGGCCGTGGCGAAGGGTGCGGCGTCGTGGTTTTAAAGCGTCTTTCGGACGCATTGACGAATAAAGATCATATACTGGCTCTTATTCGAGGGTCGGTAGTAAATCATGACGGCCCCAGCAGCGGTTTTACCGTTCCCAATGGATTGGCGCAGCAGACACTCATTAAACAGGCGCTCGACAATACGGGTGTGGAACCGGAACATATTGATTATGTAGAGGCCCATGCAACGGGAACCGTTCTTGGCGATCCCATCGAGGTGGAGAGTTTAGGCGCGGTTTTAGGGAAAAACCGCAATAAAAATCATCCGCTTCTGATTGGATCGGTCAAGGCCAATATCGGCCATCTGGAAGCCGCGGCCGGTATCGCGGGTTTGATTAAAGTGGTGCTGGCCATGCAACACGGGCAGATACCTGCCCAGGTGAACTTCAGACAGCCAAATCCGTATATTGCCTGGAAACAATTGCCGGTAACCGTTCCCACAAAACCCATTCACTGGGCCGCTGGAACCAAACGGCGGATCGCAGGCGTTAATGCTTTCGGGTTGAGCGGCACCAATGCGCACATCATCGTGGAAGAGGCGCCTGAGCCGGCCCCTGTTGCGGCCGCAGTGGATCGACCGGTGCATTTGCTGACGCTTTCGGCCAAGAGCGAAGACGCACTCAAGGATTTGACCGAGCGGTATGAGGGCTACCTGGCAGCCAATCGGCAAGCGGTGCTGGGCGATATCTGTTATACGGCCAATACCGGGCGGTCGCATTTTTCGCATCGTCTGGCAATAGTGGCTAAATCCTGTGAAGAGCTGCGCACACGTTTGGGCGCATTTGCATCAGGAAAAGTTCCTTCCGGGGTTGCTACAGGCCACAACGTTGAAACCGATCGATTAAAGACCGCCTTTTTATTCACCGGCCAGGGGAGCCAGTACGCAGCCATGGGCCGCCAGCTTTACGAGACCCAGCCTGTTTTCCGGCAGACACTGGAGCGCTGCAGCGCTATTTTAAAGTCTGATTTAAAAATCTCCTTGATCGATGTGCTGTACCCCGAAAAAAAGAACTCATTTTCCATCGATGACACCCTCTATGCTCAGCCGGCCCTATTTGCCCTGCAATGCGCTCTTTTCGAGCTGTGGAAGTCCTGGGGCATAGAGCCGTCCGCTGTCATGGGTCATGGTGCGGGCGAATATGCCGCCGCTTGCGCGGCCGGGGTTTTCAGTCTTGAAGACGGGCTTAAGCTGGTGGCCGCCCGTGCGCGGCTGATGCAAGCGGCTGAATTTGAGAAGGTGGCGCGGCAGGTGAACTACTCATCGCCGCGGACAGGGATCATATCCAATGTTACAGGCAAATTGATCGAAAAAGAGATCGCCACGCCCGACTATTGGGTGCGCCATGTCCGGCAGCCGGTGAGATTTGCAGATGGGGTCAAAACGCTTGAGCAGCAGGGTTGCGAGGTATTTATCGAGATCGGACCCAGTCCGGTTTTGCTGGGCATGGCCCGGCAGAGCCTTTTGTCCAAAGAGGCGGTGCTGGTTCCCAGCCTTCGTCCAGGGCGTCCGGACTGGACGCAGTTGCTGTCGAGTCTGGGAGAACTTTATGTGCGTGGTCTGCCCGTGGACTGGCAAGGGTTTGATCGGGCCTATGCCCGTTGCAAGGTCGTGCTGCCGACCTATCCTTTCCAGCGCCGGCGCTACTGGATCGATAAAGAGAAAAGCCCCCATGCCGGCCGAGTTGTTGCGTCGGAAGGTGAGACAAGCGCGATCGTAAGCCTGTTGGATAAGGGAGACACCGAGCAGTTGACCAAAATATTGATGGAGAAAGAGCACATAGCAAAAGAAACACAAAAGTTTTTACCCGAGGTATTGCAAGTCTTGGTCAACCGGTACGAACAGGAGCAGTTTGAAAATTCTCTCAAGGATTTGCTCTATGAGGTGCAGTGGCCCTTTAAGCCACGCCAAGAGCAGCGGGCAGGGCAGGGCGCAGCAGAAGCGCAAGAAGCCGGCACGTGGCTGATTTTTGCCGACCGCGGCGGTGTGGGAAAAGGCCTGGCCGCGCACTTGAAGGAACAAGGGCATGACTGTGTTCTGGTCTATCCCGGTGACGGGTACCATAAAGGAGAAAATGAAACGCGTATCGTCAATCCGGCAACAGCGTCGGACTTTAAGCGTTTGATTCAAGAGATAAATAAACCGGGTGCCTTGCCGCTGCTGCGGGTGGTTCACCTGTGGAGCCTGGATGCCCCCAATTTTGAAGCGTTGACCGTTTCCAGCCTGGATCAGGCGCAATTGTCTGGCTGCGGCAGCGTTCTTCATGCGGTGCAAGCGCTGGCAAAATACAACGATTCGCCCTTGCCCCGATTGTGGCTGGTGACAAGGAACGCGGTACCGGTCGGAGAAGTCAACTCGGCACTTGCCGTATCACAGTCGCCGCTTTGGGGACTGGGCAAAGTGATTTCCCTGGAGCAGCCTGACTTATGGGGCGGCATGGTCGACTTGTCCTTGGAAGCCGACCCGGATGAAACCGCGCGATTGGCGGCAGAGATCCAGGATCCCCAGGGAGAAGAGCAAATCGCCTTTCGCGCTGCCGACCGCCATGTATCCCGGCTGGCGCGCTACCAACCTACCCAAGCGCGGGATATTGCATTGCAGCCCGACGGCACCTACCTGGTAACTGGCGGATTGGGGGCGCTCGGGCTTAAAGTGGCGCGATGGTTGGTCGAGCGGGGAGGGCGGCATCTGGTCTTGCTCGGACGGCGGGGGGCTTCGGACGCGGCCCAGGAAGTAATAGGTCAACTGGAGCAGACGGGCGCCAGAATTCATGTCGCAAAGGCCGATGTTTCCAATGAAGGGCAAATGGCCCGGGTTTTTGAAAAAATTGCGGCATCCGGTTTTGCGCTGCGGGGCGTCATTCATGCCGCCGGCGTTATAGAAGATGGCATATTGCCGAAGCAAACCTGGGAAAGTTTTAAACAGGTCATGTCTCCCAAAGTAACAGGGACGTGGAACCTTCATGTAGTGACCCGAGACCTTGCACTGGATTTTCTGGTTTGCTTTTCTTCGGTTGCTTCACTGCTGGGATCGCCCGGGCAGGCGAATTATGCGTCCGCCAATGCCTTTATGGATGCCCTGGTCCATTCTCGCCGTATGAAGGGCCTGCCGGGCTTGAGCATCAACTGGGGGCCGTGGTCCGGCGAAGGCATGGTAACCGCTCAACTGCGGAAGTTCCAAACCCGTATGGGCGTATCGCCAATGTCGACCCGGCATGGGGTAAGCGCTCTGGGCCATCTTCTTGGCATGGCCGGAGTTCAGGCAACCGTGGCCAACGTTGACTGGACAGTCGTCAAAGGGCTCTATGAAGCGCGCAAGGCACGCTTGTTTCTGGAGCATATTGAGGTATGTGCCCAAGAGGATGCCAAGCAGCCGTTGCCCGCGAAACAGACGGATCTGTTGCGGCGGCTGGAAGAAGCGCCGGCAAGGGAGCGGTACAATCTGCTGATTACTTCTCTTCAACGTGAGGTGGCAGGGATCATGGGGTTTGAGCCGCCTCAGCTGCCCGACGCGGATCAAGGATTCTTCGAGATGGGAATGGATTCTCTGATGGCCATGGAATTTAAATACCGCCTGGATGCAAGTCTGGGCATATCCTTGCCTATGTCGATGATTTTTGACACCCCCACGATAAAGCAGCTTGCCGATCATATTGCCTTAAAGGTACTGCGTTGGGAGTCGTTTGAAGCAACGCCGGAGACAACCAGGATCGAAATAATCGATGCTTCCATTGAAAGGCCGAAGACGGAGCCGATAGCCATTGTTGGAGTGGGCTGCCGATTTCCAGGCGCAGATACACCTGAGGCATTTTGGCAGTCGCTGCTTCGCGGCG
>JBNKVZ010000234.1:0-4545 GCA_050299455.1 Thalassospira sp.
TATCAAGCGTCAAGCAATTGACCTTGTCGAAAAACATCTTGAAAATTCTCAAGCGGAGCTGGCGCGCGAGCGCAAACCAGCGAAACAAAAAGATGATGTTTCCTTTGGAGGTGTTGCCTTTAAAACAGCTGATCCGACGGGCCCGAAAAAAGACAGAATGAGCCAGGAAGATATTTCTGAAGATAAGGAAAAAGCCCTTCTCGATCATCTCGAAAAAGCCTTGGAAACAGGCAAACAGTTTCGAACTGCAACAGAGCTTCGCGCATTTTGCTCCGATGTGCTGCAAGCCCCTCTCAAGGCATCGGCTCTTGATGCTAAAAAAATCGAGGAACTTGCAGAAGTGGCCTTGTTGCGTGTCGCAAGCAAGACCATGACAGCGTTCAAACCCGAAAGCTCGATGTCGGAACGCATGGAAACTCTGCAAAATCTGCAAGCTCAGTTACCATCTCTCAGGAAACGAACATCAAAATCCAGCGAGCTGCAGGCGTATTCAACGCCCCTCGCACTTGCCTATATGGCTAACGCATTCCTCGGCGCAGCGCCTGGTGATCTTGTCTATGATCCCGCTGCTGGCCATGGCGCGCTGCTGCTCGCCACGCCACCAGAGAACAGGATCGCGAACGAATTTGATCCTGCACGCGCAAAGCACTTGAGGGCAAATCAGGTAACCACAGAAGACGGGGTGGCATTTGCGCCGCCAGCATATCGTCATTTGATTGCAAACCCTCCTTTCGGTTCGGATAAATCAAGACAGAAGCCGTTGTTTTTGACCGAAGACGGGGCGCAAAAAACAACAAGGCAAAACGCAGTTGAAACACGTCAACTCGACCAGTTGATTGTTTGGAACGCGCTTGCGCGATTGCCTGAAGACGGAAATGCCGTGTTGTTGATGCCGGCACCCTCCCCTTACCGCATGTCGGAGAGAAACCCGTATTTGGCGCGATCATTGCGAAATTTTTATTTCGCGCTGTATGGCAAATACAATGTCACCTCTCACACGACCTTGGTCGGCGACCTCTACCGGCAACAGGGGGCGGGCTGGCCGGTTGATCTGATCGTGATTAACGGTCGTGGCAAATCATCCCTCACACATCCTGCTTTTGCAGACTTGAAACAAATATCGGATTTTGGTGAATTAAAGGAGTTCGCAGATCATGTCATGGCAAACCAGCTGGATGCGGCATCTGCCTTTTCTTCCGAAGACCAGCTTCATTCCCGCCGAACGCCCGATCTTGATGACGGCCATTCTGCCAAAGATTAGCGGGAGTTTGACGGTCGAGATTTATCTCGAAGCGATGAAGGACAAGCTCGTCGCGATCGAGAAGCAGTGGCCCGGGACGGTGCCGGAGATTTGTCACTTGCTGCAGATCGACGCGATGCCAGAGGAAATAACTCAGCATCCCGACTTTCGGGCATTTCTGCTGCCGATGACTTGGTCGCTCCCAGTATCCCCTCGACTGAAAATACCCGACCATCAGATCACTCTGGATCCCGATCAGATTTTTCAGGAGATCGCACCATGAGTGAGGCCGAGAGCCTGGTCTCCTATGTCCCCTTGTCGGGGGGGAAGCAACAAAAAGCGCTGATGCCCGCGAACCTGTCAGCGGCTTTTTTGAAGGCACATGAAGCCTTTAAGAACAAACATGGAAATATTGATGATTTTGTCCAGGAGAAGCTGGGATACGCCACCCGGGATGAACTTTATAAAGCGCTGTCGGCGCAACAGATTGATGCCGTTGGCTTTGCCATTTCCCAGCATGAAAGTGGTGGCAGTTTCATAAATGGGAACGTGATGGGCATGGGCAAAGGCCGCGTTGCGGCCGCGATGCTGGTTTATGCCTGGCGACATAAAATGACGCCGGTGTTTTTCACCGAACGACCAAATCTCTATCCTGCGATGATGCGAGACCTTGCCGACATTGGTTATGGGCATCTGCGACCACTTGTCACCAATGATGGTCTTACAGGGTCAAGAGCCTTGCCTTTGCCAAACGGCGAAACACTTCGAACTGACACCAAAGCCAAGCACGACCACGTGCTGGCCAAAATAAGAGACAAAGGTCATCTCGGTGATGATTACGACATGGTTTTTACGACCTGGTCGCAGACATCTACCGTCAATGGCAAAGACACATTACGACGCCAAATGCTGCGATCGCTTGCGCCGCGCGCATATTTGGTGCGCGACGAAGTTCATAATGTCGGGGGCAGCGAAGATCTCTACCGCGATCCTGCAGCGCAGGAAAACCGGGCAGAGCTTGCCCGTTCGCTCATGTATGACGCGAAAGGTCTGACGGATAGTTCCGGGACCTATGCGAAGCGCCCGGGGTTGATGGATCTGTTTGGCCGAACCGACTTGCGACTTGCTGTCCAAGACCCGTCGCAGATCGGTGAAATTATCAGTCGTCATGGGTTGCCGATGCAACAGATGGTCGCGACAATGCTTGCAGAAAGTGGGCAATATCTCCGGCTTGAAAAATCAATGGAAGGAATTTCCTACGATTTCCAGCCTGTTACGATTGACGAGAAGCGGTTTGATCAGCTCGCTGATATCATCGCTTCAATCGCTGAGTTTGATCAGCAAAAGAACGATTTGATTAAAGGCCCCCTTGGCAAGAAGCTCATTGCGAACGGTCAGACTGTTGTCGCTGATGCCGCTGTCGGCGAAGTCGGCGTTAATTCGATCAATTTTTCGTCGATTTTGCATAATCTCGCCGATCAGGCTCTTTTGGCCATGTCGGCCGAGACGGTCGCAAAAGACGCGATCGATGTCCTAAAAAACGGCGAAAAACCATTTATTACTCTTGCGAATACCATGGGCTCGTTCCTCGCTGATTACAGCTTGAGCCATGAATTGCAATCGGGCGATGTCATTGATGCTAATTTCGGAGATCTGGTTCGCCGATATATCGAAAGATCGCGTGACATTTCGATTGGCTCTCCTTATGGGGAGCGCGAGAAACGACAATTGACTGATGCTGAACTCGGGCCGCGCCTCCAGGCAAAATACATCGAAATTCTAGAAAAAATCGATCAAGCGGACTGGTCGAATATGCCGGTCAGTCCTATCGATTATGTGAAAGCCCGCCTGGAGAAAGCAGGATACAGTTTTGGCGAATTCACGGGGCGCGCCGATGGCATAGACTATAGCGAGGCCCCTCCCCGCTACTATCGGCGCTCAGCCCAGGATCGAAGCAAGGCCGCGGCTGTTCAAACCGAGGCCGGGTTTAATGATGGCAGCATCGATGTTGTGCTTGCCAACGAAAGTGCTGCGTCCGGGATTTCATTACATGCAAGCGAAAAAGTCGTTGATCAGCGACCCCGCGTTGACATGACCTGGCAGGCGCATCGAGAAATTAATACCCATGTGCAGCTCAAAGGAAGGGTAAACCGCGAAGGCCAGGTGGTTAATCCACGTTATGTTCATTATGTGCCAAATGTGCCGGCTGCGGAACGACCGGCCGCGGTTCTGGAAGCAAAACTACAAAGCCTTAATGCCAATACGACAGCACGCAAAACCGGTCTTTTGAAGTCCGGGGGCATAAATCTGCTTAATGGCATTGGTGATCGTGCTGCGGCCACTGTTATGGAGAACAATCCGCAAATCCATTATCGATTTGGTCTGCCTCTTAAGGCAACCTCATCAGGCCGCGGTTTGCAAACCGATGGTGCCGCACGCAAGATCACCGGTCGGTTGATCATGTTGCCCGTCAATGAGCAACGCCGAATTTACAATGAGATTGAGCGCGAATATCGGGCGGAATACCAACGAGCTGAGGCGTTTGGGCTTTTACGCGAGGAAGCGCAAGTTCTTGACCTTGATGCCAGGCTTTTGGCCAAGGCGAAGCTTGATCCTTCCGTGAAATCGACGTCTCCATTTGGTGGGGCAATTTTCGTCAACGAGATGGATGTTGCCAATCTTGATCGCCCCTATCCCTGGGCGCGCATTCAGGCGACTTTAAACCAGGGGTTCGGCCTGAAAGAAAACGGTTCTTTTGGCGAATTGCAGGCGCAAGGCCGTGACCATGCGAGAGCCTTGCGCGAAGCAACGCTGGAACGGTTTGCAAAATACCGGGCAGCGGCCGTTAAAAATGCGAGCGATCGCAACCGGAACCAGGTCGCTACGCGACTTGACGGAGATCGCAAACGTTTCGAGACGATGGTTAATAATTTTCCAGTCGGGCGCACCGTCGCTTTGAAAACACCCGACCAGAAACTGATCTATGGTGTGGTGGCAGGGCTTAAAAAACGCGGATCTGCCAACAATCCGCTTTCACCTGCCGCCTGGGCGGTCAAACTATATCTTGCGGATGGTGCAAAAACCATTGATTTGCGCCTTAACGAACTCGCCCTGCCCGGCGAAAAACAAGACAAAAGCCTTTATCACCTTGCTAAAGCTGACGAGGCGACCGTCATAGTTGACGGTTCGCTAAAAACAATGCCGGTTCATAAGGCTTTTGATCAGCTGGCAAGCACTGAGCGCGAAACCCGTCTCATTGCGACTGGTAATATTCTGGCCGCAGCAGATCGTTTTTCTGACGCGGA
>JBNKVZ010000235.1:0-4532 GCA_050299455.1 Thalassospira sp.
CGTCGAACCGGCAGATTTGGCAATATCAAGGGTACCATTACCGCTATTAACATTCACAGAACTGCCATTATGCAGGATCAATGTCGCGGCGGCATCATCACCCGCCACCGACACGGCAGATGATGCAATGGAACCAGCCACATCAAGCGTACCGCCATGTATAGTCGTTGGCCCTGTATAGCTTGATGTGCCGGTCATTTTAACGCTACCGGCATACTGCTCAACCGCACCTGCACCGGTAATGTTCGAGGCAAAGGTGTAATCCGTATCGGTAATGTTAAACACGATCTTGCCGGTGCTGGTGTCAGTGCCCGTCAAGCCCGAACCAAAGGCAACCGTGGCCGCATTCAGGGTCCCCGCCGCCGCAGCATTGCTTCCGACGGCAGCACCAATGATCAGTGTGCCCGTCGAACCGGATGATCTGGCAATATCAAGGGTACCCGTACCGCCATTGACATTCACAGAACCGCCATCGGCCAGCGTCAGGGTGCCGGTAGCATGATCCCCGACATAAAGACTGGTCTTAACGTTCAGAACACCATTGCTTTTGACCGTCAGATCACCTGTTGCCGTCGAGTTGTTTGAGATGCTGCCACCCGGGTCTTCAACAAAAACACCCGAACCAACAGAAAGGGTTCCGTCAATATTGACCGTGGCTTGATCCGATACGGTCATTGAAGCCGTACCGCGTTCGCCAAGGATGACATCAGAGTTCGCCGTCAATGAAGAGTTTTCGCCGTCAACCGTCAGCGTACCGCTTGCTGTCGAGTCATGCCCTACATAAACCGTTTTTGTGGCTGTGACAGCGCCACCTTCCTTAATTTCGAGCGTTCCAGTCCCCTGATAACCAAAATAAATTTTATCCTTCAGGGTGGCTGTCGAATTTGTACCGCTCACCGTAACCGTCCCGGTCGAGCCTTCATATACCCCGGCCATAAAGTAACCATTGGCCGTCAGAGACGAGCCGCCTGAAACATTGAGGGTACCGGTATTTGATGACTTGGTACCAATAGAAGTCCCCCCGTCCAATGTGGCGGTTGAGCCATTATTGAAATTTGCAGTACCTGTTACTGCACCCGTTTGGGCACTGCCTACTTGAAACTGCCCTGTGGTTCCCAGGTTAAACGTTGACGCATCAAAGGTTATGGTTCCTTGCGCGCCGTCACCAAAGCCAACACGCACGAGAGAATCGGCATCATAAATCGCACCGGCTGATACAGTCAGAACACCAATCGCGCCATTTCCAGACCCAATCAATACATCACCATTTTTGGTGTGAAGTTTGGTTCCCTGTCCTGTGATCGTGATGTTTGATGTCGCACCATCAGTCAAACCAAGAACCAGCGAATCGCTTGACTCGGCTTCCAGCCTTGCGCCCCCCTGAACAACCAGCGAATTCGGATTGCTTCCAGACTGGCTGTCAACAGTGACCGTCACCACTGTATTAGGGGCAATAACGACAACCTCGCCACTTAAATCGTTGCCATCAATAACCAGGTCTTTGCCTGTAAACCCGTTATTCCAGTTAGCGTCCACATTGAACTGAGTACCATTTGTGCCAGCCCACCGGCTCTCTTCTGCGTGCACGTCAGAAATCGACACCAAAGAAACAAGTGCCGTTGTGGATAACAACAATAAAGTGGCTGAAATTTTCATTTCGATCCCCGTTTGAATATTTTAAACCCACGCTGGAGAAATTAAATTTTCACCCCGACAACACAAATAAACACCCTACCCGCGACACAAAATGTGCAGGCTAAAAGCTGATTCATGCGCAGAAGAAACCGTTCAAACCTCACGAATGACTATGTCACAAGACACTACGGCCATTGACAAATCAAACATGAAACCTAATCCCCCCCAGATAGGCTTAATCACTTATTTCCAGAAAACAAACAAATCAAGAAAATAATCACACCCTCAAAAGAAAAATAAAATCCTCAAAAAAACACTTCAAAATAAAAAATTGAAACTATTACCAAGAGTAGGACGTTCTATTTTTTTGGAAAGAACATATATACTTAAGATTAATTTTTAAATTCGTGCAGAATTTACACTTTTAAAAAAAACCCTTGATTGAATAATTTAAAATTAAATATCCAAAAAAAACCTCAAAACTTCAGGAGGATTCGCATTCCGTTCATTCACAAAAAATGGCGTGGCCTGAATGAAACAGGCCGCGCCATTTTCGATTTTGCAACTAATTGGAGGACACAGGCCCAAATACAATCAGGCCAGAACCACGTCATCACCCTGAATTCGCACAGCAACAGGTTCCAGCGCATCCCCACTACAGGGGCCGGAAACGCAATAGCCATCTTCAATACGAAAGCGGGCACCGTGTGTTGAACACAAAATCTCGCCGCCAAATTCGCTGATGAATTCGTCAGGCTCAAATTCCAGCGGCACACCAATATGCGGGCAGCTATTGACGTAGCCAAAAACCGCATCCCCTTCACGCACGACAAAAATGTTCTGCCGTGCCGCCCCTTCGCCCACAAACAGGCCCTTGGCCCCTGTGGCATCGAGGTCGTCAAGCGCACATAAAACAGTACCTTCAGGGGCAATGCGGCTCATGGTGTGACACCGCCCATTTCGCAAATGGCTTTCCAGGAGGCATCATCAATCGGCAGGACCGACAGGCGCGACTGCTTTAACAATGCCAGTTCGGAAAATTGTGGATCTGCCTTGATCGCATCAAGCGTAACTGGCCGAACAAACGGTTTGACGGTTTTAACATCCACCTGCACGAACTTGCCTTTGGGATCACTTGGGTCCGGGTAGGATTCACGCACGATCTCGACAATGCCGACAATGCTTTTTTCCTTCACCGAATGATAGAAAAACGCCTGATCGCCGATTTTCATCGCACGTAGATTATTGGCCGCCTGATAATTGCGCACCCCGTCCCAGCCCTCAACATCCTTCGCCACCTGATCCGCCCAGGACCAACTTGACGGTTCGGTTTTGATCAGCCAGTACGCCATGGATCAGAAAACCTTTTTAAACGGCCGGATCACCACCGATTCAAACAGCCCCGCCTTGGCATAGGGATCATTCGCTGTAAGGGTTTCAGCTGCAGCCATGTCTTCCAGATCAATAATAAAAACCGATCCATTCATCCCTTCCAGATCAGGGTCAAGGGTCGGCCCGGCAGCAACGATTTTATCTACATAGCCCTCTTTCACATAGGCCAGATGGGCATCACGGTTCGCCTTGCGCACATGAAGGTGGCCGGGCTTATCAACACAACGAATGTAAAACAGCATGGATTTTCCTGCATTTGATAGGATTGAAAAACAAGATACCGCCAAAGTGACAGAATGATCCGCACAGCTCAAGATTGACCTCACCCGCGCCGTCATTTTGCGCCATCTGATCACCTGATTGTGTATTCTGCGCTTAGGCTCTGCACAGGAAAGCGACCGATAAGACAATGAAACTTACGGATTTCAAAAATCATCCGCTCTTTCCCTTCTCCGATTTCAGGGAAAATGATACGGCATTTCAGTTGCTGATAAATTTTTGGCAACAGCTTGTGAAAGAGTCCCTGGGCGAGAAACTATTCCCCAAATGCGTCCCATTGCAGGATTGCGAACGGGATAACGGACCTGAACCGTTCTATAACCCGGTGATGGTCGATTTCTGGGTACCCTCGCTCAATAGAGGGGCTCGTATTACCCTGACCGAAAATTTCAACAATTTCCCCTTACTGGCCGACGCAAAGGGAGACGAGCGATTTTCAGCTTATTATCCATTTGTCTATTACGTGAATTATCGGCGTCTTCCTGATAATAGCAAAGATATCGAACAAATCGTTCTGTGCTCGGACATGTCCAATTCTTCCCTGGAAACTACTCAAGGAAAACTACGCGAGTTCCTTGTTGATCAGATATCTGTCGACGCAATTGAGGAAATGATAAAAAACGAAATAAGGGATATGCCGAATTACCCAACGGAAGAAGAGTGGGATGCATATTACGAACGCCTACCAGAACAGGATGACTGACTGAGATCAGAGATATCGCATGTCTGTCACATAAGGACGTTATTTTCCGCCTGAAACAGGACAATATTTCATGTGTGGATCGGGCGACTTCCGCCTCGTGATTTTCCGATAAAACATTCCAAATAGCCTCGGATGGGGAACCCGATAAAGGCAGCAATCGTTTTAACGCTAAAACTATGGATTGCATTCCAAAATTGTGAGCGGCCAATGAACGTTTCTGATTACAAAAATCATCCCCTGTTTCCCTTTGCCGATTTCAGAGAAAATGATGCGGCATTTCAGTTGCTGATAGATTTTTGGCAACAGCTTGTGAAAGAGTCTCTGGGCGAGGAACTGTTCCCCAAATGCGAAGCTTTGCAGGATTACGAACGGGATAACGGGCCTGAACCGTTCTATAATCCGGTGATGTTCGATTTCTGGGTGCCCTCGCTCAATAGAGGGGCCCGTATCACCCTGACTGAAAATTTTGACAACTCCCCCTTACAGGCCGATGCAAAGGGAGACGAGCGATTTACCGCCCATA
>JBNKVZ010000236.1:0-4532 GCA_050299455.1 Thalassospira sp.
TATGACTATGGCCCCAATCTGGAACAGGCCGTGGCCGAATTTATCGAAGCCCATTCGCCCATGGCCCCTGCCACCAATGGCCGTATCATTTTGAAATAACGCCATCAGATCACGATATGCGGGCACAGACACAGACATAGCGCCCGCCAAAAGCAAACGGGGTGGTTCATTCGGGGCCACCCCGTTTTTACGACAACGGGTAAAACATCATGATCGCTTTTCCTTGCCTGTGCAGGATCGGCAGATTATCAATCAAACACAGTGGAAAACATTTCCGGTCCCATATCGAAAACCCGTTTAAAAGTTATTTTTCATGTCTTTGCCTGCCAATATTCTGTGCCTGGGTGCCGCCCATTTTGACCGCACCATGCAGTGCCTGTCCCCCTTTGTTCCTGCGGCATCAAACCCGGTGAAAACCCTGCATCGCAAACCTGGGGGCGTTGGCCGCAACATTGCCGTGCATTTGCGCCTGCTGGGCTGTCATGTTGGCATCGCAACCGCCGCAGGCGACGATGGTGACGGCGCACAAATCGTCCAGTCCCTGTCGGAAATTGGCATTGATACCCGCTTGCTGGATCGTTTAGCGGGCCAGCACACGCCGGGTTATACCGCCATCCTGAATACCGATGGCGACCTTGCCATTGGCTTGATGGATGCCGAAACCTATGACCACCTGACCATTGACCATTTTCAGCCCCGGCTGGAACAGCTGAAACAATGGAATTGCTGGATTGCGGATGCCAACCTGCCCACCGAAACCCTGCGCTGGTTAAGCCAAAACAAGGGAGACATTCCGCTTTGTGCTGCCACTGTCTCGCCGTCCAAGGCGGAACGATGGAAAGACATCGTCGGTGACGTTGATCTGTTAATTACCAACCGGATTGAAAGCGAAGTCCTGACCGGCTTAAAGGTCGCCAACAAGGAAGATGCCCTTCACGCTGCCCGTGCCCTGCAGGCAAAAGGCACCCCCTCTGTCATCATTACGCTGGGCGCGTTGGGTGTTTTAAGCCTTCATCACGGTGAAGCCGCCTTCTGGCCGCCTTTGCCAACCCATCTTGTCGATGCCAATGGCGCGGGCGATGCCTTTTTTGCCGGTTTTAGTGCCGCCGCAGCATCCCACCCCGGCGATTTTGATGGTGCCATTGCACAGGGCCTGGCAATGGCCAGCCTGACGGCAGAAACCCACGGCACAACCGTGTGGGATTTAAAGGTGCAAACCGTAAAAGAACGGGCAAAACAGGCGGTAAAACACGCGATGTAACCTACCCCACCCGGGGCGATCCAGCAGGGTTAGCTTTTGGCCGCAGCATAAGGCCGCACCTGATAAGCCAACCAGTTTGCAAGTTCGGTTAATCGCGAAGAAGCAGTTAGGGTATCTGCCCCAATGCCATATTTCCAGGCAAGGTCATAACGGCTGGTATCATGATGAAGAATGGACCAATCATCGGCCATGGCATCGAGCGCGGCCTGATTGGCAAACAAACCGGCATCGATCAGGCGTTGACCGTAGCGGCGAAAAATCGCGGCAAGTTCCGCCAGGGAATATTCGGGATGATACTGCACGCCCCAAAACCGGTAAGGCTTTGTTTCCAAAACAAATGCCTGAATGGCCGAATGCCGATTACCTGCCAAAATCACCGCCCCTTCCGGCACGCTGGAGACTTCGTCCATATGCACGGTCATGGCACTAAAACACGGGCCACGCCCGTTAAATAACGGGTGCGCCCTGCCCGCATCATTCACCAATATCTCCCGGCCAATGCCAATTTCCCGGCCCTTCTCACAGGCCTTCACCGCCCCGCCCATGGCCTGGGCAACAATTTGCATGCCCCAGCAACTGCCAAATACCGGCACACCGGATTCAACACTGGCCCGCGCAAGCGGGATCTGATTGGTAACAGCGGGTTCATCGGCATAGGCATTCAAGGCGGAGCCGGTCCAGGCAATGCCGTCATAATCGGTCAAGGCGCATCCCTGTGGCAGGCAATCTGGCCCGTCATCGGCGGGATGGATGATGGTGGCGTCGATATCGGGATCAAGGACTTTAAGGGCGGCAACATAGCCGTCACCAGACGGCGAACCGCCCAATGACTGGTTCAGCTGGTTTACACTGGCAAGGTTGCCATCAATGACCAAAATTTTTAATGTCATCGCCCTTCATCCCCGATCCCGAAATAATGATCCGACCTTAATCCGTACAGGGATCAGCCCAGCTCACCGGCACAGGCCCGGCGATAAATTGCCGCATAATCCGCCACGGAAAGGTCTATCGGATTGCCCCCATCCGACGGGTCAGCCTTGGCCTTGGTTGCCACCTCGTCGGCGCGTGCAACATCCACCCCGATATCGCCCAGCGTGTTCACAATCCCAAGTCGGGTGCGGAAGCCCAGCACCCAATCAAACATGCTTTCAAATCCCGGCGCAGAGATATTAAGCATCCTGCCCAGCGTCACCATTTTCTCGTCAATCACCTTGCGGTTGGCCCGCATGACATAAGGCAGCAAAATGGCGTTGGTCAGCCCGTGATGGGTATCAAATATAGCGCCAATCGGATGGGCCAGCGCATGGACACCGCCCAGCCCCTTCTGAAACGCCGTCGCCCCCATCGAGGCCGCCGCCAGCATATCGGCCCGCGCCTCGATATCGCTGCCATCGTCATAGGCGCGCGGCAAGGCATCGGCAATCAGGCGCATGCCTTCCAGGGCAATGCCATCGGCCATTGGATGATAGCCCGGGGCACAAAAGGCCTCGAAACAATGTACGAAGGCATCCACGCCGGTCGCCGCTGTCACATGGGCTGGCAGGCCCAATGTCAATTCAGGGTCTGAAATAACAATGCCGGGTAACATCTTGGGATGAAAGATGATTTTCTTTTCGTGCGTTTCTTCGTTGGTGATGACGCTGGCCCGCCCAACTTCCGATCCGGTGCCCGATGTTGTCGGCACGGCGATAATGGGCGCAACACCATCGGGGTCCACACGGGTCCAGTTATCGCCCACATCTTCAAAATCCCACATCGGGCGGGTTTGCCCCGCCATCAGCGCAACGGCCTTTGCCGCATCAAGGCCGGAACCGCCGCCAAAGGCAATTACCCCGTCATGCCCGCCTTCACGATAAACCGCCACGCCATCATCAACATTTTTGCCCACCGGATTGCCCTTTACCCCGGCAAAAAGGCCGGTTGGCAAGCCTGCCTCCGCATTGGCGGCAATGGCATCACGCACCATTGGCAAGTCTTTCAGGCCTTCATCGGTAATCAATAACGGGCGCGTCATGCCCAATGCCTTGCAGGCATCGGCAAGCTCGGCTATTCGGCCGGGGCCAAAACGCACGGGGGTTGGATAGTTCCAGTTTCCGGTCATATGTTTCGTCATCGCTGTTTCCTCTGGCGCAATCACGCCGATCCTTAAATTTTGGTCCGCAAATGGAAGCTTTTGGGCCGGGTCAGGCTTTCATAACCGATCTTTGACAACGTGCAGCCGCGACCAGAATTTTTAACCCCCACCCAGGCCAGCGCCGGGTCCAGATAATCCGCCCGGTTCATAAAAACCGTGCCGGTTTCCAGCTGATCACCAATGGCAAGGGCGGCCTCTTCATCCGCCGTCCAGATCGATGCTGTCAGGCCAAACTCGCTGTCATTCATCAAGCGAATGGCTTCTTCATCCGATGTCACCTTCATAATGCCCACCACCGGGCCAAAGCTTTCTTCGCTCATCACCCGCATGGAATGATCAACATTGATCAATATTTGCGGGGCAAGATACGGCGTGCCCTCGGCATTGGCGGCAAAGCTGGCAGGGTCAATCAGCGCCTTGGCGCCACTGGCAATCGCATCGGCAATTTGCCCACGGACAAATTCGGCCGAGCTGGCACGCACCATCGGCCCCAAATTGGTATCCGGGTCTATCGGGCTGCCAAGGCGATATTGCCCAACAAGGTCAGCTGCCTGTTCGACAAACGCATCATACTGGCTTTCATGCACATAAATGCGTTCGATCCCGCAGCAGGACTGACCACTATTGAAAAATGCGCCATCAATAACGTTTTCAACAGCATGGGCCAGGTTCACATCCGCCCGGACATAAGCCGGGTCCTTGCCACCCAGTTCCAACCCCGTGGCAATAAACTTGCCCGCAACGGCACGCTGCACAGCATGCCCGCCCGGCACCGACCCGGTGAAATTAACAAAATCCACCCGGCGATCCCCCATCAGCTTTTCTGCATCGGCGTGGCTGAGATGCAAATGCTGAAAAACACCGTCAGGCAAACCAGCACTCGCAAAGGCCTCGGCAAAGCGTTCGGCACAAAGGGGTGTTTGATGGGAATGTTTCAGAACCACACTATTCCCGGCCATTAAGGCCGGTATCACACCGTTTACCGCCGTTAAATAGGGGAAATTCCACGGGGCGATAATGGCAACAACGCCCAGGGCCTCGCGACGGATGAAACGGTTAAAACCGGCCTTTTCACCGGGGTTATAATCGCCCAATGCCTCAGGCGCGATGTCGATCATATAGGTCGCACGTTCCTCG
>JBNKVZ010000237.1:0-4503 GCA_050299455.1 Thalassospira sp.
GCCCGCTTTGATATTGTTGAAGACAGCGAAGCCTGCCGCGTCACGCTGGATTACGATGCCGGTAACGTGATCACCAATGCCAAGCTGGATTACACCAATCAGAATGGCCGCAAAGTCGAAGTCCGCGATTGCAGCCCGTCACAGGAAATCGCCCCGGCCCCGATGACGGCAACCGCTGAAGGCTGCGACATTCGTGATGATTTTGATGCCGGTGTTTCCTATCAGCGCCACAAATATGTCTATGAACTAAACGGGGTTTCCTACAGCACCGCCTGTACTGATAGCGGCACCGAATACAAACACCAAACCATCTATAAATCCGATAATGGCGATTATGTCTGCACGCCGCTGATCAACAGCAAAGACAAATCCGTCACCCTGCAAAGCCGGGTGCGCATTCTGGTTAATGGTCTCGAACAGTTCCGCACCGCCTGCACGCCCGATACCACCAGCATGGAGGTAATGGCCACCACCGAAGGCTGCGAGGACCCGGCCTATTGGACGCACAGCTTAAGTGCCGGTCAAAGCTATGGCAGCGAACGGTATTATTACTTCTATGACGACAAACAGGAATTCATAACCGACTGTCAGAAAAGCGATCAGGTCTATACCCACCAGGTCGAGATTACCGGCTGGCAGCCCCATGATGACCAGCTTTTTGGTTATGCGCTGTCCACCGTCTATATCGATGGTACGCCGCAAGGGCGCTATAACATCAAGACCAGCGAAGTTCTGCCCGGCACGGCGCAAACGCCCTATACCTATGACGGCGAAAGCACCGAGCCGACCAGCGAGATCAGTTATGAAGACTGCACCAAATTCCAGGGGCAAAATCTGGTCAAAAACTATACCCGGCCTGATGGCACCAAATACAGCCTGGTCGCCGGTGAAGCCGATCCGGTTGATCAGGGCAATGTCTGCCATAACGTCGTTGAATGGCATGAAGACAGCCCTGCTCTGAACCAAACGGCGTATTACACAAATTTCAAGCTATATGACACCGCCACTTATGTCTGTGCCAAGCGCCGCACTGTCACCGCTACAAAATCAGTCGTACGAGAAGATGGCGTTGTCATTAATACAGAACAGCAGACCGGATATGACGAAAACGTAATTCCCGTAACCCAAAGTCATCCAAGTAATTACCTTTCAACCAGTCTGTTGATGAGCAATTGCAATGCACAGGGTACATGGCCACCTTCCTATCCATCGCAGATTTCTCCCGCCAAACGTGTCGTCTACCGTGAAGCATGGGGGTGGCAATAATGAACGCCATCAACCCGCTTTACAAAAACATCATGGCCCCGCTGGCACGGTACTATGACGATCCCAAAACCGTCGAAGTGCGGCTTAACCGTCCCGGCGAGATTATTGTGGACCGGCGCGGCGAAGGCAAAAGGCGCATTGTCGATACCGATCTTAGCCTGGCCCGGATCGAGCGGATCTGTCGCAGTCTTGGCAACCAGCGCGGCCTGCCTTTTGACGGCGATACCCATCCCATCCTCTCGACCGCGCTGGAGGAAGGCCATCGCTTTGAATGCCTGGTCGGGCCCTCGGTCCGCACCGGGTTAAGCCTGGCCATTCGCTGCAAACATCCCTTCACCCCGGGCTGGGACCAGATTGTCCCGCCTGCCGGGCAAAATACCGGCACGCCGCTTGAAGAAACCCTGCCCCTGCATCGCATCGCCTGCGAAAGCGAGATCCGCGATGTGCTGACCGAGGCCATGCTGGGGGCCAAAAACATCATGATCTCGGGTGGGACCAATACCGGCAAAACCACCCTGCTTAACCTTCTGCTCTCAACCCTCGCCGATGATATTCGGGTCATTGCCCTGGAAGACACAATGGAGCTGGCCCTTGATCCCTTCTGGGATGGCAATGGCTTGCTGGCCGCCCGGGAAAGTTCCGTCACCACCGGCATGGTCGATTGGCGGGTTCTGTTTGATCACGTCAATCGCATCACGCCCGACCGGGTGCTGTTTGGCGAGATTTCCACCAAAAACGCCTTTGCCGCCCTTGGCACCCTTAATGCCGGAACAACCGGCGTCACCTTCACCATACACGCCACCAGCCCCAAACAGGCCATTCACCGCAAGTTCGATCAGAACATTGCCTGGGCGGGCATGAAGATGGACCGCATCCCGGAGTTTTTGACCGAGATGATTGATCTTGTCGTTCAGATCAAACGCGGGCCGGACGGCTTTCGCCGTATCACCGATCTCTGGCAGCCCGCCAATGACCATTACATCCTCAAAGACGGGAGGGCGGCATGAAGAAGATATACTCCGTCTATTGTGCCCTGATGTGCCTTTTGGCCGGAACATGGGCATTCATCATCTTTTTAACGGCCTATCTCCTATGTCGTCTTGCAGCAAGATGGCTTTTCCGGCCCGGCCATACCCTGCTTAAAGACCATCCCTCACTTCTCGATGAATTCATTGCCTCCCGGGTGGCGATGGCGCTTGTCGCCATGCTTCTCGGCGTTCTCGCGCTTGGCATTGCCCGCGATATGCCCGAACTGCTTCACCTTTCGCGCATGATCCATATCGCGGCCCTGGTCAGCGCCGCCTGCTGCGCCCTGATGACAGCTTCAGGCGATGTTGTTGCCGCCTCCCTGCCCCGTAACAAGGGAGGGCTCTGCTCATGACGGCACGGCTTTATCATTTTGCCATGTTCCTCGTCACTCTGGGCATGTTGGCCGGGGTAGTCGCGGAATGGCATTTCAGTGTCGGGTTTGATCCGCGCAGTCTTGAATGGTGGCAATGGCTTTATGCCGCCGCCATTCACCCGGCTGGCTTGCCAGATAACATGCAATATCCCGCCCTGGTCATTCTCGGCTCCGGGATGCTGGTTTTGATCGTGCTGGCCATCTTCTCGGCCCGGGCACGCAACGATACGGTTTCAGGCAATCGCAAAGGCAGGGAACTGCATGGCTCGGCCCGCTGGGCCAAGTGGCGGGATATTAAAAAATCCCGCCTGCTCACCCGCAAAGGGGTGGTGATTGGCGGTTTTCCCCGGGCCCTTGGCAAAGTACGCGAACTGCGCCATCACGGCCCCGAACATGTCATGGCCTTTGCCCCGACGCGTAGTGGTAAAGGGGTCAGCATCATTCTCCCCACCCTGCTCTCCTGGCCGGAAAGTGCGCTGGTTCTTGACATCAAGGGCGAGAACTACGCCAAAACCGCTGGCTGGAACCGCGATCAGGGCAAAACCGTGCTGCGCTTTGATCCCAGCAATCCCAGCCTGATGAAACAGTGCGCTTTAACCCGCTGGCCGAAATCCGCATCAATAGCCGGCGCGACATCGCCGATTGCCAGAACATTGCCAATATGGTGGTCGATCCCGATGGCAAGGGCATTGCCGGTAATTACTGGCGCGAGGAAGGCTGGGGCTGGCTGTCGGTCGTGCTGCTCCATGTTATTTACAAGGTGCAAAAGGAAGAAGGCCGCATCGCCAGTTTTGATGATGTGAATATCTTTCTCTCCGGCATCAGTACCGTCGCCCCGCCTGACGAGGCGATTGACGGCGATGAAGAAACGCCCGCGCCGCGTGCTTCTGGCAATGGCAATGGCGATGACATGGATGCCGAAGATAATTTCGTCGCCATCCTGCAAGCCATGGCCGCCTATGAGCATGGCCATCCCCATGTGAACAAGGAGGTCAAACGCGGGGCCAACAGCATGGCGATCAAGGCGCCCCAGGAACGCTCCGGCGTGCATTCCAATGCCAAAACCCAGCTGACGCTCTATGCCGATCCCATCATTGCCGAAAACACCGCGATCAGTGATTTTCGCCTCGATGATCTGATGAATGGTGAAAAACCCACCATGCTCTATCTGGTATTTTCGCCAGCTGACAAGGACCGGCTGATCCCGCTGATCCGCATCATGATGAACCTGTTTCTCCGCCGTCTCACCGAAAAAATGGAATTTGGCGATGGGGAACAAATACAGGGCTATAAGCACCGCCTCTTGCTGATGCTCGACGAGTTCCCGTCGCTAGGCAAACTCGAAGTCTTTGAAGAGGCCCTGGCCTTCATGGCTGGCTACGGCATCAAGGCCTACATCATCATCCAGAATATCGAGCAGCTTTACAAAAAATACGGCAGGGATGAATCCATCTTTGCCAACTGCCATGTCCGCATTGCCTTCACCCCCAACAAGCTGCCGACCGCAGAGCTGCTGTCAAAGCTCGCGGGCAAACAGACCATTGTCCAGCGCAAGCATTCGCGCTCCGGCAAACCCGGCACCCCGGGATCACACTCGGAAAACCTGCATGAAGTCTCGCGCGATCTTCTGACCGCCGATGAAATCATGCGCCTGCCGATGATTGATGTGGACCCCGACGGCAAAAAGAAACCCAAACCCGGCGACACCCTGATCTTTGTCGGGGGTCGCCCGCCGATCTGGGGCCGCCAGAAGCTCTATTTTCTCGATCCGGTTTTGCGCAGCCGTAGCAAAATCCGTCCGCCGAAAATGACGCAATCCCTTCCCTCCCCCAACA
>JBNKVZ010000238.1:0-4438 GCA_050299455.1 Thalassospira sp.
ATTCGCCTGGGGGATTTGCGCGATGTGATGGCAGCTAACCTGTCGCACGGGCAAAAACAATGGCTGGAAATTGGCATGTTGCTGATGCAGGAACCGCAATTGTTGCTGGTTGATGAACCCGTCGCGGGCATGACCGATTCCGAAACCGAACAAACGGCGATTTTGCTGCGCGATATTGCCAAAACCCGCTCGGTTGTGGTGGTGGAACACGACATGGAATTTGTCCGCGATCTTGATTGCAAGGTCACCGTGCTGCACGAAGGCTCGGTGCTGGCCGAAGGCCGGTTGGATAGCGTGCAAAAAGACCCGCGTGTCATTGAAGTCTATTTGGGGCGCTGATCATGTTAAGTGTTGAAAATATTGATCTTTTCTATGGGGCGTCTCATGCATTGCGTTCGGTGTCGCTGCAGGCTGAAACCGGCCAGGTGACGGCGGTTTTGGGCCGCAACGGGGTGGGCAAAACGTCCCTGATGCGTGCTGTTGTCGGGCAGCATCCGGTTTCGGGCGGCGATATTGTCTGGGAAGGCAAAAAGATCTCGCGTGATCCGGCCTGGAAACGCTCCGCTGCGGGCATTGCCATTGTGCCCCAGGGGCGCGAGATTTTTCCGTTACTGACGGTGAAGGAAAATCTTGAAACCGGCTTTGCCGCCCTGGCAATTGATACCGATGGCATTGATGGCAGCGAGGATAATGCCGGTGCCATTATGGATGGCGATAGCTGGCAAAAGGCGCAAGACCAGAACATCGACCTTGCCGATTATCTTGATCGCAACGATGCCTATAGCGCCTTTGAGAAACTGGATGATCTGATTGTCACCGGCCCGACGCTGACCAACGTGAACGATTTTCGCGCCATCCTGATTTTTTAATAAAGACACGCCTTTCCAGACAGATAGCACCCGGGCCAACAGCACTGGCCCGGGTGATCCTTCATTAATTTTTCACACAATTTGCGGAAATGTCGTGCTCTAACCCTATCCGTAAGGGTTGCAAACATGATCCGTGATGCATTTCGCTGGCAAAACCCGGCTGGCGGAACCGACGCATCTGTGTACGCATTCTTTCCGAAATAAAATTACCCAATCCAACGAATTCACTCCCTGAAAAATTCCATCTCGCGAAAAAATCAGAAAGATTCAAAATCTCTCCGCCAATAGTAAAAATAGAACCTGAAATTCAATTACAATTCATACTAGAGTAGTCATAGCTTTTTACATGTCCATGTCAAAAGCCTCGCATCACGCGAGACCAATTTCCCGTGTCTGTTCAGAAGCATCTCTGATGCGATTATAGAGGAGGCTCTCATGTCTTTCCAAAATGTCAGGCTGAAACTGAAAGTTCTGTTCGGGATATTAAGTCCCTTGGTGTTTTTGCTGATACTTGCGGGTGTTTCCGTTTTCAGCATTCGCTCCATGCTATCGACAAGCCAATGGGTAGAGCATACCAACGAGGTCCTGATTGATATCGAGACGATCACGGCATCTGCCATCAATATGGAAACCGGGATGCGTGGATATCTTCTTTCGGGAGATGAAGACTTCTTAACCCCCTATAATGAGGGCGAAAAAAACGTCTATTCCCAAATCGGGAACCTGAAAAAAGTTGTATCGGACAATCCAACGCAAGTACGCCGCCTTAATGAAGCGGAACAAACATTGAAGGATTGGCAAGCCAATGTGACCGAGCCAATGATCAATATCCGGCGCGATATTGCGGCCAATCGCACCAGCAATGACAGCGGCATCACGACAATGGATGGTCTGTCCAAACTGGTGGGCGAGGCACGGGGAAAAACCTATTTGGACCAGTTCCGCGCCACCATGAACGACATTCACGGCGCGGAAGCAAAATTGCTGGATGTAAGACAAGCTGAAAATCACGACACGGTTTTCTTTGCCTATAGCATGATCGCGGGGTGTGTCGTGATTGCGCTGGTGGTTGGCGTCATCATGGCATTTGGCATTGGCGGTGCCATTGCGTCGCCCATTATCCGCATGACAGAAACCATGCGCGTCCTTGCATCGGGGGACAAAACCATTGACGTCCCCGACACGGAAAGGGGCGACGAGATTGGCGAAATGGCAAGCGCCGTCGGGGTTTTCAAGGAAAACATGATCAAAGCGGACGAATTGGCCGCGCGCGAAATTGAACAAAGCAAGGAACGCGAAGCCAGGGCGAAAAAAATTGAACAAGCCACCGGCGATTTCGACGCCGTCATTGCCCAGGTATTAACCGCCGTTGTTTCATCGGCATCCCAAATGGGCAATACGGCAAATTCGATGCTCGATACCGCTAACGATACCAACCAGCGCGCCGCCACCGTTGCCGCCGCATCCGAACAGGCCTCGGCCAATGTACAAAGCGTTGCGACAGCCACCGAACAGCTATCTTCGTCTATTAACGAAATCAGCCGACAAATTTCACAATCAACCGACACCGCACAACGTGCCGTGGATGAAGCTGAAACAACCAACAAACAAATGCAGGGCCTGGTTACCGCGGCGCAAAAGGTTGGCGAAGTTGTTAGCCTGATTTCAAATATTGCCCAACAGACAAACCTGCTGGCATTGAATGCCACGATCGAGGCCGCCCGCGCCGGCGAGGCCGGAAAGGGATTTGCGGTTGTGGCAAATGAAGTCAAAAGCCTGGCCAATGAAACAGCCAAGGCAACCGGCGAAATCAGCCAGCAGATCGAAACAATTCAAACCGAAACACAAATGGCCGTCGATGCCATCCTGTCGATTACCAAAACCATCGACGAAATGAACGCCATCACGGTGGCCATTTCGTCGGCCATGGAAGAACAGGATGCCGCAACCAAGGAAATCACCCGTAATATTCAGCAGGCATCAACCGGCACCAATGATGTCAGCGCCAATATTATCGAAGTCAGAAATTCCGTCGGAAATACCGAGAATGCCGCCGGACAGGTCAGCAATGTCGCACAGGACCTGACGACAAAGGCAGATGACCTGAAATCACAGGTCGAAACCTTCCTGACCTGTGTCCGCACCGCCTGATAGACCGACCATTATGGTTCTGACCGGATGAGGCATAACGCGTCCGGTCAGACTTTTTATAAAATCATAAAGCCGCCCTGAAACCTCAGGATACGCTGCCCTGCCAGGGGGATAACCAGCCCAGCCCTTCCTCGGTTGTGCCCTGGGGTTTGTATTCACAGCCGATCCAGCCTTCATATCCCAGCCGGTCGAGCAAATAAAACAGGAACGAACAGTTCAATTCGCCGCGGTCCGGTTCATGGCGGCCCGGCACACCTGCAATTTGCACATGACGAATTTTATCAAGATGCTTGGCAAGGCGCGACGCAATGTCACCGCCCACAAGCTGGGCATGGTAAATGTCAAATTGCAATGCCAGGGCCGAATGATCCAACTGATCCAGGATAATGGCAGCCTGCTCGACCGAATTTAAAAGATAACCTGGCATATCAATGCCATTAATCGGTTCTATTAACACCGTCACCCCTGCCTTTGCCGCCTCGTCTGCGGCATAAAGCAGGTTGTCGCAATAAAGGCGGGCCAATTCGCCAGGGTCTTCACCGGTTGCCATATTGCCCGCCATGCAATGGATCATGGTGCAATCAAGGGCGGTTGCGTAATCCAGCGCCTTGAATACGGAATCGCGAAATTCATCTTCCCGGCCCGGTCGGCAGGCCAGGCCACGATCCCCCGCCTCCCAATCCCCTGGTGGCAGATTAAACAAAACCTGTTTTAAATCGTTGTCATCAAGGTGGCGTTTAATATCGGCCATTGGCATGTCATAGGCGCCGACATATTCCACCCCCGAAAAGCCCGCGGCCGCGGCAGCAGCAAAACGCTTTTCAAATGGCAGGTCAGCAAACAAAAACGACAAATTGGCGCAAAACCGGGGCATGGCACGGTCCCCTTTCCCAGAAGATACATAACGGTCAAATGATTTCCCCTCGCCCCACCGCCGTCAATATCGAATTTGGCTTTTCAGGGTGCTTTTTCCATCCCGGCGGTTAAAACCCGTCGCCCTTGACCTCGTCTGTCAGCCAGCGGCCAAATGCGGCGACCTCCGCCTGGTTGGGCCCATTGCGCCGATGCACCAACTGGTAATAATGCCCGCGAATAAAGGGACCAAACGGCTGGCATAAAAGCCCACTTTGCCGTTCCGGCCCGGTCATTTCCAGGCTGCATAAAACAACGCCCTGCCCGGCAATCGCCGCCTGAACGGCATGGGTATCATCGCTAAAAGACAGGCCGGGTTTGAGGGCGACATCGTCGAGGCCCGCCAGTTTAAACCAGCGCGACCAGGTCGGCGTCACATCATCGGGATGGGCCCAATCCAAATGCAGCAAAGGCAATTTTTGCAAATCATCAATCGTTTGCAAGCCCAATGCCGGACTTGCCATTGGGGCAAAATGCTCCCGAAACAGCGGCTGCCCCGCCAACCC
>JBNKVZ010000239.1:0-4307 GCA_050299455.1 Thalassospira sp.
AAGGCGACATTTTAAGGCGTGGTTCCGGCCTCATTTGCATCCTGGCTGGGGGGCCGATGCCGGGTTCTAACCGATTGCGCAAACAGGGCACGAATATAAACCGGATAGGTCAAACCGGCGAGCCCCAGGATTGAGAGCCAATTGGTTGGCGCAATACGCAGAACACTAAATTCCAGCCAAAAGGCCACGGCAAACACAAAGACCAGCACGAAAACCGCTTCCAGCAGCAGAATCACAAAGACCGGCACCCGCCTTTGTCCGACAATATCAACAGTTTCACGCGAGAAGGTCACGAAACGCCCCGGCAGCTTGCGCCACCAGCCCAACAGATCAAACAGGACCGTGCGATAATAAAGCAGGGCCCCATCCGTCACAGTGCAAAGTTTTTCTTCGGGTATGTCCGCTCTGCCATCCTGGTCAGAAGTATCGGCCCCGTTTTCCTCTGCCCCCGCTGCGCCGCCAACAAGGCGCCCCACAACCAGAAACACCAACCGGATCAAAAACAGCCCCAGCATTGTCAGCAATTCAAGATTATCGGAATTCAGCAAGCCCAGCGCTTGACTTTTATCGGTCCTTGCCGTGCCAGACAAATAAGCCGGGCCAAAATGCAACAGATTTTCCAGCGCCATTGCATGCACATTGACCCCGGCAATATCGGCTTCAACCGTTGGCGGATGAACGATATCCTGCAATCCCTGAAGGTCGAAACTGTAAAAAATCACCCGACCGCCAAGTTTACCACCCCAGCTGTCTGCCATATCAGGGGTTCCTCTTTCTGCCTGCGCGGCGGTAATCGCATCGAAGGGTCCGCAATAATTGCCATCCCCCTGACGCCCCAATATGGTTTTGACCACAAAATCATGAATCACCCCGATCAGAAACGAAAAGTCCTTTGCCTTCCCCGCGTGACAATTCATCGGGAAATGATCGGTAACAACCTCGTTTCCATCCTTATCCGTCGTTTTGGACTGCAAAGCAGGCCAGCCCGCATAATAAGGCTGGCTGTCCGGCCATACCAAATTCATCGGCCGGTCCGCGGCATATCCGCGCCACAAATCCAGGTTTTGTTGCTGCCAGTTCGCCTTTTGCGATGGCTTCGGAACACCCCCCACCAGGGCATCATCGCAATTCCAGTTACGACCGGCAAAAGGGGATTGTTCAAGACGCCCCTGGGCCATCGCTTCGGCCCGGCGGGCACATAAATCAAGATAGATTTGCAACGCCGCGGCCGGGTAATAATCGGCCTTGGCCGATGATTTCACATCGCCTTTGTCTGAGACGGAGACAGAGTCGGAGTCGGGATTTTGATCCTGCGCCCCAGGGCGACTGGGAAACAGGGCGTAATTCAGCCCACGAATATCGGCACTGCTAAGCGCATCGCCCCAGCCTGCCACCAGTTTCACCTTGCCGCGCAAATCAGACAGGATTTCGGGAAAACGTTTATCATTATAACGCCCGGCCGTAACATAAACCGGAATGCCCAGCGCGCGGTAACGATCCACAACCTTAACAAGCGTGTGCAATGTTCCATCATGCAAGGCCAAGCGCGGGCTGTTCGATTTAGCCTTGTTATCCCATGCGCCCGCTTCCCAGTCGCGAGCATCCTGCAAGGTAAAGTCGATGAAAAAGGCCAGTGGCAAGGGCGCATCTTTTCGCAAAAAAGAATTCATGACCATGCCATGAACCATAAAAATCGGCGGCCAGCTTGTATCAAGGTCATAGAGTGATTTCTGATTAAACAGGACAAGGCCGATATCGTCTTTGTTGGGCGCGTCATACATTGTCGTCCCAAACAGCCGGTTAAATAGCTGATAGCTATATTCATCAACTGGCTGGGTAAATTCCCTGGGCTGGAAAAAAACAATCAAACCGGCCAGGACAAACGTAATAACTGCCCAGTTCAAATAAGCCAGCCCCGGTCCGGCCTTGCCCCGTTGTCGCGGCGTCGTTTGTTGCGGGGCGGCATCAGCCCCTGCTGTTTGCCCCCCGGTCGGGTCATCTATCGACATTGATTTTACCTGTAGCGCACCAGGAGGCGACGAAGAGGCTGCCCAAAAACAGCCCCCTCGTCAGCGAGATCACAACAGCCTACTTTGCAGTGGAACAAAGCTCGCGTTGCTGCGGGTAATTGGCAACACAGCGGATTTTAAGTTCGTTCACCCGGCCCTTATCCCCCTGTTGCGTCAATAACGGGATCAGGAAATGAAAGGCCTCGACCGGCCACTCGTAATGGGCGGCAGCCATTTCCATTCCTTCAATGGCCTGCTTTTTGCGCCCAATCCGTTTTTGCAACTGTGCCCGCTCCAGTGCCAGTTGGAACGGCAGAATATCGCCATCTTCCGGCGCGGAAACGAGATCGATATTCTTAAGCGCGAGACCATATTTGCCCTGATAAGCGCGCAATTTGGAAAACGCATAACGGGTATAGGCATGATCGGAGGTTTTACCACTAACCGCCGCGCGTGCCAGGGCTTCAAGTTTGCGGAAATTGACCTTGTAGCCTTTATCGAACTCGGCCTGCTGTAATTCGGACACCACACGATGGGCGGCAATATAATGGTCCAGCAGGGCAGCATTTTTGTCCACGGTACGCATATAAAAGGCGTTATTAATGGGGCGGCGGCGCTCCATCGGATATTCGCGCTTCATATAACCGACCAGAGCCACCATACGGTCCTGGGCATCTTCATGGCGGCTGGCCAAGCCTTCCTGAATTTTGCCAATCGCATCGCGAAACTCGCTGGTGAATTTATTCCATAACGCATTGTCGGTGTTCGACTGGAACTGAGCCGAAAGCTGTTTTTCCAGCTGGTTGCGCGTGGCCAGATGCATATGTTCAAAGCTGTCCTCATACTTGCCGACAATGGCAAGTAAACGCAAAGATTCCGACGGGTTATAGCCCGCCTTCGTCATCAGATCGAGGCCGAGAAAATCAGCTTCCTTTTCGGCCGCACGATCCCAGACCGGCAATAACACATCGCGTGAGAGAATATCACTGCCATAAAGCTGAAAGGCTTTACGCATCTGGTCATCCCCGCCTGTACGCGACACGGCAAAATCCATTGCCGTCACCAGATACGGGCGCAAAGACCGCAAAAGATTGTCTGGCGAATGTTGCAAGGCGACATGGCTATATTCATGTGCCAGCAAAAACGCCAACTGGTCTTCCGATTGCAAATACTGGAAGGCAGAGAAATGAATATAAATTGCCCCTTCGGGCACCGCCATCGCACCGGGGCTGGCATTTGCCAGCAAATAAACCCGCGCCTTGGGCGCCCCGGCAGGGGCCCCCTGAATGATGCGATCAAGAACCGATTGGGCGTAAGCCTGCAATTCAGGGAAGTCGGCAATACCGACAGAGGACGCCATCACCTTGATACGGGCCTTTTTCAGGCCTTCGGTGGTATCAGGTTTGGCAGCAGGCAATGTGACGGTATCGATATATTTGGCATCGTCGGGGATGCTTGACCATAAGGGCAGATCAATCCCCGTCTGGTTGGTGACACACCCGGCCAAAAACAGCATCGCCGCCCCAGGCAAAGACCATTTCAGTTTTTTCATCATGTCCCCGCCCTATTTCTTGCGACAGGTGGAACGACCGCCCGCACCGCGCCCGGTATTGCCCATTGCCCGGGTTTGATCGGCGTCACAAAAAACCTCGATCACACCATCATAGGCAGAAATCCAGACTTCTGTGCCATCCACCCAAAAATCACCCGGCTGGTTTTCAAGGCGAATATGGTGCATCCGCCCGGCGGAAATATCTGTGCTGATATATTCTACCTCGGCAGGAAATTCGCTGCCCGGAATGGATTTGACCGTTTTACGATTACGCCCTGGCGCATCGTAAAGATCCACATCCAGCATCGGCATTTGAACTTCTACCGCCGAACGCACACTGCCAGCGGCATGAGACGGTGCCGACAGGGTCAATACCCCCCCGACAAAACACGCGACAGCCACCCCGAATTTCATTTTTGCACGCCATGCGCGCCCGTCCGGCACAAACCCGGTAACAGATTTATTCATGCAGTCCCCCTTATCGTCAGGTTGCAGTCCCAATGCGACCTATTTCAATTTTTGCATGAATTTTTGATAATTTAATACTATCCTTTGGAAGTAATCACCCAACCCATTGGCTAGATTACACACACAAATTCCAACAAGGATCACAACGGCGCAGTATCTGTCTTTGAAGGCAAAGCGTTTGACCTTTGATCACGCCATCCCAACCGTCCCATATGTGCTGGCAGCATCATGGACATGGCAAAGGAGACGAGCTATTCATGAATGATCGGCCAGCAAAG